>JAEMSV010000243.1 GCA_016462625.1 Solirubrobacteraceae bacterium | reverse complement strand
CGACGAGCAGGCCCCAGACCTTCTCGTACGGCACCTGGCCGACGAGGTCCTCGATGTCGACGCCGCGGTAGCGCAGCGCGCCGCCGTCCTTGTCGGGCTCGGCGATCTCACTGGCGAAGGCGACGACGCCTTCGAGGCCCGACTTCACCTCAGTCTCAACAGTGCTCACGTCGTCTCCTAGCGTGCGGATGCGGGTTCGGGGTGGGTGTTCAGGCTCGCAGATCGCCGCAGCCTGGCCGTGCGCTGCGCCACCCGGCGATCCTCCTCGCCCACGAGGGGCGCGAGGACGAGGTAGGCCGCGAGCGGGCCGGCGGCCAGCGCGACGTACGCGGGCGCCCAGCCGACCGTCTCGACGGCGGCGCCGAAGACCGCGGGGCTGAGTGCGCCGCCGATGGCGACGATCGTGTTCTGCATGCTCATCGCGGTGCCGGCCCGGGCGCGGCCGGAGATCTCCGCGGCGGCGGTGAACGCGAGGCCGTTCCAGGTCATCGTCGAGACCCCCGCGGCGAGCGCGAGCGGGACGACGATCGCCATCGGCGCGGTGGTCAGCGCGGCGAGCGCAAGGAGCAGCCCGCCGCCGACGAGCGCGCGGCGGCGCATCGGGGCGATCCTGCGGGCCTGGCGGTCGGAGACGCGGCCGGCCCAGACGCGCCCGGCGGCGCCGACGAGCAGCACCGCGGCGAGCCCGAGGGCGGCGAGCTCAGGGCGGACGCCGCGCTCGTCGTGCAGGAACAGGACGAGGAAGCCGAGCATCGCCGACTGGGCGAAGACCAGCAAGGCGCTCCCGGCGCCCAGGCGCCAGAGGCGGCGGTCCTTCATCGGGGGCGTCGAAGGCGCGGGCTTGATGACCTGCGGGCGCTCAGGCGCCTCGCGCATGAAGACCAGGCACGCCAGCGCCGCGCCGAGCATGAGCCCGGCGAGGACGAAGAAGGCAAGGCGCAGCCCGCCGACGCCCGCGGCGAGCGCGGGCAGCGTGAGCGAGCCGATACCGCCGCCGAGTGGGAGCGCCATCTGGCGGATGCCGAGCGCCATGCCGCGCTCGCGCCATCCGAACCAGCCCATGATCGCGCGGCCCGAGGCGCCGGTCGCGCTGGCGCCCATCGCGCCGGCGGCGAACAGCGCGAGCAGGAAGCCTCCGAACCCGGTCGCCAGCCCGGCGCCGACGAGGGCGACCGCCGCGCCCATGAGGCCGGCGACCATCACCGGGCGCTCGCCGATGCGGTCGGTGAGCATGCCCCAGAGCAGGAGCGTGACCATCGTGCCGACGGCCAGCGCGGAGAAGGCGAGGCCGACCTGACCGAGGGTCAGGCCGTAGGTGTCGCGGATCGCGGGACCAAGGGACGGAAGGCCCATGCGCAGCGCGGCGAAGGCGCCCGCGCCGAGTGCGCCGACCCCGAGGACGACCCAGCGATACGGGCCGGCCCCGCGGCCACTGACCAGGCGATCGACCTCTGCGCGCTCGTCAGCGGTCACGCGGCCGCCCCCTTTGCCCGGGCACGGTGCGCGCGGACCTTCGCGGCGTTGCCGCAGGTCTGCATCGAGCACCAGCGCCGCCTGCCGGCAGGCGAGCGGTCGTAGAAGCGAGCCGAGCAATCGTCGGCAGCACAGATTCTGATCCGACCGGTCTGGGCCGCGGTCCCGAGCATCGTCGCCGCGTCCAGCGCGATCGTGCCGAGCGCGCGGCGGGGGGAGTCCGCGGCGTCGCGCTCGCCGAGGGCGGGGACCCCGTCCGGTCCGACCGCGAGCTGCGGACGAGAGCCGGCGTGCACCAGCCAGTCGTCGATCGTCGTGATCGCGGCCGGATCGAGGGGGCGCCCGGCGACCGTGGCGGTCACACAGACATCGATCGCCTCGCGCAGCGCGCGGGCCTCCTCGAGCACGGTGGCCCGCGAGCGGCGGGTCGGCCGGGCGTCGTCGGGAAGCAGGTCGGCCTGGTGCAGCCACGCCTCGAGGTCGGCGAAGGAGGTCAGCGTCTCGACGTTCCGGCGCCAGCGCTCGCGCAGGGTGTTGACGAAGTCGAGGGAGGGCCGCCCACCGAGCCAGTACCAGTACGGCGCACCGCTGGCGAGCGGGAGTTCCAGCACGTCAGGGAGATCCATATCCACCTGACGTTCCGGAGTAACCATATAGAACAAGATAACAGGTTACGTACCGCCCGCCCATAAGGTCGGCGCGTGCCCGATCACCAGCTGCTGACCTGCTCCGCCATCGAGCTCGCCGCGCTGGTGCGCGACGGCGAGATCACCGCCCGGGAGCTGACCGACCTCGCGCTCGACCGAATCGCCGCGCTCGACGGCGAGGTCGGCGCGTTCGTCCATGTCGATGATGAGCGCGCTCGCGCGGCCGCCGACGCGATCGGCGCCGGCGACGAGCGCCCGTTCGCGGGCGTGCCGATCGCCATCAAGAACAACCGGGCGGTCGCGGGCATCCCGCTGCGGTTCGGCTCGGACTTCACGCCCGAGACGTTCGTGCCGCCGGGCGACCACAACGTCACGGCGCGGCTGCGCGCGGCGGGCTTCGTCATCGTCGGCGCGACCAAGCTGCCCGAGTGGGGCATCCTGCCGGTCACCGATCCCACCGCGGGCGGGCCGGCGCGCAATCCGTGGGACCTCACGCGCACGTCGGGCGGCTCGAGCGGCGGATCGGCGTCCGCGGTCGCGGCGGGCATGCTCCCGCTGGCCCACGGCAACGACGGCGGCGGGTCGACGCGGATCCCGGCGGCCTGCTGTGGCCTCGTGGGGCTGAAGCCCCAGCGCGGCCGGATCTCCCTGGCGCCGGAGATCGGCTACCAGTTCCTGGTCCAGGATGGGGTGCTCACGCGGACCGTCGCCGAGACCGCCGCGCTGCTCGACGTGCTCGCCGGGCCGGTGCTGGGCGACGTCGCCTGGGCGCCGCCCCCGGCCGAGCCGTTCGCGGTCACCGCGGCCCGCGAGCCGGGCCGCCTGCGGATCGCCGTCACGACGCTGCCGCCGATCGCGGGGGCGGAGGTCGCGCCGGAGGTCATCGCGGTCGTGCGCGAGACCGCAGAGCTCCTCGCCTCGCTCGGCCACGAGGTCGTCGAAGCCGACCCGCCGTGGCAGTCGACGGAGATGGCGGCCATCTTCACCGCCTCGTTCGGCCCCGCCGTGTGCGCGCAGATGGCCTTCGCCGGGATGATCGCCGGCCGCGAGCCGACGGCCGACGACGTGGAGCCGCTGAGCTGGTGGCTGTGGGAGCGCTCCCGGGAGCTGAACGCGGTCGCGGCGGAGATCGCCGGCGCGCAGCTGCAGGGATTCGGCCGGGCGCTCGTCGCCTGGACCGACGACTACGACGCGGTGCTGACCCCGGCACTCGCCGAGGTCGCGGTGCCGTTCGGCGAGGTCGACCCGCGCAGCAGCGATCCGGCCGCGGCGTTCGCCCGTTCGGGCACGTTCACGCCGTTCACCGCGGCGCTGAACATCTCCGGCCAGCCCGCGATCTCGCTGCCCATCGCCGCGCGCGAGGGCGACGACCTGCCGATCGGCGTCCAGCTCATCGGCCGCCCCGCGCAGGAGGGCGAGCTGCTGTCGCTGTCGGCGCAGATCGAGGCGGCCCGGCCCTGGGCGGACCGCCTGTCGCCGCTGGCCCGCTCCTGACC
>JAEMSV010000242.1 GCA_016462625.1 Solirubrobacteraceae bacterium | reverse complement strand
CGTCCCGACCCCGACGCCCACGCCCGTGCCCACGCCGACCCCCACGCCCAGCTCAGCGTTCATGCTCGGCATGCACGGCGGCGCCCGCGACATCGACTACAAGGCCACCCAGGTCCTGAAGCCCGGCCTCGTCCGTGTCGGCGGTCTCAGCGCCGGCATGTCCCGCGCCCAGGTGCAGGCCATCGCCGACAAGTACGCCGCGAACGGCGCCCGGATCATCGCCCTCGTTGACTTCAACGACGCTCCGCCGTCCGAGACCGAGAGCCGCAACCTCGGCACCTGGGCGACGATCAAGGGCATCGAGGCGATCGAGTTCGGCAACGAGCCATGGCTGAACCCCGGCTGGGACTACGCCGCCTACGCCCGGTCGTACAAGGCCGCGCAGGACGCCGTCCTCTCGGCGAACCCGCTCATGACGCTCATCGCCGTCGGTGACTCGGCCAACCGGTCGCACCGTCCGGGTCTCGAGGTCATGAAGGCGATGAAGGCCATCGGCACCCGCCCCGGCGCCGTGCAGTTCCACCCGTACGGCCCCGGCTACGCCAACCGCCTGGTGCAGGTGCGTGAGGATCTCGCGGCCGTCGGCTGGAGCGACACCCCCATCTGGGCCAGCGAGGTCGGTGTCTCCACCGACGACGGCCGCACGATGCTCCAGGGCGGCACGCCGAACAACTACGGCTGGAACACCGCGATGACCTACGCGGAGGCGGCCAACGTCACCGAGCAGATCGTCACGGGCCTGAAGACCGCCGGCGTCGCGCGCGTCGTCCTCTACATGGGGACCGACTACCGGGCCCACGGCGAGACGTCCGAGCGCGAGCATTACTTCGGGCTCACGACCTCGACGAACGGCGAGAAGGGCGCCCTGAGCGCGAAGGCCCGGGAGCTGTTCACGAAGTACCGCTAGGCAGCGACGGCCAGCGGATGGCGGGTGCGCACCTCGTACAGCGTGGTGCGCTCCGCCGCCGGCCGTCCCGCGGCGTGCGCCGCGGCGATGAGCTCGGGCGGGTCGAGCTTGACGCCGTGGTAGCTGCCCGCGAGCCGGCTGATCGACTCCTCCATGAGCGTGCCACCGAGATCGTTGACGCCCCAGCGCAGCGACTCGGTGGCCACCTCGACGCCCATCTTCACCCAGGAGGCTTGGACGTTGGGGATGGTCTTCCCGAGCGCGAGCCGGAAGACGGCGGTGTGCTTGAGGTTCTCCTCGCGGGAGATCTCCTCGATCCCGTGCGTCCGGCCCAGCAGCGTCTGAAACGGGATGAACGAGAGCGGCACGAACTCGGTCAGTCCGCCGGTCCGCTCCTGGAGCTCGCGGATCACGCGCATGTGCTCGGCGAGCTCCCACGGCTCCTCGACGTGGCCGAACATCACGGTCGACGTCGAGCGCAGACCGGCGGCGTGCGACGCCTCGATGATCTCCACCCACCGGTCGACCGGCAGCTTGTTCGGGCTGATCCGCTCCCGGACCCCGTCGTGCAGCACCTCCGCCGCGGTGCCCGGCGTCGAGCCGAGACCGGCCTCGCGCAACCGCCCGAAGACTTCGACCGGCGGCAGCCCGGTCACGTCGACCATGTGCGCGATCTCCATCGGCGAGTACGCGTGGAGATGCAGCTGCGGCGCGGTCTCCTTGGCGAGCCGCAACCAGCCGAGGTAGTCCTCCAGGTCCCAGTCCGGATGGATGCCCGACTGGATGCACAGCTCGGTGGCGCCGTACTCGACCGCCCTGTTCACGCGGCGCACGAAGTCCGCACGGGAATGCTCGTAGGCGTCGGGCGAGCGCTTGGACTGGCCGAAGCCGCAGAACGCGCACCCGACGGTGCAGACGTTGCTCACGTTGATGTTGCGATTGACGACGAACGTCACGGTGTCGCCCGCCAGCTCGGCCCGCAGCTCGTCGGCGGCCTGACGCAGGTCCTCGATCGCCTCGGGCCGGTCCTCGGCGAAGAGCGCGGTCAGCTCGTCCTCGGAGAGCGCGGCGCCCTCACGGCCCTTCGCGATCGCGGCGGGCACCAGGTCGCGCCTGATCTCCCGCTGTTCGCGCCGCCCTGAGCTGCCGCGCGGGATGAAGCTCCAGTACTTCGTGGTCACGGTGTCGAGGACCGCCGGGTCGACCCACTCCGGATTGAGGTACTGCGGGTAGACGCAGAGCCGCTCGGCGACCGCGACCCCGTCCTGCCCCATCCGCTTGCGCACCTGCGGCGGCGACGGGAAGGGGTGCTCCGGCGAGATGTGGTCGCCGTTGGCAGAGAGCCCACCGAGGTCGCTCGCACCCGCAGCGACGAGGCGCGGCCAGTGCTCGGACAGGTTCGGCGGTACCTGGATCCCGACCCCCGGAAGCA
This sequence comes from Solirubrobacteraceae bacterium, assembly GCA_016462625.1. Next base: position 1,286 of record JAEMSV010000242.1, on the reverse strand, counting down.
GCTCGCCGGCGACCCGCACGAGGTCCTCGAGCTCCTCGATCGTCACCTGCGAGGCCCACGGCGGCGTCTGGTGCTGCGGCGGCTCGCCCAGGCCGGTGCGCCAGTACGCATCGGCGGCGTCCGTCGCGATGTCCGCCGGCTCCTCGCCGTGGTAGCGGCGATGCGGCACGTAGTTCTGGAGGATGACCTCCTGCAGGTGGCCGTACTCGGCGTTGACCTCGGCGAGGGCGCGCAGCGCGTCGACCCGATCCTCCGGTGTCTCGCCGATGCCGACCAGGATGCCGCTCGTGAACGGGATCTTCAGCTCGCCGGCGTTGCGGATGGTCTCCAGACGCAGCGCCGGGTCCTTCGTCGGCGAGCCCTGATGGGCGATCAGGTCGTCCCGCAGCGACTCGAGCATGAGCCCCTGCGACGCGGTCGCGGTCCGCAGGCGGGCCAGCTCATCGCGCTCGAGCGCCCCGAGGTTGGTGTGCGGCAGCAGGCCGCGCTCCAGGCCCTTCTCGCAGACCCAGACCACGTACGCGACGAAGTCCTCGAACCCGAGCGCGTCGAGCCGGGCCTGCACCCCGGGGTGATCCGCCGGCCGGTCGCCGGTGAGGATCAGGAGCTCCTTGGCGCGCCGCTTGACCGCATCGTCAAGCAGCCGCTCGACCTCGTCGGGCTCGTGGAGATGCGGCTGGTGCGTCTGGAAGGCGCAGTACTTGCAGTGCGACACGCACGTGCGCGACAGCGAGATCGTGAAGTTCCGCGAAAACGTCACTCGGCGGCGCACGGCGCGGAGTCTATGACGCTTTACTGACTCAGCATGAAGCGCATCGGCTTTCTCTCCTTCGGCCACTGGTCACCGCAGCCCGGAAGCCAGACGCGGACCGCCAGCGACGCCTTGCTGCAGTCGATCGACCTGGCCGTCGCCGCCGAGGAGCTCGGCGCCGATGGCGCGTACTTCCGCGTGCACCACTTCGCCCGCCAGCTCGCCTCGCCATTCCCGCTGCTCGCGGCGATCGGCGCGCGGACGAGCCGCATCGAGATCGGCACCGGCGTGATCGACATGCGCTACGAGAACCCGCTCTACTTCGCCGAGGACGCGGGCGCCGCGGACATCATCGCCGGCGGCCGGCTGCAGCTCGGCATCAGCCGCGGCTCGCCCGAGCAGGTCATCGACGGCTGGCGCCACTTCGGTGCCGAGCCCGCCGAGGGCGAGGACGATGCCGCCATGGCGCGCCGCCGGACCGAGCAGGTCCTCGACATCCTGCGCGGCGAGGGCTTCGCCCAGCCCAACCCCCGGC
>JAEMSV010000021.1 GCA_016462625.1 Solirubrobacteraceae bacterium | reverse complement strand
GAACGGCGTGTCCTCGGTCTGCGGGACCTCGAGCACCTTGCCGAACATCTCGCTGGAGGAGGCCTGGTAGAAGCGCGCCTCAGGACACACCTCACGCATCGCCTCCAGCACCCGCGTCACACCCACACCGGTGAACTCCGCCGTCAACGTCGGCTGCACCCACGACGTCGCGACGAAGCTCATCGCCGCCAGGTTGTAGATCTCATCGGGCTTCGAAGCGCGGAACGTGTCGACCAACGAGCGCTGATCGAGCAGGTCGCCCTGATGCAGCGTGATCTTGTCGCGCAGATGCTCGATACGGTCGAACTTCTCCGTCGATGCCCGGCGCACCATGCCGTGGACCTCATAGCCCTGCTCCAGCAGCAGTTCCGCCAGGTACGACCCGTCCTGACCCGTGATTCCGGTGATAAGTGCGCTCTTGGACATGAGGCGGGCAGCCTACGCGAACGGCTTGAGCGCGAGTCGGGCGGTGTCGTCCACCCGGGTGAGCAGCAGCGGCGACGGCAGCGTCTCCAGCCACTCGTCCACGGCCCGGCGCGCGCCGGCCCAGTAGCCGTAGTCGTCGATGATCAGCACGCCGCCGGGCGCGAGCAGCGGGTAGAGGTGCTCGAGCTCGTGCTTGGTCGACTCGTACCAGTCGGTGTCCAGGCGCAGGAGCGCGATGCTCCCGGGGAGCGTCGCGGGGATCGTGTCCTCGACCTTGCCCTGCACGTAGTGGATGCGGTCGGCGTCGTAGCCGGTGGCGGCCATGTTCGCGCGGACATCGTCGAGCGAGGCGTGGGCGAAGACGGGGTGCGCCGTGTCGCCCTTGAAGCGGTCCCACTCGTCGGCGAGGTCGGGCTCGTGCCGGCCGGCGTCGTGCTCGGTCGGGTCGCTCATGCCCTCGAAGGTGTCGTACAGGTACAGCTCGCGGTCGGCCGCGGACTCGGCCTGGAGCGTGAGCGCGCTGAGCATCGAGCTGCCGCCGCGCCAGACGCCGCACTCGACGAAGGCGCCTTCGATGCCCGAACCGCGGACGTAGCGGACCGCCTCGTACAGCGCCCAGAGCCGCTCGATCGACGTCATCGTGTACGGCCACACCCGCTCGGTGATCCGGACGAACTGCTCGTCGCCGCCGAGGTCCGGGTGGGTCGTGGCGATGCGCTCGGGGCTCGGGACGCGCCCGACCGTCAGGCCGACGGCGTCGAGCACGGCCTTACCGGGGTTGCGCGGGATCAGTCGTCGGCGAGGCACGGCGCGCGACGATAGTCGACGAGGTCAGCGCCAGTCGGGCCGGTACGTCAGCTCGTAGCGGAGGTCCCGCGTCCGTTCGCCGATGACGGTTGCGGGTGTGCCGCCGACGATCGCGTAGGGCGGGACGTCCTTCGTCACGACCGCGCCGGCGGCCACGACGGCGCCCTCGCCGATCGTCACGCCGCCGAGGATCGTCGCGCCCAGCGCGATCCACGCGCGGTCGCCCACGACGATGGGCTCGAAGATCGCGTCGAAGTCCGGGTCGCGGACGTCGTGTTTCGCGGTCATGAACCGGACCGTGCCGGTGATGTTCACGTGGCGGCCGATCGTCAGCCCGCCCCGCGCGTCGAGCAGGGTGTCCCCGCCGATGATCGAGTGCGCGCCGATGGACAGCATCGACGGCTTCTCCATCGTCGCGCCGAGCATGATCACGCCCGTCGCCACGTCCTCGAAGGTCACGCCCAAGAGCGCATAGGCCCGCATCCGCAGCCCCGCCAGCGGGATCCGGTTGACGACGTGATTGCACAGGTACTCGGGCGGCATCACGTGCTGCTGGACCCAGGGGTTGTCGCGCAGGCCGCCCATCTCGGCGGACACCCTACGACTCGGTCCGACGGACGGCGGCCGCCAGCGCGCGCAGCTCGTCGGCGCGGCGCACCCAGAGCCAGACGCTGCTCGCTGCCATGCCGATGAGCCAGGCCGCGAGGCCGGGGAGGAAGTCGCCGTCGGGCTGCAGGAGCCACGCCGCGGCGGCGAAGGCGATGACGCCCGGGACGACGATCTGCACCGTCGCGATGACCATGCGCCACGCCACGCCCCAGGCGTCGCGTCCGAACGCGAGGGCGAGGACGCCCGCCACCAGCAGCACCGACGTGCAGGACGCGACGGCCGCCAGCGCGTTCAGTCCGCCTCCGGCGGCGACGACGCCGGCGCTCAGCGCGACGTGGACGACGACGACGCCGAGCGACATGGCGGCGAGCTCGGCGAACCGCTGCTGGGCGAGGATGCCGAGCTGCGGGATCGTCGCCGTCAGCGTCGTCAGGAGCGCCGGCGAGAGGATCAGAGCGAGCGTGAAGACCTCGTCGAGCGTCTCCTGATCCAGCGCCGTGAGGAGGTGGGCGGCGGGCTCGGGCCCGAGCAGGAGGAGCCCGGCGATCAGCGGCGCGGTGAACAGCGCGCCGGCGCGGTACGCGCGCACGGATGAGCCGGCCAGGGAGGCGCGGGTGCGGTCCCAGCTGCGGGCGACGACCGGCGCGAACACCACGCTGACGGGAGTCACCGCGCCGGCCAGCAGCGAGCTCACGGCCATCACCGCGTAGGAGTACGTCGTCGCGGACCCCTCACCGACGCTCGCGGCGAACGCGACGGAGGACGTCACCACGAACTGCGCCGCCACCAGCGCCGCCGAGCCGAGCAGCAGCTGCCGTGCACGGAAGAGGCTGCCGCCGAGCCGTGGCCGCCCGAGGGGGAGCCCGCCGCGGCGAGCGGCGCCGACGACGAGGATCGTGAACGTCACGCTCACGCCGAGGAGCAGCGCGAGCGGCACGCCGTCGACGCCCGCGGACGGTGTGAACAGGACGAAGCCGATGACCGCCGCGAACGAGCCGACGGCGTACGCGTTCGCCGCAAGCGCGTACCGCTCCCGCGTCGCCAGCAGCGCTGCGGTCAGGCCGCCGAGCATCTGCATCCCGGCGGCCGGCCAGAGGATCAGGAGCGTCTCGTTCGCCGTCGATTCCGCCTCAGGAGGGAGATCGCCGGTCGCCCTGGGGACCACGAGGACCGCCAGCAGCGCGAACAGCGCCCCGGCCAGGAGCGTGAACCAGCCGATCGCGGCCGCGAGGTCCGGGCCGTTGCGCTTCGGGTCCTCGACCAGGGCGGCGACGGAGGTGGTGCGCAGGCTCTGCCCGACGAACAGCACGATCGCGTAGACGGAGTTCGCGAAGAAGAAGCCGTCCGTCGCCGCGTTCGAGCCGAACTTCGCCGCGATCAGCACGCCGAGCAGCGCGACGCCGAACAGCGTCAGCGCCTGCGAGATCCCCGTGATGATCGTGGCGATCGCGCGGTGGCGACCGAGCGAGACGCCCATCAGGACGCGTCCGGCACCCGGGCCGTCGCCGCCCAGCCGATCGGCAGCGCGCGGCGCTCGTCGAGGCGATCCAGCATCGGCGCGACGCGCCGGTAGAGCTCGGAGAAGACGAGGATCAGGAACGACACGGCGTACGTGGCCTTGCCGGCGCCGGACGGGTCGCGGGTCGACAGCGCGTTGTGCCGCAGGATGTGGGCGAACGTCGAGTACCACCCGGTGAGCGGCTGAACGTCGACGTCGGTGAACCCCGCCTGGGTGAGGAGGTGCTCGAGCCCGTACGGGGTGTAGCGGTAGTAGTCGTGCGGCTCCTCGTGCAGCTCGCCGACGAACGGGACCGTCAGCAGCAGCCGGCCCCCAGGGCGCAGGACCCGGGCGAGCTCGCGCAGGGCGCGGCCCGGTTCGGGGACGTGCTCGAGGACCTCGGTGCAGACGACGAGGTCGATGTCGTCGTCGGGAAGGGGCAGCTCGGCGAGGTCGGCGATGACGTCGGCGGACTGCGCGCCGGGGTGCGGCGATGCTTCCCAGTCGTGGGTCCGGTACTCGCAGTGGGTGAAGAGCGGGCGGTACGGCGCCTCGCCCGCACCGGCGTCGAGGACGCGGGCTCCGGCGCTCGTCTCCGCGGCGACGGCCTGCACGTGGGCGGCGATGGCGCCGCGCTGCACGGGGGCCTCACGCACGAATGCCTGCACGCTGCCGGGAAGGGCGGTCGCGGTCACGGCGACGAGCTTACGGCCACTCGCGGCCCGTAGAGTGCCCGCCCGATGGCCCACCGCCCGCTCCGGATCGCTCTGCTCGGTGGCGTTCCCGCCAGTCTCGGCGGGGGCGGGCTCGAGCTGCAGATGGAACGCACCCGCGATGCGCTGTCGCGGGCCGGCCACGAGGTCTTCCACGTATTCGAGCACCGTGAGCCCCGGCCGTTCGACATCCTCCACGCGTTCGGCTCCGAGCGCGAGGTGTGGCATCCGCTGGAGTACTGGCGCCGCAACCCGGCGCCGCTCGTGGTCTCTCCGATCATGGTCGTCGCGCCGGGCCGGGCCGAGCGGTCGCTGTGGGTCTCGCACCATCTGCCGCTGCCGGCGTTCGCGCCGCGCGCCCGGGTCGCGACCCTGCGGCGGGCCGCGGCGGTCATCGCGCTGACCGAGCACGAGAAGCAGCTGGTCTACCGGCTCGCGGGCAAGCGGGTGCATCGCGTCGAGGTGATCGGCAACGGGGTCGAGCCGGTCGGGCCAGCGGATCCGGCGGCGCTGGCCGGACTGGGCCTGCCGGAGCGGTACGTCGTTCTGCTCGGCTCGGTGTCGCCCCGCAAGCGCCAGGCCGAGGCCATCGCCGCGCTCGCGGGCGGGGACGTCGTGCCGGTCGTGATCGGCGGCGTCGAGGGCGGGGAGTCCGAGCGCGCAGCCTGGGAGCGTGCGGTCGGCGCCGCGGGAGCTCGGTGGCTCGGTGAGATCCACGACGCCGCGCTCGTCCGGGCGGTCCTCGCGGGATCCTCGGGCCTCGTGCACTTCAGCGGTGCGGAGGGGCAGAGCCTCGCGGTGCTCGAGGCCCTCAGCGCGGGCGCGCCGGTCATCGTCTCGCCGCTCCCGTCCCACGAGGAGCTCCGCGCCCGGTACCCGGAGCACGTGGTCATCGTGGGCGACATCGCCGGGCTTTCCGGCGCGGTCGCACAGATCGCGGATCGCCGACCCGGTCCCGCCGCGGTCCCCACGTGGGACGACATCGCGACGACGCTCGTCGCGTTGTACGACTCGCTGCTCTAGACGCGGGCGACGGCCCAGACGTTGCGCCGCACGAACGGCAGCCACGCGGCCCAGCGCAGCGGAAGCGGCCGGCGGTCGCCCGTCCAGCCTCCGCTGATGATGCTCGTGCCCGGCATGACCGACTCGTAGCCGACCTGCACCGACGCGTAGCCCTGGTCGGCGAACAGCAGGCGGAAGCTCTTGCGCGAGAACGGGCGGCGGTGCGTGTAGTCGTCCCAGACCCAGCGCTGCGCGTCGGGGGACGAAGCGAAGACCAGGCCGCCGGGGCGCAGCACGCGCTTGGCCTCCAGCACGACCGCGACGGGGTCGGGCACGTGCTCGAGCAGGTCCTTCAGGATCACGCCGTCAAAGGACGCGTCAGGGAAGTCCAGCGGCTGCGTGACGTCACCGAGCCGCACCGGCCGGCCCCGCTCGGCGGCCGCGGCGACCATCTCCTCCGACCCGTCGATCCCGGTGTAGTCGGAGAAGTGATCGGCGATCCAGCCACTGCCGCAGCCGAGGTCGAGAAGTCGTGTTGCCGGGTCGAAGTGGCGGGTGATGTCCCGCCAGTAGCCCGGCTGTCCGTGCCAGTCCGCGTATGCCATTCGGTGGGCGAATCTATCCGAGCGGCCGTCGCTACAGTTCCCGGCGTGCCGGAGGACTCAACTGCTCTCACGGGCATCGTCGTGCCGTGAGCCGGGTCCTGTGGCTCACCCCGGAGGTCCCTGAACCGGGCGGCATCGGCGGTGCCATTCGGACGCATCATCTGCTCGGCGGGCTGGTCCGTCGCGGACTGCGCCCGGTGGTCGTCGCGACCTCGTATGCCGACCAGGCCGAGCGCGCGCGGGCGACCACGTTCGACGGTGTCGAGCTCGTGCTCGTCCCCCGTCCGGAGAGCCGCGCGAAGGAGGCCCTTCGCGAGCATCTCCGGCATCCGTCGCTGGTCGGCCCGCTCCTCAGCCGGCCGTTTCTGGGCTGGCAGGGCGAGGTCTTCTGGCGGGAGATCGAGGAGACGGTCCAGCGCGAATTGGCCGAGCCACCGGCGGCCGTGGTCGTCGAGCACGACTTCTGCGTGCAGTGGGGGCGGCGCATCCCCGCGACGATCCCGGCGACCTTCGCCTCGAACAACGCGACATGGACCCAGATCGCGCGCGACGCCGACGCCGCGCCCGGGGTGCGGGGGGCGCTGCTCGGCGCTGAGGCCGCCCGCTATCGGCGTCATCTCCGGGGCGCGCTCAGCCGGTACTCGCTCTTCTCGGCCTGCTCGGAGCAGGACGCCGTTGCGCTGGGCGAGTTCGGCGTCGGGCCCGTCGAGGTCTTCCCCAACGGCGCGGACACGAGCCGGCTGGCGGGGATCGAGGCGACCGGCGGGGAGCCCGGCCGATTGCTCTTCACGGGCACGCTGTCCTACCCGCCGAACGCCGACGCGGTGCGCTGGCTGGCGACCGAGATCCTGCCCCTGATCCGCCGCTCCGAGCCGGACGCGCGCCTGACCGTCGTGGGGCGCGGCGCTCCGGCCGACGTCGAGCAGCTCGCCGCCGCGGATCCCGCGATCGACCTGCTCGGCTGGGTCGACGACCTCACGCCGCTGCTCGCCTCTGCCGCGGTCGCGCTCGCGCCGCTGCGCTCCGGCGGCGGGACGCGCCTGAAGATCGTCGAGGCGCTGGCGGCCGGGCGGGCGATGGTGTCCACGACGATCGGCGCGGAGGGGATCGACGTCACCGATGACGTGCATCTCCGCATCGCCGACGACGCGGCCGGGTTCGCAGAGGTGGTGGTCGAGCTGCTGCGAGATCGAGAGGCGCGGGTCCGGCTCGCCGAGGCGGGCCGTGGCCGTGCCCGTGAGCGCTACGACTGGACCGCGATCGCCGACGGGTTCGCCGCGTCGCTCGCGGGCTGGGCCGGGACGCCGTAGTGCACGTCGGACTGAACCTCGTCTTCCTCGTCCCCGGTCACACCGGCGGGATGGAGGTCGCCGCCCGGGAGCTGCTGCCGGCGCTGCGCGACGCCGCGCCGTCCGTGCGGTTCACCGCGTTCCTCAACCGGGAGACCGCCGAGGCCGACGGCCCGTGGCAGGACATCGAGTCGGTCACCGTTCCCGTCCACGCGGAGAACCGCGTCGAGTGGGTCCGCGGTGAGCAGCTGCTGCTGCCGGGCGCCGCCCAGCGCGCGGGCTGCGACCTCGTGCATTCGCTCGGGAGCACCGGTCCGGCGCGCGGGCGCTTCACCCGGGTCGTCACCGTGCACGACGTCATCTACAAGCACTTCCCCGAGGCGCACTTCGGACTGCGGTCGCTCGGGATGCGCGCGCTCGTCCCGCTCGCGGCGCGCCGGTCGCACCGGGTGATCGCCGACTCGGGCGCCACCCGGGACGACCTCGTCGAGCTGCTCAGCATCCCCTCGGAGAAGATCGACGTCGTCCCGCTGGCCGCGCGGCCGCCGCGTGTCGATCCGGCGCCGGAGGTCGAGCTGCGCGCCAGGTACGACCTCGGCGATCGCCCGCTGGTGCTCTCGACGTCGGCCAAGCGCCCGCACAAGAACCTCCTGCGCCTGCTCGACGCGCACGCGCTGCTCACCGAACCGCGGCCGCTGCTCGTCTTGCCCGGCTATCCGACCGAGCACGAGGGCGAGCTGCGCCAGGAGGCCGCGCGGCTCGGGATCACCCACGACGTCCGGTTCCTCGGCTGGCTGGCGGAGGACGAGGTCGAGGGGCTCCTGCAGGCCGCCACGTGCGTGGCGTTCCCGTCGCTGTTCGAGGGCTTCGGGCTGCCCGTGCTCGAGGGGATGCTGCGCGGGGTCCCCGTGGTCTGCTCGGCGCGGTCGTCACTGGCCGAGGTCGCCGGCGACGCGGCGATGCTCGTCGATCCGGAGAGCCCCCGGTCGATCGCCGACGGCATCGCCGCGGTGCTGCGTGATCCGGAGCTGGCGCGCGACCTCGTGGCGCGCGGCCGGGAACAGGCGGCGCGGTTCTCCTGGGAGGCGACCGCGGCCGGCTGCCTGGAGACGTACGAGCGGGCGCTCGCCGAGGCGCCTACGCGGCGCGCGTTGCTTCGACGGTGAGGTTCGACGCGCGGGCCGGCACGGCGCCCGGGCGGTAGCGCTGCACGAGGAATGCGCCGTGGCGCTTGTCGATCCGCGTCGCGACGCGGGCGACGCGCGGGGGCAGCGGGTAGTAGCCCGCGGTGCGGTCGAGGTCGAGCTCAAGGCCGTGGAACGCCGCGACGGACGCGAGCGCGCGTCCCGTGAAGATCCGCAGGTGCTGCTGGCCCTCGACGTCCTGCGCGAAGCCGTCGAACGTGTTCGCCGGGTTGCCGGTGACGAACTCGTCGCTGACGTGGCACGGCGGCGGCTGGAAGCCGGCCGTCAGCGAGAGGATGTTGTGCCAGCTGGCGAGGTTGTTCGTCGACAGGATCGCGTAGCCCGTGGGCTTCAGGACACGGCGGATCTCGCGCAGGAAGTGGTCGGTCTTCGGCAGGTGCTCGATGACCTGGTTGGCGTGCACGACGTCGAAGGACGCGTCGTCGAAGGGCAGCTTCACCGCCAGGTCGGCGATGACGACCTCCACGCCGTTCGCCCGGGCTTTCGCCGCCCACGACTCGACGAACTCGACGCCGACCACCCTGTCGACCTGCGCGGCCTTCGCGACGCGCATCGTCACGACGCCGTCGGCGCATCCGAGGTCGAGCAGGCTGCCGCCGGGGACCGGGACGACCGCGCGGAGGATCTCCTGGCGGTTCTCCTCCTCGGTCGCGAGGAAGACGCGTTCGAGGTAGCTCACGGCGCCAGCGTAGCTTCGTCGCGGTAGGCGGCGAGGAGCGTTTCGAGGGACGAGCGCAGGGACAGGCGGTCGGCGTTCTCGGCGAACCACGCCGCCGTCGACTCGCGCATCGGGGTGCCGGCCTCATGGACGCGGACGATCGCGTTGGCGAGGTCCTGCGGGTCGGCTGTGGGCGCGATGGTGCCGTTCACTCCCTCTGCGACGTGCTCCACCGCGGCGTTGTCGGGGTCGGCGACGACCACGCTCGGGGTCGCCGCCGCGCTGGCCTCGATCACGACCTGGCCGTAGCCCTCGCGCCGCGACGGGAGGACCATGGCCAGTGCGCGGTGCATCGCGTCCTCGACGTCGCTGCCGTCGACGAAGCCGGGCGCCTCGATGAAGTCGGCGGCGCCGTGCTGCTCGATCGCTGCGAGGACGTCGGGCCGCTGCGGGCCGTCGCCGAAGATCACGCCGCGCAGCTCCGGGATCCGCTTGCGCGCCTCGACGATCGCGGGCACGAGGGCGGGCGCCCGCTTCTCGGCGATGTGGCGCCCGGCGAAGACGACGAGCGGGTCCGCGTCTCGGACGGATGCGGGCGTCGTCGCGCCGTTGTACTCGCCCTCGAGCACGGTGACGGGGCCGTTGAGCCCCTCGTCGTGGAGGCGGCGCTCGTGCAGCCGGCTGAAGCAGAACGCGCGCTGGGGGACGCGGGCGCAGGCACGCTGGACGAGGTAGCCGATGCGGCCGGGTTGCGGACCGAGGTACTCCTGCCAGTACCCGAGGGTCCAGACCTCGTGCCAGTCCACCATCAGCGCGAAGTGGTCGCGCGTGCGGGCCACGCCGGCCGCGAGGAGCGAGAAGTACGGAAACGACGCGGTGTGGACGACGTCGTACGCGCCCCGGTTCCGCAGCAGGTGCCGGAGGACGCCGCCGCCGAAGCGGATCGCCTGGGGAATCCGGCGGTTCCCGTCCGGCCCGTAGAGCGGCTCGTTCTTGGCGACGGCGACCACGGTGACCCCCGGAATGTCCGGTGCGTCCTGGGTTCCCCACTGCCTTCGGGTGAGGTACGTGACGTCGTGGCCGTCGTGCGCGAGAGCCTCTGCAACCTCCCTGTACCAGCGCTCCGCACCCCCGACCGTCCAAGGGAACAGGCAGTCGTAGATCAGGCAGACACGCAGGCGCTGATGGGACGCGGGCACGGCGCGGCAGGCTATTGCGCTGGGCCATCGGGTACCCTCAACCCCCCTTGGGCGCGACTTTTCGCCCCCTCTCCCGTTCTTGTCGGAGATGGCCATGACGGCTCACCCGACTCAGCCCCCCGTGAGTACCACGCACCAGGAACCGGGCATCGCCGATCAGTTGGGCGCCGCCGACTTGCCGACTCCAAGAGTGTCGGTCGTCATCCCGTGCCTGAACGAGGAAGAGCACATCGAGGAGTGCGTGACCCGCGCCCGTACGGCGCTCACGGACGCCGGCATCGTCGGTGAGGTCATCGTGGCCGACAACGCGTCGGAGGACCGCAGCGCCGAGCGCGCGGCGGCGGCCGGCGCCCACGTGGTCCACGAACCGCGCCGCGGCTACGGCAGCGCGTACCTGGCCGGCTTCACCGCGGCGCGTGGCGAGTACATCGTCATGCTCGACGCGGACCTGACGTACGACTTCGCCGAGATCCCGCGATTCGTCGCCGAGCTCGACAACGGCGCGCAGCTCGTGATGGGTGACCGCATGGACAACATCCAGCCCGGCGCGATGCCGTGGCTGCACCGCTACGTCGGCAACCCGCTGCTCAGCGGCATCCTCAACCTCTTCTTCCGGACCGGCATCCGCGACGCCCACTGCGGCATGCGCGCGCTCCGCCGGGACGTGCTCCCGCAGCTCGACCTGCGGACGACCGGCATGGAGTTCGCCTCCGAGATGGTCATCCGCGCGAGCAAGGAGCAGCTCGACATCCGGGAGTTCCCGATCGAGTACCACCCGCGTGCGGGCGAGTCGAAGCTCTCGAGCTTCCGTGACGGCTGGCGGCACCTGCGGTTCCTGCTGGTCCACAGCCCGACGCATCTCTTCGTGGTTCCCGGGTCGGTCCTGCTTCTTCTCGGGGGCCTGATCGCCCTGGTGTCCGCGTTCGAGGTCCCCGTCTTCGGCCGTGAGTGGCAGCTGCACTCGATGGTCGCCGGCTGCATGCTGATGATCGTGGGCACGCAGATCGTGTCGATGGGGCTGTGCGCCCACGCATACGGCGCGTACTACATGAACGACAAGGACCCCTGGTTCGACCGGATGCGCGAGCGCTTCCGGCTCGAGCACGGCCTCGCGGTCGGGTTCGTGATCGCCGGCGTGGGCCTGGTCATCGCGGCCTGGATCCTCGGGACGTGGATCGATCGTGGCTTCGGGCAGCTGTCCGAGGAGCGGTTGGCGGTGCTGGCGGCGACGTTGATGATCATTGGGATCCAGGTGTTCTTCGCGTCGTTCTTGTTGAGCATCTTGGGTCTGCGGCGTACTTGACGGGCGTGCGGGCGCTGATCGCCGCGGGCCTCGCACTTCTCGGGGTAAGCGTCGTTGTCGGATCGGCGCTGCTGGCTCGGTCGGACTTGACGGTGGCTAGCAACGGAGTCACGCCGACTGGTTACGTGCTGGACCTTCCTGCTGGTAGCCGAGTCTGCGATTGGGTACCAGCCACCGGGGTTCCGGTAACGGATGTCGCCGTGCAGGTCGACTCGCCGTCACGGACAAGATTGACGGCAACGCTGGGGGGGCAGGCGCTCCATCCAGCGGTGGTATCCGGTGAGCAGCTCGTGCGCTTCGCGCTCCCCCGGGCGGCTCGCGTTGAGACCTCCCGCTTGTGTATCCGCAACGACGGCGATCAGACGATTGAGCTGGCCGGTCGAGCTGGGCAGCGAATCTCTACGGTGAACGGGCGGAGAGTCCCTTTCGCGGTGACCACGACGGTTGAGGATCGACGCCGTGGCAGTTGGCTGGACGAGGCGGGGTCGATCTCCCGTCGAATCGCAAAGGCGCCCGGAGCGGCTTCCGGCCCGCTGACCGTCTGGCTGTGCATTGTCCTTGCGCTTGTTGCTGTTGTGGTCGCAGTCGGAGCTGTGCTTCGTGCCGTCACAACGTCGTCGGTTGAGTCAAGCGAGCGATGACGTCGCGATTGGCTGCCATCCGACGGGCTCTTGGACAAGTCCTGTCCTGGCTTCGGGTTCGACAGATGTACGTTGCCGTTGCGGTTGTCGCGGCGTGCATGGGAAGTGCCTGGGCTCTTCTGACGCCGCCGTTTCAAGTCCCGGATGAACCCAGTCATTTCGCGTATGCCCAGTACCTAGGCGAAACCCTGCGACTCCCAGGCGGCGACCCGAGTGCGCCCCAGTACTCGGATGAGGCTGCGGCGTACCTGGGCAACCTGGGGGCAGGGGCGCTGATTGGGCAAGTTCACGTGGTTGTGCCCGCGGAGTCTGACCCCGGTCCGGCAGGGCTCGCCGACACGAAGTTGCTGCGAGACAACGGGGGCGGGCGGACCGGCGCTTCCTCGCACCCGCCCCTGTATTACCTACTGGAGGCGCTTCCGTACCGGGTGTTCAGTGGCAGCGACCTGACGCTCCGGATGTTGATGATGCGCCTGCTGTCGGTGCTCTTCTTCACGGGCAGCGCCGTGCTCGTTGCGTTGTTAGCGGCCGAGTTCTTTCCAAGGACGCCGTGGGCCCCGGCCGTTGCAGGGCTCTCGATCGGGCTCCAACCGGTGATGGGATTCATTGCGGGAGGGGTCTCGCCGGACTCGCTCCTTACCTTCTTGGCGGTTGCGCTGATGCTCGCTCTGGTTAGGGGGATTCGACGCCCGTCGGCACGTGCTGCTATCTGGATCGGTGGCGTTGCGGGCCTGGGCGCCTTGTCGAAGCTCACGTTTCTAGCGTTCCTGCCCGCTGCCGTGGTGGGGTTACTTGTGGTCGGCGGTCGGGTGGCCCGCAATCGCGGGCCGTGGCGCGGTGTGACGGTCACTGGCGTCGGGGCGGTCGCTCTCGTTGCCCCCCTCATCGTGTACGTAGCGTGGACCGTGTTGCAGGGGCGCGGACTTCTTCCTCCGGGGGTGTCGACGCCGTCAATGGACCCAGCCTTCATTCAGCCTCGCACGAACCGGGAGCTGCTCTCGTACATGTGGCAGCTGTATCTCCCGCGCGTCCCTGGCCAGGTCGACTTCTTTGGCTACTCGCCCATTGTCAACACCTGGGCCCACGGCTTTATTGGGCGGTATGGATGGCTCGACTATGGCGCGCCTGCTTGGATGATGACCCTAGGGAGCTGGATCCTCGGGCTGCTTGGTGTGTTGGCCGTGATCGGCCTCGGGCGCAATTGGCGCAGGGTCCGGGACGGGTGGGCCGAGCTGACGGTCCTTGGCATCGCGGCGCTTGGCCTGCTCGTGCTGGTTGCTAGCGGTGGGTACGAATACAAGCGGACGACCGGGCTGGTCTTCGAGCAAGCTCGTTATCTGTTCCCACTAGCTGGCTTGTACGGCGCCGCTGTGGTCGCCGCCTGCCTGAGCGTTGGAAGGCGGTGGGCAGGGACGTTCGCTGTCGTGCTTGTGATTCTGGCGGCAACGCATGCGCTAAGCGGTCTGCTCCTCACAGTTGCCCGCTACTACGGATAGCCCGATCTAGCGCAGCAATCGCCACAGGGGGTCTGGGTGCCCGCAGTGCGCAGAAGGATCTGCGTAAGATCGGCAGGCTCGCCCGAGGCGGTGAGACAGGGGGGCGAACTTCGCGGGCTCCTGCCTAGTGGGAGTGAGTTCTAGACCGTGGAGGCTTTATGCAGTGCTTGTCGCGTTGTTCCCTGCCGCTCGTATTGGCGTGTCTTTCGCTCGTCGTCTGTCCGGCAGCCCATGGCGGTGTCTACCGCGTCTACTCCTGCAAGACGCCCGCCGGCGCTGTCGCGCCAACCGACGGTTGGTCCGCGTTTTCGGTTGCCCCGCTGACGACTCCGGTTAACGGCTGCTCGGGCGGCGGTCCGCTCACCCTGGCGCTGAATGCCAGCACCCACAATCCCGCCGGCCACTCGCTGATGACGTGGCGATGGGACGCCCCAGCCGGTACATCGATCGCCTCATATCGCGTTTGGCGAACGGTGACGTTGACGGCCGTCAGCGAACCGAACGCGACGCCGGTCGCATTCGTTGCACGCCCGGTGAACGTCCTGAGCGGTGCGTATGTGCCTGACGGTTGTCGGGCGGCCCCCGACGGGTGCTTCGGGCTTGGCGGCTCTCCCGGAATTCTCCCGGGGAATCTTCTGCAGGAGGATCTGGGCGCGGTCGGTCAGGTCGATCGCTGGCACATCAACGTCGACTGCGGTGGGGTTGACGGCTACTGGTGCGTTCCTCGCCCGACCGGCCAGCCAATGGCGGTTGCGTCGGTCTACGCGGCGGAGTTCAGCCTGCGGGATGCCGACGCGCCCAAGGTCTCGAACCAGACCGGTCGTGTATTGGGCGCTTCGGGGGTCCATTCTGGTCTCGAGCAGCTGTCGTTCACTGCTACGGATGCCGCCTCTGGCATGTACAGGGCGCTGCTCGAGGTTGATGGCAAAGTCAGCAAGACCACCAGCCTGGGCGCGAACGACGGCCGTTGCGTCGACGCCGGCGTCGACGCATCGACGCCCTACGAGTTCCTCTACCGGGAGCCGTGCGAGAAGAGCGTCCAGCACGACTTCGTCATCGACACGCGAACGATTCCCGACGGGACGCACAGCGTGAAGGTGCTTGTCGAAGACGCGTCTGGCAACCGCACGTCCGCGTGGTCGACCCCCGACTTCGTCGTCCGCAATGCGGGCGAGCCGTCCACCGGTTTCGGTGCGACTGGGTCTGGTTCTGGCGGCGGTGGTGCGACGGCCATGCCGTGCGCAGGCACCTCGAACGGGCTCACCGCGCGCTTCACCCGTAACGCCTCGCGGACCATCACCGTCAAGTACGGCCAGGCGCTCACCGTCGGCGGGCGCGGTCCGGCGGGTGCCGGCATCGATGTGTTCCACGTCCGCGGATCGAAGGTCACGCCGCTCGGTGCCACCGCTGCTGCCGCGAACGGCACGTTCACCGATCGGATCCCGACGCGGTACGGCAATGGAACCATCCGGCTGTGCGGTCCCGGACTCGTCGCTGATCTCAATCTGAAGGTGAAGGCTGCCGTCTCACTGAAGGTCCGCATCTCCCGCAACGGGCTCGTCCGCTACTCGGGCCGTGTTCCCACCGGTCAGATACCGAAGGGCGGCAAGATCATCACGGTCCAGGGCAAGGCCGGGCCGTCGTGGCAGACGTTCGCGCTGCGGCGCACGGATAAGAAGGGGCGCTTCAAGGGGCGCTATCGCCTGCGCGTCGTGGTCCGCGGGGCGAGGCTGAAGTTCCGCGTCCGGGTTCCGAGCGAGGCCGGGTATCCGTTCGTCGGGGTCGTTGGGAAGGCTCAGACCAAGCGCGTTCGTTGATTCGCCTGGGGGTGTGTCCCGAAACGAACCTGTGAGGGGCGATTCGGGACACACCCCCCACCAACGCTCAGGAGGGCGACGACGCGCGGAGCCGGAGGCTCTCGCGCAGCCCGGCTTCCACGGCGTCCACCGCGGCATCCCACGTGCGCTCCGCGGCCCACGCGAGGCCTGCCTGCGAGCGGTGGTCCCAGTCCGACTGGTCGTCGAGTAGGCGCTCGAGCGCGTCAGCGAGTGCGACTGGATCCGGCGCGGCGAGTTCCACCGGCCCGTCCCCGCCGAACACCGCTTCGCTGCAGCCGCCCCGCACGTCGACCACGGGCAGGCCGCAGGCCATCATCTCCTGCGGGATCAGCGAGTAGTTCGTCAGCGACAGCACGAGGCCGGCTCGCGCGCGGCGGTACAGCGCGGCCAGCTCGGTCGGCGACACCACGCCCAGGAACTCGTAGGGGAACGGCTGCTCCCAGTTCGGCTGACTGTCGCCATACGCGAGGACGCGGACGTTTGGGCGCCGGCGGCGGAGCTCGGTCAACGCCAGCCAGCCGAGCTCCGTCGCGCGTCGTGGTGTCGCACCGCGGCCGTAGAAGATGATCGTGTCGTCGAGCCGGTCCAGCGCGTTGTCGGGGGAGTAGACCGCGTGATCCACCCCGAGCTCAAACGCCGTGCCGGCCGCGCCGTACTGGTCTGCGACGAGGTCACGCAGCCACGGTGACGCGGCGATGACGTACAGCCCGCGGTGGTAGGTGTCCTCGGCGAACATCCGGTCCGCGGACGTCGCATAGAACTCCGGCTCGTGGTCCTGCACGAGGTACGCGCGCGCACGGACCTGGTCGAGCAGCAGCGCGGGATGCACCGTCTGCCAGCCCGTCGCCACCACGACGTCCGCGCCGTGCCAGTGCTCGAAGCCCTTGTAGACCGGTGCGGCAATCGGGCCGAACCACGAGTCGACATGGGACCGGACCACAGCGTCGGCGTCCGCGCGGTGGACGCCCTCGGGGTCGTGGAGCCAGAGGCTGCAGATGTGGCCGCGCGCCTCGAGCCCGCGCACCAGCGTGCAGATCGTGCGATGACCCCCGCTGCCTTCGCGGAAGTGCGGGATGACGACGGCGACCCGCAGGCGCTCGCGCTCCGCCGCGTCGGCGGTCACGGGCAAGAGCGGCGCCGGGCCGTCCCGCAGGACCCGCAGCGTCGCGTCGAGCGGATGCGCAGCGTTCTTGACCGGAATCACGCGGCCCGACGGCGCGGGCGGGGCCTCCGGTGCGACCCCGTCGTGATCCCCGCCGCCATCCGTGCGGCCCTCCAGTGAGATCGCGCCACGGACACCCTCCGGGAGCCTGTCCGCGCGCGAGCCGAGCGCCGAGAACAACCGGCGACCGCCGTGATGGACCGCCGACCGCGCCGTCCAACGCGCCGCTTCGGCACCGCCCACGCCGGACGACGCGAGCCACGCGCGGTCTCCCGAGACCTGCCGGCGGACATAGCTCAGGGACTCACGAGGCGCGAGCGGCTCGACGTGGCCGGTTGTCGTGCGCAGCCCGCGGTACTCGTCGAAGTAGCGCCGCATGAACTCGATCGGGCCGTAGTCGTGCGCGTGCAGCACCGCGGCGCCCGGGTGGTAGGCCTTCAGCCACCCCGCTGCGAGCGCGTCGCGCCCGAACGCCTGGTCCTCGCTGTACGCCACGTCGCGGAAGCGGATCTCGTCCCAGCAGGCGCGGGTGTACGCCGCGTTCACGTTCGAGAGGAACGGCTCGTCGCCAGCGCCCTGCAGCGCCGGTGCGCCGCCGGCCGAGAAGCCACCGAAGAACTCCGTGAGCTCCCGCGCGATCATCGGTGACGTGTCGGGGCGGGGCAGGTGCGGGCCGAAGCTCACGCCCACCCGCGGGTCCAGTTCGAGCGCCTCGAGGTGCGCGCTCAGCCACCCAGGGACCGGTGTCGCGTCCTGGGTGAGGAAGATCAGCACGTCCCCCGTGGCCCGCTCGGCGGCCAGGTTTCGCGTGCGGCCGTGGCCGAAGTCGGCAGGGTCGATCTCGACGATCGACGCGCCGGCCGTCCGCGCGATCGCCACCGAGCCGTCCTGCGAGCCCGAGTCCACGACGACCACCTCGTCGACTCCTTCCCGCGCGACGGCCTCAAGGAGCTCCGACAGGTAGCGCTCCCCGTCGCGGACGGGGACGATGACGCTGACCCGCGGGGTCATCCGCCGCGGGCGCGCTCGGCGTACCAGCGCAGCCGCCGTACGGCGCCGCGCGCCTTCAGCGGCACGAGCACCGTGAACCGGAGCACCGGGTGGCGCATGATCGCGTCGAAGTCGAGCTGCAGCAGATCGGTCCAGTACGAGCGACGCTGCGCGGCAGCGACCGCGGCCTCGGTCCGGGCGGCCTGCTCGGCCAACTCGGCTTCGAGCTCCGCGATCCGCGTGCGGAGCTGCTGCTCGGTGCTGGTGTTCGCCGGGCTCGACGCCATGTGACGGACCCTAGAGGTCCTCGGCGATGCGAGGGGCTTCGCGCTGGAAGTACCAGGCGCCGAGCACGAACGCCCCGATCGTCACGGCGATGGGGACGATCAGCCGCCATTCCGCTCCGAGGATGTCCGCCGTCGTCGGCGCGCTCGGGTCGAGGAAGAGGTACCGCATCTCGGTCAGCACGGCCGCGACCGGGTTGGCCTGCAGGGCGGCGCGGACACCGTCGGGCCACGTGATCGCGACGTACAGGATCGGCGACGCGTAGAAGCCGATCTGCATGAGGACCTCCCAGATCGGCTGCATGTCGCGATAGCGCACATACAGCGGCGCGAGGAGCATCCCGAGACCCGTCGCGAGGATCGCGAGGCCGATGATCAGGAAGGGCACCAGCAGCCAGCCCCAGTGCGGCGTCACTCCCGATGCGATCGCGAACACGAAGACCGCGAAGAAGTTCACGCCGAGGTTGAACAACGCGGTCAGCGCGACCGACAACGGGACCGCCAGGCGTGGGAAGCGCATCTTCCGCAGCAGGTCCTCGCGGCCGACGAGGCAGGTCAGCGCGCCGTTGGTCGTCTCCGCGAAGAACGTCCACAGGACGATCGACTCGAGCAGGTAGACCCCGTAGAACTTCACGTCCGCCCCGAGGTCCGCGACCTCGGTGAACACGAAGTACAGGACGCCGAAGAGCATCAGCGGCCGCATCAGCGACCACAGGTAGCCGAGGACCGAGCCGAAGTACTTCACGCGGAACTCGGTGACGGCCAGGGTCAGCGTGAGGTTCCAGAACCGCTGCAGGTCGTCGCCGACGACCTGCGGGCTCTGGAACGAGCGCCGGATCCGTGCGGGGAAGGCGCTCACTGGCGGGTGATCTCGATCTGGTGCGGGGGATCGACGACCCCGCCGGACAGCACGGTGCTGTGGATCATGAGCGTCGCGATCTCGTGGACCGCGACGAGCTCGGCCCGGTCCTGCTCCGACACGATCGTGCTCAGCGCGTAGCGACTCGGCGCGAGCTGGTTCTCGAACTGGAAGACGACCTGGACCGTCTCGCCGGCGCGGAAGGTCCCGGTGAGGCCGTGGCGCCAGCCGGTGTCGAGGTGCACGATGACGGCGTTGGCCTCGTTGCGCAGGATGGCGTGGAAGATGGGATTCTCGACATCGCGGTCGAAGGCGATCTCGGCACAGGCGCGGACCTGGGTGCCGGACTCCTGGGTGATGACCCGCTGGCCGTAGTGGTCCTCGAACCACGCACGGCGGATCGAGACCCCGGCGCGCGATCCGGACCCACCCGCGATCGTGTCCCCGGCGGCGACGAGCTCCGGCCGGCCGAAGTTCAGCTCGTTGTACTGGCTTGCGATCGAGGCGGGCATCCCGAGATCGACGACGCGCCCCTGCTCGAGAAGCAGCGCGCGGCTGCAGAAGCGCTCGACGGCCGACATGTCGTGCGTCACGAACAGGATCGTTCGCCCCTCGGCGTGCATCTTCGTGAACTGCTCGTAGCACTTCTGCTGGAAGGCGGCGTCGCCCACCGCGAGCACCTCGTCGATCAGCAGGATGTCGGCATCGACCTGCACGGCGACGCTGAAGGCCAGCCGGACGCGCATGCCCGACGAGTAGTTCTTCAGCTTCATGTCGAGGAAGTCGTGCAGCTCGGCGAAGTCGATGATCGAGTCGAACCGCCGCTTGGCCTCCTTGCGCGTGAGGCCGAGCATGATCGCGTTGATAATCACGTTGTCCCGGGCCGTGAGGTCGGGGTTGAACCCGACGCCCAGCTCGATGAACGGCGACAGCCGGCCGCGGATCGTCACGTTGCCCTGATCGGGCTCGTAGATGCCCGCCAGGCACTTCAGCAGCGTGCTCTTCCCGGACCCGTTGCGGCCGACGATGCCGAAGAACTCACCCTGCTCGATCCGGACGTCGACGTCCTGCACGGCCTTGAGCTCGTCGAACTCCGACGAGCGCAACGGATGCAGGGCGCGCTCCTTGAGGGTGCTGTAGCGCTGCTTGGGGAGGCGGAACGTCTTCGAGACGTGGTCGATCTCGACGGCGGGCGGAGCGCTCGAGCGCTTCGCGGGACCTGCCTCCGCCGCGCTCTCAGTCGCTGCGACGGTCACGCGCGACACGATACGTGGTCGTTGTCCATCTCGGTCACTGACGCGGGAAACCCCGGAAAGGTGTGCAGTTGCTCACGCGGGTGCGGAGCGGGGCGACGCCACGTTCGCGGCGACGAGCTCGTGCAGCGTCTCGATGACGTAGTCGAGGTGCGGTTCGCCGAGGCCGGGATAGACCCCGACCCAGAACGCGTGCTCCATGAGGAAGTCGGACTGATCCAGGTTCCCGACGACGCGGTGCTCGAGGCCCCGGTACGCGGGCTGGCGCAGCAGGTTGCCGCCGAACAGCAGACGCGTGTGGATGCGCCGCGCGTGCAGTTCGCGGACGAGCTCGTTGCGGTCCACGGGCGCGCCCGGGCGGACCGTCAGCGCGAAGCCGAACCACGACGGGTCGGCGCCCTGGGTGGCTTCGGGGAGGATGAAGAACTCCTCGAGGTCGGCCATGCCCTCGCGCAGACGGGTGTAGTTCGCGCGGCGGGTCGCGACGAAGTCGTCGAGCTTGTCGAGCTGCGCCACGCCGATCGCGGCCTGCATGTCCGTCAGCTTCAGGTTGAAGCCGATGTGCGAGTACGTGTACTTGTGGTCGTATCCGGCGGGCAGGTCGCCGAACTGCTGCCCGAACCGCTTGCCGCACGTGTTCTCGTCGCCGGGCGCGCACCAGCAGTCGCGACCCCAGTCGCGGAACGACTCGGCGAGGACCTTCAGCCGGCCGCTGTTGCAGACGATGGCACCGCCCTCGCCCATCGTGATGTGGTGGGCCGGGAAGAAACTCACCGTGGCGAAGTCGCCGAAGGAGCCGACGTGCTGACCACGGTACGTGCTGCCGAGGGCGTCGCAGCAGTCCTCGATCAGCCAGAGGTCGTGCTCCTGACAGAACGCCGTGATCGTCGCGAGATCGAACGGGTTGCCCAGGGTGTGCGCGAGCATGACCGCCTTGGTGCGCGGGGTCAGCGCGTCCGCCAGGTGGGTCACGTCGATGTTGTAGGTCGGCACCTCGATGTCGAGGAAGACGGGAACCGCGCCCTGCTGGATGAGCGGGTTGATCGTCGTCGGGAAGCCCGTCGCGACGGTGATGAACTCGTCGCCCGGCTTGATGCGCCGCTCGCCGAGGGTGGGGGACGTCAGCGCACTCGCCGCCACGAGGTTCGCCGACGAGCCGCTGTTGACGAGGATCGTGTGGCGGACGCCGAACACGTCGCGGGCGAAGCGGCGCTCGAACTCCGCGGCGAACCTGCCTGTCGTCAGCCAGAAGTCCAGCGACGAGTCGACGAGCGAGACGATCTCCTCGTCGTCGAAGACGCGTCCGGCGACCGGAACGGGCGTCTCGCCGGGCGTGAACGACCGCTCGGGGAACGCCTCTGCGTGGTACTCGCGCACCAGGTCGAGAATCTGCGCCCGCAGCGCATCGGCGCGGGACCCCCGTCCGTGTTCACTTCCCGCTGACACCGGCGGAATCCTAGAGCAGCGCTGCGCTTCAGAACGGGAGGTCGGCGCGGATCTCGCGCAGCAGCGGCGCCGTGCGGTCTCGCTCCGACACGTCCAGCTCGAGATCGGCCGGCCAGGGGATCCCGACGTCGGGATCGTCGAATCGGAAGCCCCGCTCGACCGCCGGGTCGTAGTAGCTCGAGCACTTGTACATCACGTCCGCGACCTCGCTCAGCACGGCGAACCCGTGCGCGAATCCGACGGGGATGAACAGCTGCCGGCCGGTCTCGTCGTCGAGCTCGACGGTCTCCCACTGGCCGAAGGTCGGTGAGGCGCCGCGCAGGTCGACGACGACGTCGAGGATCCGCCCGCGGCCGCAGCGCACGAGCTTGGCCTGGCCCGTGCCGATCGAGAAGTGCATGCCCCGCACGATCCCCTGGCGGGAGCGCGAGTGGTTGTCCTGGACCCAGCGGGTGGGGATCCCGGCGTCGCTCCAGGCGTCCTCGCGGTAGCTCTCGAGGAAGAAGCCGCGGTGGTCGCCGTGGACGGCGGGCTCGATCAGGACCGGGCCTTCGAGCTTGGTGGGGACGATGCGCATCTCAGCTGGTGGCTGGCACGCGGTACAGCGCGTGGAAGAACCGGGGCTGGAGCGGATGCCGGCGGTGGTAGACCGTGGTCCAGCTTGCCGGGAGCGGGTACTCGTGCTCGCTGATCCGGAACTCGTTGCCGGGGGCCCGCGACTTCAGCCACTGCTTCGTGTACATGTGGCCGGTCGTCAGGCGGTCGGCCTGCTCGAGGTAGTGCGTGATCTGCTCCAGCGTCATCTCGTGGAGCGAGCTGATGTTGAGGAAGAGATCGACGGAGGCATCCGGGAGCATCGAGATCTGGTGGGCGGCGACGAAGCGGATCTTGGCCGCCTCGAACTCCTCCTTGATCTCGTCGTAGGACGAGAACGGGCGGAAGCGGAAGATCTGTTCCTCGGGGAAGAGCTGCGGCAGGTAGGTCTGGGCGACGTGCAGCGTCGGCGGGATGTCGACGACCGTGTAGGTGCAGCTGGGCAGCGCCTTCAGGAACGCGTAGCCGACGCGGCCGTACCCGGCGCCGAGCTCCATCACGTGGATCGGCGCATCCGCGGTTCCGCGGTCCTCCAGGGCGGCGTACAGCTCGTGGACCGAGTTCGGCAGGTCCTGGGAGCGCAGCCGGCCCTGATCGCGGACGATGATGGGGTCACCGAGCGACGGCTCATCGAGCGTCGAGAGCAGCCCGAGCGGGTCATCCGATCCGACGACGCGGTTCAGCAGGGCGATGTAGATCCCGTACAGCCGGTTCTCAAGCCGTCCGCGCAGGCCGCTGGCGGGTCTATGGACGTCGGCGTCGGCGGTCAGCAGCTGGCGGTCGACCTGCCGGATGCCGCGCCTGAGCACGGGCCACATCAGAAAGACGAGGATCCAGCGCAGGCTCCAGCTGAAGTACTGCATGTTCAGCGTGCGCTTGAAGTGCTCGATGCCCTGCTGCTCGAGAGCGACCGTCTGCTCTTCGATCAGGGTCTCCCAGAACGGCGACGGCCAGTACAGGCGATCGGCCGTCCGCATGTCCTCGACCATGGCGCGCAGGCCGGTCTGATCCATCGTGTCGGTCACGCGTCCGACCCTAGCCGAATCGTCAGCGCCCTCACCGCGTCGCGCACGCCGCGGCGGAGGCTGAAATGCGGCACGAAGCCGACCTCGTCCGCGAGGCGATCCAGGCCCGCCACGATCACCGGAGGCTCGCCTTCGGGGGCGGGACGCGCTCCGATCGCGAGCAGCTCCGGACGGCCCACGGCCGCGCCGATCTCCTCCACGAGCTCACGCACCTGAACGCCCTCGCCGGAGCCGATGTTCACCGCGCCCGTGACGGCGGACTCCGCGAGCGCCGCGAACGCGCCGCCGACGTCGTCGACGTGCAGGAAGTCCCGCACCTGCGTGCCGGGGGTGGTCTCGGCGCGCTCTCCGGCGAGCAGCGCACGGGCCACGGACCCGAACAGCTTGGTCGGCGCCTCGTCGGGTGCGTACAGGAAGAAGACCCGGCCCCACGCGACGTCGATGCCCTCGACGGCCTCGGCCGACGCGCGCAGCGCGTCCTTGCACCGGCCGTAGAGCGTCGCCGGGCGCAGCAGGGTCTCGCCCTCGCGCATGATCCCGTCGCCCGTGGTCCAGTCGTACTCGGCGCAGGTGCCGGCGAGCACGGCACGGCGCCCGCCGGCGCGGGCGAACCGCTCGAGCAGCGGGAGGGACGCGTCGCGCCAGCGCTCGTTGTCCGGCGACGTCCAGAACGACCCGTGCTCGACGTTCCACGCGAGGTGGACGAGCACGTCGGCGCGCACCTCGGTGACGACGTCGGTCGACGTCAGCAGGTCGGCCTGGTGCCACGTCACCTCGCCGGTGTCCGCGGGCGCGGTGCCGCGCGTCGTCGCGTGGACCTCGTGCCCGGCGCCGATAAGCGCGGCCACCGTGCGCCGGCCGATCAGCCCCGACCCGCCCGTGACCAGCACCCGGCTCACGCCGTGAAGTCCGGCCAGGTCCGGTCGCGCTCGGTCATCGTTCGCTCGCCCGACGGCGCCGGCCATTCGATCCCGAAGGCGGGGTCGTCCCAGCGCACGCCCGTCGCCGCGCCGGGGACGTAGCGGTGGCCCATCATGTACTGCAGCTCGCAGTCCTCGGTGAGCGTCTGGAAGCCGTGGGCGCAGCCGGTCGGGATGAAGAACCCGCGCCCGCTGGCGGGCGACAGCTCCACCCCGAACCACCGCAGGTACGACGGAGAGCCGCGCCGCAGGTCCACTGCGACGTCCCACACCGCGCCCGACGAGCAGCGGACGAGCTTCGGCTCCCCGTCGGGGTCGCGCTGGTAGTGCATGCCGCGCAGCGTGTCGCGCTTCGCGTTGAAGGACGCGTTGCACTGCACCCCCAGCGCCGGCAGTCCCCGCTCCGCGAACACGTCCGCGTCGTACGTCCGCGCGAACCAGCCGCGCTCGTCGCCCCGGCGCTCGGGCTCGAGCACCCAGGCGCCGTCGAGCGGGGTCTCCAGGAACCTCATCCGAGCAGCTTCAGCTCCGGGTCACGCGCGGCGAACCGGCCGCCCCACGAGCTGATCTCCGAGAGCTGCTCGGTGATCTCGTCGCGGAGGTTCCACGGCAGGATCAGCACGACGTCGGGCTTCGTCTCCATGATCGCGTCGGGGGACACGATCGGGATGTGCGTGCCCGGCAGGACGCTGCCCTGCTTGTGCGGGTTGAGGTCGCACGTGTACTCCAGGAAGTCCGTGCGCACGCCGCAGTAGTTGAGCATCGTGTTGCCCTTGGCGGGCGCGCCGTAGCCCACGATCCGCTTGCCCTCGTCCTTCAGCCCCGTGAGGAACTCGAGGATGCGCCGCTTGTCCGCGTGGACCTGCTCGCCGAAGGCGACGTACGTCTCGATGTCGAGGAACCCGGCCGCGGCCTCGCGCTCGAGCAGCGCCGTCGCGGCGTCCGTGATCGGCTTCGACGCGTCGTCGGCGTGGCAGCCGAAGATGCGCAGCGACCCGCCGTGCGTCGGCAGCTCCTGGACGTCGAACAGCCGCAGGCCGTGCGCCGCGAAGACCTTCGACGCCGTCGTGAACGACAGGTACGAGAAGTGCTCGTGGTAGATCGTGTCCCACTGGCGCAGGTCGATGAGCTTCTGCAGGTGCGGGAACTCCATGGTGATCACGCCGCCCGGCTTCAGCAGGACCTTCATGCCGCCCACGAAGTCGTTGATGTCGGGCACGTGCGCGAGGACGTTGTTGCCCAGCAGCAGGTCGGCCTGCGACTCCTCCTTGACGGAGGTCGCGGTCTCCACGCCGAAGAACTCGACGAGCGTCGGGATGCCCTTCTGCAGCGCGACCTTGGCGACGTTCGCGGCCGGCTCGATGCCGAGCACGGAGATCTGACGCTCATGAAAGAACTTCAGGAGATACCCGTCGTTGGACGCGATCTCGACGACGTGGCTCGACTCGTCGAGGCCGAGCCGGCCGACCATCTCGTCGACGTACCGCTTGCTGTGCTCGAGCCATGACGTGGAGTACGAGGAGAAGTACGCGTAGTCGGAGAAGATGTGCTCGGCCGTCTCGAACTCCTCGAGCTGGACGAGGAAGCACTCCGAGCAGACCAGCGCGCGGAGCGGATAGAACGGCTCCATCGCGTTCTGCCGTTCCGGCGGCAGGTACGAGTTCGCGAGCGGGGACATCCCGAGGTCGCAGAAGACATGCTCGAGGGAGGCGCCGCAGAACCGGCAGGGCGTGGCGGTCATGCGCGACAGCCTATGCGTCAGGCGGCGGTGAAGGCGTCCAGCTGGCGAGCGGTCATGGCGCGCATGTCCGCCCCGTCGCGCAGGGCGGCGTACCACTCGACGATTCGGTCGATGGTTTCCGGGAGGGCCCATCGCGGCCGCCAGCCGAGCTGCTCCCGGGCCTTGGTCGAATCGAGTGCGAGATAGGCCGCCTCGTGCGGATGGGGCCCCTCGTCGAACTCCCACGCCAGCGGCTGCGGCCACGCGGCGGTCAGCTGGTCGGCGATCCAGCGAACGGGCTTGGCGTCGTCCTGCGCGGGCCCGAAGTTCCAGCCCTCGGCGACGGGATCGCCCGCCGCCAGGCGCTCGGCGATGAGGAGGTAGCCGGAGAGCGGGTTGAGCACGTGCTGCCACGGGCGGATCGCCTCGGGATTGCGGATGCGGATCGGCGCACCCGCGAGCGCGCCCTGCATGACGTCGGGGATGAGCCGGTCCTCGCCCCAGTCGCCTCCACCGACCACGTTGCCCGCGCGGGCGCTGGCGAGCGGCATCTCGTACGAGCGCCGGTACGCGTCGGCGACGAGCTCGGCGCAGCCCTTGGAGTTCGAGTACGGGTCGTGCCCACCCATGCAGTCGTCCTCGGTGAACGGGCGACGCTGTTCGCGGTTGTCGTAGCACTTGTCGGAGGTGACGTTGACGATCGCCAGCACGTCGCGTCCCTGCGTCCGGACCGCGTCGAGCACGTTGACGGTGCCCATGACGTTCGTCGCGTAGGTCTCGACCGGCTCGGCGAACGACCGGCGCACGAACGGCTGCGCCGCCATGTGGATGACGACCTCCGGCTGGACCTCGCTGACGAGCTGCGTCATGGCGAGCTGGTCGCGCACGTCGGCGCGGCGGTCGTCGATGTCGTCGGCCAGCCGCGCGAGCGCGAACAGCGAAGGGTCCGTCGGAACCTCGTCCGAGACGCCGGTGACGTTCGCGCCGAGCTGCGTCAGCCAGAGCGTCAGCCAGGCGCCCTTGAAGCCGGTGTGGCCGGTGAGCAGGACCCGCCGGCCGTCCCAGAACGCGGGGTCTACGCCCGCCACGGCGCCTCGCCGCTGGCCCAGAGGGCCTCGAGGTCGTTGCGCTCGCGCAGCGTGTCCATCGCCTGCCAGAACCCGTCGTGCCGGTACGCGGCGAGCTTGCCGTCGGCTGCGAGCGCGCGCATCGGCTCCTCCTCCCACTTCGTCGGGTCGCCGTCGATGTAGTCGGCGACGCCCGGCTCGAGGACGAAGAATCCGCCGTTGATCCACGCGTTGTCGCCGCGGGGCTTCTCGCGGAAGGCGGTGACGTCGGGACCGTCGATCTCCAGCGCGCCGAACCGGCCGGGCGGCTGGACGGCGGTGACGGTCGCGAGGCCGTCGTGGCCGCGGTGGGTCTCGATGACCGCGTCGATGTCGACGTCGGACAGTCCGTCGCCGTACGTCATGCAGAAGGTCTCGCCCTCGGCGTAGGGGATCACCCGCTTGAGGCGCCCGCCGGTCTGCGTGTCGGCGCCGGTGTCGACGAGGGTGACCTTCCACGGCTCCGTCTCGGAGCGGTGGACGGTCATCTCACCCTTGCCGAGATCGAAGGTGACGTCCGACGTGTGCAGGAAGTAGTTGGCGAAGTACTCCTTGATCACGTAGCCCTTGTAGCCCAGGCAGACGACGAAGTCGGTCAGGCCGTGCTTGGCGTACAGGGTCATGATGTGCCAGAGCATCGGCTTGCCGCCGATTTCCACCATCGGCTTCGGACGCGTCGCCGTCTCTTCGCTCAGGCGCGAGCCCAGGCCGCCCGCCAGGATGATCACCTTCATGGCGCGCAAGGCTATCGGCGGGTTCGGAGTCCGGCTCGCCGGGGCGTGCGAGGACCGCGAGCGTCAGGACGACGGTGGTCACCACGGCCTGCACCAGCAGGACCAGGGCGGAGAAGCGCACGAGCGTCGTGCCCTCCGCGGCGACGAGCACCACGACCTCGACGACGACCGAGGCCAGGAGGACCAGCACGAACGCCGACCGGTGCAGCGCCAGCAGGTACTGCACCGCGAGGTAGGTGACCCCGAGGAGCGTGTACGCCGCGCCAAGGATGACGAGTGCGTCCGCGGCCTCGCTGAACTGCCCGCCGAACGCGATGTCGAGGAGCAGGTCGGGGACCAGCCAGTACAGGAGCATGGTCGGGACCGCGACGATCCCGAGCAGGCCGAGGGCCTGCCAGAGGACGCCGATGGGCCGCTCTCCCTCGGCGGCGCGGCGCGCCGATTCGGGAAGGACGTGGAAGGCGAGCCCGATCGCCATGAAGAACGTGACCTTCGCGGCGACGGACGCGGCTGCATACGCGCTCGACTCGCTCTCGCCGAACTCGCGTCCCGCGAGGATGACGTCGACGTACTGGAGCACCGCCAGGATGCCGAGGGCGGCCATCGGCGCCCAGGCCCGTCGCAGCAGCGTCCGGAGCCGCTCGGCGACGTGGCTGTGCCCATCACCGAGGCGGCCGACGAGCGTGAGGTGGAGTGCGACGTACACCCCGATGATGGACAGCGTCGTCCCGGTGAACGCCCCGGTGACGCCGAGGCCGGCGGCGAACAGCAGGATGGACAGGACCAGGCGGCCGACGGCCTCGAGGACGATGGACCACGCCAGCGCCCCGTACCACTGGAGCCCCTGGATCAGCCCGCGCTGCAGCGCCACCAGGCCCCAGAGCGCGGCGGATCCGACCGCCGCCGCGGCGGCCCACGTCTCGCTGACGCTCAGCAGATCGGCGAGCTGCCCGCGCAGCAGGATCGCCAGGAGCGTGATGACTGCGACCACGATGCCGAGGCGGACCGACCATGCGCGATAGGCCGCGGCGAGCTGGTCGCCGGAGCCGAGCGCGCCGACTGCGACATCGCGGGCGACGGCGGCCTGGAAGGCGAGCGCGGGCACGGCGAGGATGAGGAAGAACGAGACGAGCCGGCCGAGGCTGCCGTAGTCGTCTCCGAGCACTCGCGCGAACACGACGGTGAACACGAGCTGCACGCCGACCGAGACCGCGTTGGCGATCCCCATCGCCGCCGCGCGCATCGTCTCTGAGCGCCGAAGGTCCGCCACGGCGGTGCGCAGCGGCTTCGACCGGGACGTCACGCTCGGCACGCTACCACCCGCAAACCCCACAAATCGTGTGCCCCGGGGCGTTCGCTAGCGTGATGCGCGAAATGCGTCCATCGGACCCATTGGTGTCCGTGGTCTGTCCGATGTATCGCGAGGAGGCGACCGTCGAGCAGTTCCACGCGCGCCTCGCTGCCGCCCTCGAGGGCGTGGACCCGCCCGTGCGCTACGAGGCGATCTACGTCGACGACGGAAGCGACGACGCTTCGGCCGAGCGCGTCCGCGCACTGGGCGCCGACGACTCCCGCGTGAAGCTCGTCGAGCTGTCGAGGAACTTCGGGCATCAGCTCGCGATCACGTCGGGGCTCGACCACGCGACCGGCGACGCGACGGTCGTGATCGACACGGACCTCCAGGATCCGCCCGAGGTCATCCCGGCCATGATCGATCGCTGGCGCGAGGGCTACGACGTCGTCGACGGACAGCGCACCCAGCGGCCCGGCGAGCCGCGCCTGATGCTCTTCCTGATCGGCTGGTTCTACCGGATCCTCGGGTGGCTCTCGGAGACGCCGCTGCGGTCCGAGGTCGGGGACTTCCGGCTCATCGACCACAAGGTGCGCGACGTCTTCGTGAACATGCGCGAGGAGAACCGGTACATCCGCGGGATGGTCCCGTGGATCGGCTTCCGCAACACGGCCGTCCCGTACGAGCGCGACGTCCGGTACGCGGGCACCAGCAACTATCGCTTCGTCCGCCGCGTGCGACTGGCCTTCGACGCGGTCACGAGCTTCTCCGAGCGGCCCCTGAACCTCGCCTCGGGGTTGGGCGCGATCATCACGGTGTTCGCGCTCGGTCTCGCGGTCTGGGTCATCGTCGGCACGATCGTCAATCCGGACAGGGGCGTGGCCGGCTACGGGTCGCTGATGGTCGCGATCCTCTTCATGGGCGGCGTCCAGCTGCTGAGCCTGGGCCTCGTCGGCGCGTACCTCGGCCGGGTCTACCGCGAGTCGAAGGGCCGGCCGCTGTACGTCGTGCGCGACCTCGTGAACTTCGAGGACCCGACCGGATGACGCCGACGGTCTCGGTCTGCATCCCCGTCTACAACGGCGGGCCCTTCATCGACGAGACGGTGCGGTCGATCCTCGGTCAGACCTACGAGGATCTCGAGGTCATCGCGGTCGACAACGTCTCGACGGACGACAGCCTCGAGCGGCTCCGCGCGCACGCCGACGCCGACCCGCGGATGCGCGTCATCGCCGCCCCCGATCACGTGGGCGCGGTCGAGAACTTCCGCCGCGCGACCGCCGCCTGCGAGGCGCCCTACATCAAGCTCGTCTGCGCCGACGACACGCTCGCGCCGGACTGCCTGGCCCAGCAGGTCACGGCCATGGAGGGCCATCGGACGGCGGCGCTCGTGGCGTCGCGGCGCTCGATCATCGACGAGACCGGGCGGGTGCTCATCCGCAACCACGGCCTGCGCGGGCTGCGCGGCGTGGTCAACGGGGCCGACGCGGTCTCGCGCTGCATCCGCGGCGGCACGAACCAGCTCGGTGAGCCCGCGGCGGTGCTCATCCGCGCCGAGATGCTCGCGCAGACGGGGTCGTGGAGCGACGAGTGGCCGTACATGACCGACCTCGAGCTGTGGTTCCGCCTGCTGCGGTTCGGTGACCTCGTCGCCCTGCCCGACCCGCTCGCGACGTTCCGTGTGCACACGACCGGGTGGTCGGCGGCGATGGGGCACACGCAGGCCGAGCAGGCGCGGCGCCTGTTCGAGCGCGAGCGCGACCACGACGGCAGCGCCGTGACGCGGCGCGACGTCGCGGTCGGCGCCGGCAAGGCCCAGCTCATGCAGTACGGTCGCCGCGGCCTGTACCACTGGCGCAACCTCGCGGCCCGACGGCGTGTTGGAGCTGCTGACGCGTCTCCCCGAGCCGCCGTCCGGAACCGTTAGCTCCCCCCACCCGTAGACCTCCGCATGTCCCTTTCCGATCTTGCCTGGCTGAAATACCCGATCGCGACGGCGGTGCTCGTCGTGATCTTCGGGCTCGTCGGCCTGCCGATGGTCGCGCTGCTGCGCAACCGCATGCCGCGGTGGGCGGCCGCGCTCGCCCCCCTCTACGGGATCGGGATCGTGATGCTCACCGTCTCGTGGTACGCCCGCCTGGGCTGGGCGCTCCCGACGTGGCTGGTGTGGCTCGTCGTCGTCGCCACCGGCGGCGGCACCACGCTGTGGGCCTGGCGCAGCGGTGAGCTCGCGCGGCTCAGGGCCGATCTCGGCGACCGGCGTGGCGCGCTCGGCACCGTGTGGGGCCTGTCGCTGCCGTGGATCGTCGGCATCGCGGCGGCCACCGTCTTCATGGTCCCGATGATCACCTCGACCTTCACGCAGCCGGGGTTCCTGACCGTCTTCACGTTCGGCAACGCGGACGTCGGCGCCTACGTCGGCGAGGCCACGAACGTCCAGCTCGCCGGCTACGACAACGCCGGCCTCTACGACATGTGGAACCCGGGGTCGGAGGTGAGCGGCTTCTCCGCGGACCAGGACCACACCGGCGCGAACTCGCTGCTCGCGTTCTCGGCCTCCGCGCTCGGCAGCGACGTGTGGAAGACGGCGCAGATCGTCCTGATGCTGTCGTTCGCCGGGCTGCTCGCAGGCGCGGTCGCCGTGGTCAGGTGGTTCATGCCGACCAGGCCGCGGATCGCGCTGGCCATCGGCGCGCTCGCGAGTTCGAGCTTCCTCGTCTGGTACCTGGTCGGGAACTACTTCCTCGCCCAGGTCCTCTGCCTGGCGATGATCACCGCACAGCTGATCCTGATCTTCGCCGGGCGGACCAGGCCGTTCGACTGGCGGATCATCCTCAGCCTCGCGATCGTCGCGGGTGGCAACTGGCTGAGCTCGCCGGAGCTGCAGGTCGTGCTCTTCATGCTCGCCGGCGCCCTGGTGCTCGCGGACTTCGTCTCGACGCTGGTCGTCCGCGCGGAGGGCGCCTTCCGGCAGCTGTGGCGCCAGTCGGCCGGTCTGCTGATCACGCTCGTCACCCTCGTGATCCTCGTCTTCCCGTTCGCGACGGTGACCGTCGAGCGGTCGAAGCGCGTGTACGGCTACAAGGGCGGCGTCGGCTGGACGCTCGATCTGCACGACAGCGTGCTGATCTTCCTCGGCTACCCGAGCGCCATCAGCACGCGCGCCGGAGACCTCGGGGCCATCGCGCTCTGGGCGGCGGTGATCGCCTTCGTCGCGGCCGTCGGCTGGGTGCTGTTCAAGCGCGACCGGGTGGGCATCGCGGCGGGCGTCGTCTGCACCGTCACGGCGGCCGCAGCCATCTTCGGCGCCAGCCGCTGGGACTGGACGGGCTACCAGGGCTGGAAGCTCATCATCACGCTGAGCGTGCCGTTCCTCATCTTCGCCGGCGTGCTGCTCTCGCGGATCTTCACGGGCGAGCGGCTGCGGATGTTCGCCCTCGCCTGCGCGATCCTCTTCGTCGTCAACGTGCTCGCGGGATCGCGGATGTGGGACCCGCTGAAGGGCACCGAGGCGGGAGTGCGCCACGCGAGCCTGAACGCTGATCTCGCGACCTTCCTCGACGATCCGAAGGTCGTCGCGCAGAAGAAGCTCAACGTGTACGTCCCGAGCATGTACGCAACGATGATCGTGCCCTCGATGTACGAGCAGAAGGCGGCGATGTCGTCGCCCAGCTACTACTCCAACGCGAAGCCCGGCCCGAGCCCCTACGCGTGCTCGCTCGTCGAGGCCTCCATGTACAAGAAGCGCATGGGCAAGGTCGCCTACGCGAATCACGGCTACCTCCTGGTGAACACCCCCCGCTGCTCATGACGATCACGCTCGACGCCTCCACCTGCCCCTGCTGCGCTGCACCGATGAGCGGCGACGTGCTGTTCACCGGGCGCGACCGGTGGCAGGGGACGCCCGGGACGTTCGAGGTGACGCAGTGCGCGTCGTGCGGGGCCGGGGTCACGCTGCCGCGACTGCCCAACGACGCGCTTGGCTCGTTCTACCCGGAGGAGTACGCGCCGTACGTCCCCGTCGAGGGCTTCGGGCCGTCCGCGATCATCTGGCGGTTCCTGCAGAAGCGCGCCCTGGCAGGCAGGCCGATGAACGCGCTCGCGGCGCTCACGCCGGGGCGGATCGTCGACGTCGGCTGCGGCCGCGGCGACCTCACGGCGCAGATGATCGCGCTCGGTTGGCAGGCAACCGGGGTGGACCCGTCGGAGGGCGCGTGCGAGGTCGCGGCCGCGCGGGGGATCGATGCGCGCCTGGGCACGCTCGACTCCGTGGAGCTGGAGCCCGAGGGCTACGACGCCGCGGTGTTCCAGCACTCGCTCGAGCACGTGACCGACCCGACGACGGCGCTGGAGAAGACGCGCGCCGCGCTGAAGCCGGGCGGGACCGCGGTCGTGATCATCCCGAACTTCGGCTCGTGGCAGCGGCGGCGGTTCGGCAGCCGCTGGTTCCACCTCGACCTCCCGCGCCACCGCGTCCACTTCACGCCCAAGGCCCTCGCGAAGACCATCGAGGGCGCCGGTCTGACCGTCGTGGAGATCGGGACGATCTCCAGCGCGGTTGGCGTGCCCGGTTCCGTGCAGTACGCCGTCGCCGGGGACTGCCTGTTCCCATCGGGACTGCCGCTGCGGCTGGCGACCGGCGTCGCCTATCTGCTGTCGCCCTTCACCCGCCTGCTGGATCGGCTCGGTGGCGGGGGCGACTTCCTCTGGGGCATCGCGCGACGCGACGGGTAGCCGTGCGGCGATGAGCGATTCGCGACCGGACGAGGAGCAGGACGAGCTCCTGCTCCGGCTGCGCGTCGAGGAGCTCGAGCGCGGCATCGAGGAGGCGTGGGAGCAGGTTGCGACGCAGGGAGCCGTGCTCGACGACGTCCGCCGCTCGCGGTGGTGGCGCGCGGGGGCGCCGGTGCGCCGGGCGCAGCGCGCGCTGCGGCCCGACGTCCAGGCGGCGGTCGAGC
The DNA here is from genome assembly GCA_016462625.1 of Solirubrobacteraceae bacterium. The sequence goes on along the minus strand of JAEMSV010000021.1, from coordinate 15,530 downwards.
GCGAGACGTCCCTCGCACGGATCCCACTGGCGGGGTTGCATGCGAGCACCGCGTCCGGTGAGCCCGTGCGCTGGCGCGAAGAGGTCATCGTCGACGAGGTGCCGCTCCCGGGACTGCTCGCGGACCCGCCCGAGACGATCCGCTATCGCGTGATCCCGACGCCCGGCCTGCGTCTGCGCGCGTTCGCGGCGCTGCGGGCCGCGGCATGGATTGGGAACGAGGGCGGGGTGCGGTTCACCGTCGCGGTGCTCGACACCGGCGGCGCGGAGGTGCGCGCCGCGTCGGTCGACGTCGACCCCGCTGCGAACGCCGGCCAACGCCGCTGGGTGCCGCTCGGCCTCGACCTCGACGGGCTGTCCGGGGACGAGCACGTCATCGAGCTGCGCACGGAGCTGCCGGCGGGCGCGAGCGGCGCGTACGCGTGGGCGGTCTGGGGCGACCCGGTGCTGCTGCCGGGCCCGTCGGATCCCGACGCGCCGGCGTCGATGGCGAGCTCGTTGGCGCGCGAGGTTCGCACCCTCGCCGAGCGGCGGCTCGGTCGTGAGGCCCCAGCGGCGAGCGGGCCGGTCGAACACCCCGTCGTGTCGCTGCTCGTCCCCGTGCACGATCCTGATCCGGCGCTGCTCGACGCGCTGCTGGATTCGATCCGCCTGCAGTCGTCGCCGCACTGGCAGCTCTGCCTTTGTGATGACGGGTCGCGGGATCCGGTGGTGCGCGCCCGGCTGCGGGCCGCGGCGGACGCTGACGAGCGCATCGTGCTCACCCGTCACGAGACCGCGCGGAACATCGCGGCGGCGACGAACGCGGCACTCTCGCTCGCGACGGGGGCGTTCGTCGCGCCCGTCGACCACGACGACGTGCTGCATCCGGACGCGATCGCCGACGTCGGCGCCGTGCTGGCCGCCGACCCCGCGGTCGACATGGTCTACACCGACAACGACAAGGTCGTGCCGGACGGGCGGCGCCTGGCGCCGTCCCTGAAGCCCGACTGGTCCCCGGAGCTGATGCGGGCGGTGATGTACACGCTGCACCTCGGTGTGTACCGGCGGGCGCTGATCGAGGAGATCGGCGGCTGGCGCTCGGAGTTCGACGGCGCGCAGGACCACGACCTCGTCCTCCGGCTCTCCGAGCGCACGAGCCGGATCGCCCATGTGCCGCACCTCCGCTACAGCTGGCGGGTGCATCCGGGTTCGGCGGCGCTGAGCGTGCAGGCCAAGCCCGAGGCGTACGACCGGGGCTGCCGCGCCGTGGGCGAGCACCTGGAGCGGACCGGGGTCGCGGCCAGGGCGGAGAGGCTGCCCCACGCCGGGCGCTACCGCGTCGTGCACGAGCCGGTGGACGCCGATGCGGTCGACGTCATCCTTCCGCTGCCCGAGGGCATCGACCCCGCCGTGGTTCCGGACGCGGTTCGGGCGCTGGGCGCCGTGCGCGTCGTCACCGGTCCGAGCACTCGCGCCGCGGGCGAAGCGGCGGCCGCCGCCGGCGCGACGGTCGTCGCGTCCGGCCACGATCGCTGGGGTGCGCTCGCGCGGTCGGGCATCGCGGCCACCGGTGCGCCGTTCGTCGTCCTGCTGGAAGAGCTGTGCGTCCCCGAGACCGCGGACTGGCTCAGCGAGCTGTGCGGGCTCGCGGCCGAGCCGGCGATCGCGGCGGCGGGGGCGCTCGTCGTCGACGGCGACGGCGGGGTGGTGCACGCGGGGGTCGCGCTGCCGCGGGGCGTGCCGCTGCCGGTGCATCCCGGTGCCGCCACGACCGGCGAAGGCATCGCGCCCGAGCTCACGTTCGTCACCAACCGCATCGCGGTGTCGGGCGCCGTCGCGGTGCGCCGCGCATGCGTCGCCGAGGACGCCGGGCCGGACCCGAGGGCCGAGCATCACGCCCTGACGGGGCTCACGCTCGCGCTGACCGCCCGGGCCGGACGGGTCGTCCACACGCCCCACGCGCGGCTGCGCGTCGTGGGCTCGCCTCGCGGCACGGTCGCGGGGCTGGCGGAGTTGCGGGCCATCGCGGCCGCGCGGGGCGAGCGCCGCGATCCGTTCTGGAACCCCGGGCTCTGGGCCGACCGCGCCGCCCACATCGCCCCCGCCGCGCTGACCCGCTGATCGTGTCTCCGATGCCTCAGCGCCGGACGGCGCAGATCCCCGGCGTGAACGTCGTCGGCCCGCTCCGCGCCGAATCGGGGGTGGGGGAGGCGTCGCGCGCGGTCGTCGCGGCGCTGGACGCGGCGCGGATTCCCGTGCTGCCCGTCGCCCCGCCGGGCGAATCGCCCTCGCGCCAGCAGGTCCCGTTCGACACCGTGCCGCCCGCCGACGCCGCGTTCCCGATCACGGTGCTGTGTCTGACGGCGCTGGAGACACCGGGCTTCGCGGGCGCCGTTGGGCCCGGCTTCTTCCACGGCCGCCACACGATTGGCCTCTGGTGGTGGGAGGTCGAGATCTTCCCCGAGGTCATGCACGGTGGCTTCGATCACGTCGACGAGGTGTGGGCCGGCTCCGATCACATCGCCGCTGCGATCGGTGCCGCGGCACGTGCGCGAGACGTCGCCACGACGCGGGTACAGATCCCGGTGCGGCGGGCGGCGCCGACCACGCGCAGCCGTGCCGACCTCGGGCTTCCGGAGGGCTTTGTGTTCCTCAACGTCTTCGGGTACTACTCGAGCGTCGCGCGCAAGAACCCGCACGGGGCGATCGAGGCGTTCGCCCGGGCCTTCGCTCCGGGCGAGGGGCCGTCGCTCGTGATCAAGTGCATCGATCACGAGGCACATCCGGCGGAACACGCCGCGCTGCTCGCCGCGGCGGAACGCCATCCCGACGTGCACGTTCAGGCCGGCTACTCCGACCGTGACGAGATGGATGCCCTCGTGCAGCGCAGTGACGCGATCGTGTCCCTGCACCGCGCCGAGGGCTTCGGCTTTACGCCGGCGGAGGCCATGGCGCAGGGCAAGCCGGTCATTGCGACGCGATACTCGGGAAATCTCGACTACATGACGTCCTCGAACAGCCTGCTGATCGACGGGCCGCTCGTCCCGGTCGGGCCGAACGGCGGGCCGTATCCGGCCGACGCCCGCTGGGCCGATCCCGACCTCGCCGCTGCCGCGGCGGCGATGCGCGAACTCGTGGCCGACCCGGAACGCGCCGCTCGCGTAGGCCTCCAGGCGCGCGAAGACCTCGCCCGTACCCACGGCGCGGCGGCCTGCGGGGAGACGATGCGCGCAGCGCTCTCGCCGTACGCCGACCGGCACCGCTGGGCGAAGGCCCGGCTCAGCGCCGCGCGCCTGGCGCGCGGGCGCCGGCCCTGAGAATGACCCGGCGGTCGCGCGGCAGCCGGCGGTCCTCGTGCCTGGCGCAGGGCTACGATCATCCGCTCATGTCCGCCCCCGCGCCCTCGCCGGTGACGTTCCTCTGCGTCGCCGTCGCATCCGAGCTGCCCTTCGCGAGGGTCCTGACGCAGAGCATCCGCGAGCACCACCCCGAGGCACGGGTGGTCGTCGTCTCCGCCGGCGGACCTGCGGCTGAGGACCTGCCCGCGGACGTCGAATCGATCGGCGCCGACGATCTGGGGCTGCCGCCCGCCTCGGCGTACGCCGCGCTGCTGGCGCCCGAGCAGGCGCGCTTCGGCGCGCTCGCCGCGGCCCTCGAGCGCGAGCTCGCCGGCGACGGGGTCGTCGCCGTGCTGAGCCCGGACACGCTGCTCGTGGGACGCATCGACCCGCTCCTGGGCTCGCCGGCCGGGTGCACGCTCTGCGGCCGTGCGATCGCGCCCCCGCCGGCCGACGGCCTGCATCCGGACGCAGACGATCTCGCCGGCCTCGAGCCGGTGGACCCCGGCATCGTGGTCTTCCGTGGCGGTGAGGCAGCGCGGAGGATCGTCGCCGACTGGCGTGCGCGGGCCGGCGCTCTGGGGTGGGCGTCGGACGGCTCAGCGGGACAGTCCGGTGCCGTGCGCGCCCTGCTCGAGGACGACGCGCGTGCCGGCGATGTCGTGACCGTCGAGGAGCCCGGTCTGGTCCTCGCGTGGTGGAACATCTCGGGGGTCACGCTGGAACGCGATCCGCACGGCCTGGTCACCGCGGACGGCGCGCCGGTGCGGATCCTGCGAATCCCGGAGTTCGATGTCGGCCTGCCGACGCGCCTGCACCCGCTTCTCAACCGGATCCGGGTAAGCGACGACCCGGTGTACGCAGCGCTGCTCGCCGACTTGGCCGGCCGCCTGACCGAGGCCGGCGCCGGGGGGCCGCGACCCAAGCCGGTGCCGCTCCCCGATGGTCGCGCGCTGCCGCCCGTGATGGCGCACCTGATGGCCGAGGCGATCGCCGAAGAGGTCCTCGCCGCACCGCCAGCGGACGCTGCGTCGTGGGAGCGTTTCTACGCCTACCTGAACGCACCCGCCGACTACGGCGTCGAGCACGGCATGACGCGCTACCTCGACGCGGTGTGGCAGTCGCGCGACGACCTGCGCGAGGTCTACCCGGACGTGCGAGGCGCGGACGCCTCGGGGTACGTCGGCTGGACCTGGGTCTACGGGAGCGACCTCGTGCCCGACGAGCTGCTGCCGCCCCGCCCGCCGCACATCGCCGCCGACGTGCGGACCGCCGGCCGGCCCCACCACGCCGGCGACATGCTCGGCACCGATCCGCTGTGGGGCGTCAACGTCGCGGGGTTCTTCCGCTCCGAGCTGGGGCTCGGTGAGGCCGCCCGGCTGCTCATCGCGGGCCTGGACGCGGCTCACGTGCCCGCGCTTCCCGTCCAGGGGACGTTCATCCCCCCGTGCCGGCAGGGCGCGGAGTTCACGTTCGCGACTCCGGACGAGGCCCCGTACCCGCTGAACATCCTGTGCCTGAACGGGGACGCGATCCCGGCGTTCGCCCAGGAGGCGGGCGAGGACTTCTTCGCCGGCCGTCATACCATCGCGCTGTGGTGGTGGGAGGTCGGGGAGATCCCCGCCTCGTGGCAGGAGTCCTTCCGGTGGGTCGACGAGGTCTGGGTCGCGACCGATCACATCCGCGACCTGATCGCTCCGAGCTGCCCGGTTCCGGTCACGAAGATCACGCTGCCCGTCGCGGCGCCTCCCGTCTCGGACGCGACTCGAGCCGCGCTCGGGCTCCCGGAGGACGAGTTCGTCTTTCTCTACGTCTACGACTACCACTCGACCGAGGCGCGGAAGAACCCGACGGGCCTCATCCGGGCGTTCAAGGAGGCGTTCCCGCCGGGCAGCGGCGCGCACCTCGTCCTGAAGTGCATCAACGCGGACACGATGTTCGCCCACCACGATCGCGTGCTGCTCGAGGCCGGTGACCACCCCGACATCTCGTTCGTCGCCGACTACCTGTCCGTCGGCGACAAGAACGCGCTGATCGCGCTGAGCGACTGCTACGTCTCGCCGCACCGCTCCGAGGGCTTCGGCCTGACGCCCGCCGAGGCGATGCTGCTGGGGACGCCGGTCATCGCGACGAACTACGGAGGGGTGCTCGAGTTCCTCACCGGGGACAACGCCTACCTCGTCGACTACACGATGCGGCGCGTCGGCGAACACGCGGAGCCGTATCCCGCGGACGCCGAATGGGCAGACCCGGATCTCGGCCATCTCGCGGAGCGCATGCGGTACGTGTTCGAGCACCCCGAGGAGGCGGCCGAGCGCGCCCGCCGCGGTGCACGCGAGGTGACCGCAGACCACGGCCCGGACGCGGCCGGCCGGTCGATGGAGATCGCGCTGCGGTCGCGGTACGAGGCGCTCATCGCCGAGGGCGCGCACTCGTTGCGCCTTCGCCGCGTGCGGCCCCTCGACCTGTCCGACCCGGCCGAGGAGATCGAGCGCGCGCTGCGCGGCTCCGATCAGCGGGGCGGTGGGCTCCGCGGACGGGCCGGGCAGGTTCGTCAGCGCCTCGCGCGCTCGGTCACGGCGCGCCGCGACCGCGTCGACGGGCGCCTCGTCGACGAGCTCGCGCACCTCGACGAGCGGGTCCGCACCCTGACGGCTGAGCTCGATCGCCACCGCATGGCGTCGCACGCCGAGGTCCTCGCCCAGTTCCGGCGCGTCACGCGCGAAGTCGCGGGACTCCGCGCGGGGGCGGGTGCCCTCACGGTGCGCGCCGACGACACGGCCCGCACCGTGGAGCACCATCTGGCCGCGCATGACGTCCTGCCCTTCATGGCGTCCGAGCTTGCGCCGGTGCTCCTCGACGATCCCGTCGCCGGGAAGGTCCTCGGCTATCGGGGCGGCACCGCCGACGTCGAGCCCTACCGGGCGTTCACCGACGTCTTCCGCGGGACCGAGGAGCGCGTCCGCGAGCTCCAGCTCCCCTATCTGCCGCTGCTCCGGGACGCCGCGCCCGTGCTCGACACCGGGTGCGGCCGCGGCGAGATGCTCGATCTCCTCGCCGAGGCCGGGATCGCCGCGCGCGGCGTCGACGGTGATGAGGGCATGGTCGAGCATGCGCGCCGCAAGGGCCACGACGTCGTCCTCGGAGACGTCAACGAGCACCTTGGCGCGCTGCCCGAGGGTGAGCTCGGCGGCATCGTGAGCCTCGAGGTCGTCGAGCACATGCCGGCGGATGCGCTCGAGACCTTCCTGTCGCTCGCCCACAGCCGCCTGCGGCCTGGCGGGATTCTCGTCGCCGAGACGGTGAACCCCCACGCGCTGTTCGCGCTGAAGGGCTTCTGGCTCGACCCCACGCACCACCATCCGCTGTTCCCCGAGGTCCTCCTGACCCTCGCGCGCATCGCGGGGTTCCCCTCGGCCTACGTGTTCCACCCGACCGGCACCGGCGACATCGAGCACGATCGCACCCGGCAGCCGACCTACGCGCTCGTCGCCCGGGCGGGAGAAGAGGAGTAGCCATGCTGGGAAGGTTCCGCCTTCGCCGGTCCCTCGAGGGCCGGGACACACCGGAGTCCCCGTCACGGTTCGGCCCCCCTGGGCTCGTCGCGCGCCGCGCCGCGTTGCGCGCGGGGCAGCCGCTGTCCGTTCCCGCCGAGCAGCGTGACCGCTTGCTCGCCGCGGCGCTCGCCGACGTCTCGCGCGGCGGGCGGATCGACGCGCTCGCGACGCACCGCCTCCCGGCCGACGAGATCACGGAGGTCGCCACCGATGTGGGGCCGCTGCTGATGCACGAGGGCGATGAGGTGATGACCCCCGCGATCCGCGAGGAGGGCGTCTGGGAGAAGGAGGAGGCGGCGTGGCTGCGGCGCGTCGTGCAGCCCGGCGCGGCCGCCCTCGACGTCGGGGCCAACGTCGGGTACTTCACGCTGCTCATCGCGCAGCTCGCCGGCCCGGACGGGGCCGTCGTGGCGGTCGAGCCGGAGACCCGCAACCTCGGATTGCTGCGCGCGAACCTCTGGCGTCACGGCCTGGACGACGTCGCGGTTCTGCCGATCGCGGGGTGGTCCTCGCGGACCCTCCTGCCGCTTGTCTTCAGCGAGGTGAACCGCGGCGACCACCAGGTCCGCCCGGACCGGGCCGACGCCGCCGCGCAGCTCGTGCCCGCCGGCCCGCTCGACGAGCTCCTGGGCGAGCACGCGGTGCTCGACGTCGTGAAGGTCGACACGCAGGGCGTCGACCACGAGGTCATCGCCGGACTGCGCACGACGCTCGCCCGCAGCCCCGACCCGCAGGTGCTCGTCGAGTACTGGCTCGAAGGCATGGAGGACCGCGGGATCGACCCGCGCGAGGTCCTCGGCGGCTACCGCGGTCTCGGCTTCGAGCTTGCGCTGCTCGGTGACGACGGGACGGCCACGGCCGCGACCGACGACGAGGTCATCGCGGCGTGCGAGGCCTGGGCGGGCCGCTTCGTCAACCTCGTGCTGCACCGGCCAGGATCCCTGCGGTGACCGTCGATCTCGCCGCGGCCGAGCGCAAGGTCTACTCGCAGAACGGCGAGGACGGCGTCCTGGAGGCGATCCTCGCCGAGGTCGGAGCGCCGGGCCAGTGGTTCGTGGAGTTCGGCACGGAGACGGGCGTCGAGGTCAACTGCCGGCTGCTCGCCGAGCAGGGCTGGTCGGGTCTCTTCATGGAGGGCGACCCGGCCGCGGCCGCGGCACTCGCCGAGACCTACCGGTCGCAGCCGGCGGTGCAGACGCGTCAGGCGATCGTGACGCCTGAGGTGCTGGAGGCGCTCCTCGACGAGGCCGGCGTCCCTGCCGAGCCCGACGTCTTCGTGATCGACGTCGACTCCATCGACTGGTTCGTGTGGGAGGCGCTGCGCCGGCGCCCCCGCGTCGTCGTCATGGAGTACAACGCGTCGCTGCCCCTGGCAGGCACGTTCACGCAGCCCCGCGAGCACACCGGCTGGGATGGGACGGACTACTTCGGCGCATCTCTCGGTGCGTTCGAATGGCTCGCCGCCCGGCGCGGGTACCGGCTCGTGCATACCGAGCGCTGCGGCGTCAACGCGTTCTTCGTGCGCGAGGACCTGCCCGGGGCTGTGCTCCTTCCGTCGGGGGCCGCGGTGGTGCGCAACCCCCCGAACTACTTCGACACCGGCACGGGTCACCCACCGGATCCCGCCGATCGGCCCTACCTCGACGTCGCCACGCGACAGCTCGTTGCGCGCAGCGCGATGCGGGTCTAGGTCTACCCTGTCCCGTCGGACATGTCCCGCCTCCCCACGATCTCGCCCCGCACGTACGCCTGGGTTGCCACCGCCGCCCTCGTCAGCCTCGCCGTCATCGTCGTCACCGGCGCTGCCGTCCGCCTGACCGGATCCGGCCTGGGCTGCGACAACTGGCCGACCTGCGACGGCGACGTCATCGCCCCGGCGAACATCAATTCCTGGATTGAGTACGGCAACCGGCTGATCACCGGCGTTGTCGGGTTCGCCGCGATCGCCGCCGGCCTCCTGGCCTACCGCCGCCGCCCGTTCCGCAAGGACCTCGCGATCCTCGGCGCGCTGTTGCCGGTTGGCGTGGTCATGCAGGCGATCCTCGGCATGTGGACGGTCAAGTACGAGCTGCAGCCCGGCTTTGTCATGGGGCACTTCGGCCTCTCGATGGTGATCCTCATCGCCGCCGTCCTGCTCGTCTGGTGCGCCTGGCACGAGCCGGGGAGCCGCCCGCGCAACCCGGACATGCTCGCCGTCTGGGGGACCCGGGCGCTGTTCCCGCTCGCCACCCTCCTCTTCTTCATGGGCACCGTCGCGACTGCAGCCGGTCCGCACCCGGGCAGCGCGGGAACCGGTGAGGTCGTCCATCGCCTCGACTTCCAGGGCAGCGACACGCTCGACTGGACGATCCACAACCACGGACGGCTCGGGACCGCTCTCGGCGTCTCGTGCGTCGTGCTCTGGTTCCTGCTGCGCCGCCGCGGGGCCGACAGGCAGCTGCTCAACGCACTCTTCGTCACCGGGTCACTCGTCGGGGTCCAGGGCGTGGTCGGCGCGATCCAGTACTACAACGGGCTGCCGGCCTTCGTCGTCTGGATCCACATCGTCGTCGCGACGCTGACGTGGATGGCGATGCTGTGGGCGATCTGCGCCGCCGGTCGGCCCGTGCCGCGGGAGGAGCGCGAGCGACAGCGCTCGCGCGACGTGGATCTCGCGGTCAGCCGCTGACGCCGCGAAGCAGCTCGAGCATCACCGCGGTCCCGGCCGTCACGCCCGCGAATCGCAGCATCCGGGGGTGCCGATGGCGCCGGCGGGTCATGCGGGGGGTGCGAGTTCCCCGCCAGCGTCGCTCGCGGCGCGACAAGGCGCTCGCATAGATGTGCGTGGGTTCGGACATGACGACCGTGTGACCGTGGTTCGTGCTCCCGTCGGAGCTCATCGGGACCTGAGCACCGCGCCCGCCGGCGGTCAACCCTGCGGCCCGAAAGAAGCCGCTAACACGGAGATGATCGGACCGCTCCGGAACCTTGTGTGAGCTGTTTCATGAACCAGGTCCCGCATGGCTTGCGTAAGTCCGGGTAGTCCTCCCCGTTGCATGGTCATGATCACGCAGACACCCACCCACCTCTACGAGCGGCTCGAGCTGCTTCGCATCGAGCGTGCGCTGGCCCTGGGTTGCGAGCTGCGTCACGACCCCGCGTACATGGCGGATCTCGACCTCGAGATCGACGCGATTCAGGCGGCCTGGGTTGGCGCGGCCGTGACCGAGATCGCCATGCTGCGCGCGGAGATCACCGGCGCGCAGCAGGGCTGAGCGCGGCGCCGGGCCTACAGGCCCGGCGGATGGCGCGCGACGAACCCGGTCCGCGAGCGCATCTCGTTCTGCCATCTCGAGCCGGTCGCCTTGCGCCCCGTCGTGTCGAAGCGCACGCCGGCGACCTCGAGGAACACGTGGCCGTCGTTCGCGTAGATGGTCACCCACTTGCCCTTGCCCGGCTTGCCCCAGTGCGCCAGCTGCCCCGACGTCAGCGATTGGCCGAGGAGGCCGGCCGAGGCGAGGGCGAACGAGACGGAGCCCGAGCAGTCGTAGCCGTGGTCTTGCCACTTGCCGTGGCCGCCGCCCCAGATGTACGGCGTCCGGGCGATGCCGTTGCCGGCCTCGATGATCGACTTGACCTCGGGCGGGCTCTCGAGCGGCGGCAGCGCGATGCCGTTGTCGAGGACCTCCGCGCGCACGACCGTCTGGTCGGCGTCGGCGGGGTCGATCGAAGCGGTGGGCGCCGGAAGTGTCTCCGTCTGCGCGAGCTCCTGTTGCGCCTCACGGTCGGCCTTGGCGATGGCGCGCTTCGCGGCCGCGTCCTCCTCCTGCTGAGCGGCGCGCGCGGCGGCCTGGTCGATCTCGGCCCGGGCGTTGTCGGCGAGCCGGATCGTGCCGACCGGAAGCGGCAGCGGCGAGCTGACCGCGCGGAGCGCGCGGGGCTTGGGTTCGTCGCCGCTCGCGCTCGAGGCGAGCAGGGCGACGAGGCCGATCAGCAGAAGCGCCGTGGCGGCGCCGGCGAGGGTCCGGCGGGACAAGGCCATCTCCTGGAGTATCGGCCATCGGCCTCCCCGGGTTAGGAGGCCTTCCAACCATCGGATGTCCAACCTCTTGGAAATGAGGCGAAACGCCCTACAATTCGGGGGGATGGCCACGACCACAGACACCGAACTCTTCACCCTCCCGCCCGAGTTCATCGAGCTGCGGGACATGATCCGCCAGATCGCGACCGAGAAGATCGCGCCGCGGGCCCACGACATCGACGCGAACGCGGAGTACCCGCACGACCTGCGCGAGATCCTCGCCGAGAACGGCATCCTCGGCCTGCCCTTCGACGAGGAGCACGGTGGCACCGGCACCGGCGTCCTGATGCTGAACATCGGCGTCGAGGAGATCGCCAAGGCCTGCGCTTCCACGGCCCTGATCCTCATGGTCCAGGAGCTCGGCTCGATGCCGATCAAGCTCTTCGGCAGCGAGGAGATGAAGCAGAAGTGGCTGCCGCGTCTCGCCAGCGGGGAGATCACGCCGGCGTTCGCCCTGTCCGAGCCCGAGGCGGGCTCCGACCCGGCGAGCATGCGCACCCACGCCTACCGCGACGGCGACGAGTGGGTCATCAACGGCGCGAAGAACTGGATCACGAACTCGGGCGTCGCCGACTTCTACGTGACCTTCGCCGTGACCGACCGCGAGAACGGCAAGGTCTCCGCCTTCATCGTTGAGAAGGACCGTCCTGGCTTCTCCATCGGCAAGCTCGAGAAGAAGCTCGGCATCAAGGGTTCACCGACCGGATCGCCGGTCTACGAGGACGTGCGGGTCCCGCACGAGAACCTCATCGGCGAAGAGGGCCGCGGCATGGCCGTCGCGCTGAAGACCCTCTCCTACACGCGCCTCGGCGCCGCGGCGCAGGCCGTCGGCATCGCCCAGGGCGCGACCGACTACGCCGCGAAGTACGCGAGCGAGCGGATCCAGTTCGGCAAGCCGATCAACCGCCATCAGGGCATCGCGTTCAAGCTCGCGGACATGCAGGCGAAGACGGCCGCCGCCCGCGCGCTGACGTACGAGGCGTGTGCGAAGGCCGATCGGGGAGACGCCGATTACCAGGTACACGGCTCGATGGCGAAGCTGATCGCCTCGGGCACGGCGATGGACGTGACGGTCGAGGCCGTCCAGGTCCTCGGCGGCTACGGCTACGTGACCGAGTACCCGGTCGAGCGGATGATGCGCGACGCGAAGATCACCCAGATCTACGAGGGCACCAGTGAGGTGCAGCGCATGATCATCTCCCGCTCGCTCTCGTAGCGGTAGTCACTCAACGGGAAGCGTGTACTGCGCCGGCGGGCCTGCAGAAGGCTCGCCGGGCGGATGTACGGCGCGTCGCCCTGTGAGTTGACGTAGTAGGTCCGCACGTGGCCGTTCAGCTCGGTGAAGTACCAGTTGATGAGCCGCCCGCGCCGCCGCACGTCCGCGTGGTACGCGTCGTGGGCGTCCTGCCGGACCTCGACGCACGTCGCCCCGCGCTCGCGGGCCGCGACGATCGCCCGGGTGATGTGGTGCGCGTTGAGCTCGACGAGCGCGTGCCAGCCGGTGCCGGTCCACGAGTACGGGCCGACCACCATCCAGCGGTTCGGGAGGCCGGGAACCGCGACGCTCTCGTACGCCTGCAGCCGCTGCTCGGCGTAGAACGTCGCAAGGTCGAAGCCGTCTCGGCCGACGATCGTCCCGGGGCGGTAGCTCTCCGGGTCGGAGAACAGCTCGTAGCCCGTCGCGAGCACGAGGACATCGGCCGCCCGCACCGTGCCGTCGGCCGTTTCGATGCCGTCCGCTGTGATGCGCGCGATCGGCTCGGTGATCAGGCCGACGTGGTCGGCATTGAACGCCGTCAGGAAGTGGTTGGACATCGTCGGGCGCTTGGTGAATGGTCCGTAGCCCGGCATCAGCGCCGCGCGCGTCGCGGGGTCGTCGACCTTCGCGTTGAGCAACCGCCGGTACCCGGCCTTCGCCGCGCGGTCAAACGCGCGCATCGCCGGGCGGCCGATCGCATCGGGCGTCTGGGTGAACGCGCGCAGGGTGGCCTCGACGCTCAAGAGGTTCAGCCCGTGCAGGCCGGCCGCGACCCCGGGAACCCGGAGCGCCGTCTTCATCCAGCCCGGGACCTTCGCGTCGAGCTTGGGCAGGCACCACACCGGCGTGCGCTGGTAGACGTCGAGCCGTGAGACCTCGCGCGCGATCGCGGGCACGATCTGCACCGCGCTCGCGCCGGTGCCGATCACCGCGACGCGCTTGCCGCGCAGCTCCACGTCGTGGTCCCACGCGTCCGGTCGCTGGATCGCGCCGGCGAACGTGTCGAGGCCGGGGATGCCTGGGTCCGCCTTGGCCCGCAGGAACGCCCCGACGGCCGAGACGACGAACCGTGCGGTGACCTCGTCGCCCGTCGCGGTCGTCAGCCGCCAGAGCTCGTGCTCCTCGTCCCAGATCTCGCGCACGACCTCGGTGTCCGGTCGCAGCAGCGGCATCAGGCCGTACCGTTCGGCGACGTCCTGGTGGTAGGCGAGCACCTCCTCGCCCTTGGCGAAGACGCGCGACCAGTCCGGCTTGCGGGCGAAGGAGTACTGGTAGGCGATGGACGGGATGTCGACGCCGATGCCCGGGTACGTGTTGTCCCGCCACGAGCCGCCGACGCCGTCACCGCGCTCGAGGATCGTGAGGTCGGTGATCCCGGCCTGCCGCAGGAGGATCGCGGCCGCGATGCCGCCGGGGCCGGCACCGATGACGACCACCTCGTGGTCGGGGGAGACCATGGCGGCGAGAATAGTCGTTCCAACTGGGAATATCCATTCCAAGCCGTAGAATCGGGCACCGATGCCCGCTTCAAGCACCACCTCCCGCGCCGAGCGCATGCGCCGGCAGCTGCGGGAGGAGATCGTCCACGCCGCGGCCGAGGTCTTCGCCGACCGTGGCTACCACCGGACCGCCATCGCCGACATCGCCAAGCGCCTCGGCGTCGGCAACAGCAGCATCTACGCGCACTTCCCGGGCAAGCGCGCGCTGTTCGAGGAGGTCGTCGACGACGCCATCGGCCGGGTGCTGCCGCTGCTCGCCGCGGAGAACGCCCCGACCGCTGCGGACACGTTCGAGGAGTATCAGGAGCAGGTGCGCCGTATCGCGGCGGGCTTCGCCACCGTGCTGCGCGACGACCCGACGATCCTCAGGGTGCTTCGTCGCCTGCTGCTCGAGTCCGGCGGCGTGGACGAGGAGCTCGCGGAGAAGGCGGACGCGTTCACCGAGGCCGCGGCCGGGATGACGGCGGCGTACCTGCGCCACGGCCAGGAGCGCGGGTACCTCCGCGCGGACCTCGACACGGAGACGACCGGCCGGGTCGTCAACGGGATGATCATGTCGGTCGCATTGGAGGAGACGCGGCGCGAGGCGACACCGGACGAGACACGTCGCACGATCGACGCGACGCTCGCGCTCTACTTCGGCGGCGTGGCCGGCCCCGCTTCGTAGATCACGTCCGCGAGCTCGCCGATCGCCCGGCGCGCGGCTGCTTCGGGAAGCGCGCCGTAGCCGACGACCAGGCCGGTCTCGCGCGCGCCATCGGCGCCGTCGCGTGCCCAGAAGTGCCCCAGCCCCCACACCGCGATGCCGCGCTCGCCGGCGGCCGCGGTCACGGCGGCCTCGTCGAGGTCCGGGAGGAGCAGCAGGAAGCTGAGGCCCGCCGCCACGCCGACGACCCGCGCGTCGGGCAGGAGCTCCCCGATCGCCGCCAGCAGCAGCTCGCGGCGGCGCCGGTAGCGCGGGCGCATGCGCCGGAGGTGGCGGTCGAGCTCGCCGCGTTCGATCAGGTCGGCGAGCGCGAGCTGGTCGAGCCAGGACCCGCCGCCGGCGATCGCCCGTCGCATCGCGACCTCCGTGGCCAGCCCCGCCGGGACGGCAGCCCAGCCGATGCGCAGCGCGGGGGCGAGCATCTTCGATGCCGAGCCGAGGTAGATCACCCGATCGGGGTCGAGTCCCTGCAGCGCCCCGACGGGCTCCCGGTCGTAGCGGTACTCGCCGTCGTAGTCGTCCTCGAGGACGAACGCGTCGCGCTCACGGGCCCAGGCGAGCAGCGCGGTCCGGCGCTCGGGCGCGAGCACCGCGCCGCGCGGGTACTGGTGCGCGGGGGTCACGAGGACAGCCTCGGCATCGCTGCGAGCGAGCGCGTCCACGTCGAGGCCGTCGCCGTCCACGGGGATGGGGATCGTCCGCAGGCCGCCCGACTCGAGCATGAGGCGGTGGACGCTGAAGCCGGGATCCTCGATGGCGATGCGGGCCACGCCGCGGGCGTGGAGCGCGGCGGCGACCGCGGCGACGCCCTGGGTCATGCCGCACGTCACGACGATGCGGTCTGCGGTGGTCGCCACGCCGCGGCTGCGGCCGAGGTAGGCGGCGAGCGAGGCGCGGAGCGCGGGCGCCCCGAACAGGTCGAGGTGGTTGCCGAGCTCGTGGTCGGGTGCCGTGCGCAGGACGCTGCGGATCGACGCGCCCCACGCCGCGCGCGGGAACGCCGACAGGTCGGGCGCCCAGGGCCGCAGGTCGATCTGCGGGACCGCGCCGGTCGCCCAGTTCGGGCGGGAGTGGACGAGGGCCCGCTCGGCTGCGGGCGTGGCGGCGGCCGGCGTGGATTCAGGTCCCGCC
>JAEMSV010000241.1 GCA_016462625.1 Solirubrobacteraceae bacterium | reverse complement strand
TGCGACGTCACGGAGTTCGACCAGCTCGAGGCGCTCGTGCGCGCCGCGCTCGACGCGTACGGGCGCATCGACGTCGTCTTCGCCAACGCCGGCTTCGGCGCGACGCGCGGCTTCCAGAACGAGACGCCGGAGCACTGGAAGTCGATGGTGCTCACGAACGTCCTCGGTCCGGCGTACACGATCCGCGCGACCATGGACGCCGTGAAGGCCAGCCAGGGCCACATCCTGCTCACGAGCTCGGTGGCGGGCCGTCGCGCGCTCCCCGGCTCCCTGTACAGCTCGACCAAGCACGCGGTCACCGCGATGGCGGAATCCGCGCGTCAGGAGCTCAACGACAGCGGCGTGCGGGTCACGTCGATCGAGCCGGGCATGGTCGACACGCCGTTCTTCGACAACCGGCCGACCGGCGCGCTCGAGGCCGACGACATCGCCCGTGCCGTGATGTACGCGGTCTCACAGCCCGCGCACGTGGACGTCAACGAGATTCTGATTCGACCGACGTCGCAGGGGACGTAGCGCGGAGAACGAGCGTCAGCGAGTTCTCGCGACGGAATCCGAGCCCCCAGGCGAGGATTCCGCCGGTTCCGCGGAGGTCCAGAGCGCTTCCAGCATCGCGTTGAGGGGCTCACCCAGCGCGGGAACTCCGTGGCCCGCGCCGGCCAGGTGCGCGCGGCGGGCACCGATGCCGTCGGCCACCCGGTCGCAGATCGTCTCGAACGCGACGCTGTGCTCGCCGGAGACGACGAGCTTGGGGAAGGTCCGTGCGCGCAGCTCGTCGAGCGGGATCTCGGCTTCGCCCGACGGCCGGCCCTGCGCCACGGCGCGCACCCCGACCTGGAGCGCCCGCGGCAGCCGGTCCTGGCGGACCTTCTGCGTCGCGCCCACGCGGTCCAGGAACGCCTGCGCCATCGCAGCGGGGTCGCCCCAGAACTCGATCACCGCGTTGACGAGGCTGTCGTAGGTCTCCTTCACCTCGGGCACGTCGAATGCGACCGACCAGGTGGACGGCTCGATCAGCGCGAGGCTCCTGACCGCGTGCGGCACCCGATTCGCGGCCAGGATCGACCCGACCGCGCCGTAAGAGAAGCCGACGAGGTGCGCCCCGCCGTCGTGACGCTCGAGCTCCGCGACGATGTCGTCGGCGTCGACCGCCCAGTTCTCCCCAACGTCTTCGCCGTCGTCCGTGCGGTAGCCGGTGCGGTCGGCGAGCAGCATCTCCCAGCGGTTGCGCAGCTCGCTCTGCTCGATCCACTGGTAGCGCCCGCCGAGCATCGATCCGTGCACGAACAGCACGGGCGGCCCTGCTCCGGTGCGCCGGATCTGCATCGGGGAACCGTACCCGCCCACGCCGAACGTCGAGATTCTGCGCCTATGGCGACAGGATCTGGACGTTCGCCGCCGCGTCCATGCCGAGCAGGATGCTCTCGTGCACCCCGGTGTTCGCGAACGCGCCGTGGCGACCCGTCGTCGTCAGTCCCCTGATCGTCTCCAGCCACGCCCGAACCGGGGCCAGACCCGCCGCGGCGCCGGTGAGCGGAACCGGCTGGACCCGCGGCAGCCGCACCACGTGCGTCTCGACCACCCGCGCGTGGCCGAGCAACCCGAGTTCGCGGAGTTCGCGCTCGGCGAGCGCAGGCGCAGGCGCTTTGGCCTCCTCCCCGATCTCGGCCGCGAGGATCGTCTGCGCGGGCATCGGCGCACCGTCCGCCCGCCACGCGGAGAAGTTCGTGATCCGGCCCACGTCGTTCGCCGGGTCGGTCACGTACACCCACTGGTCGTCGAACCCCGCAGCGCCGTCGAGCAGCAGATAGACGATGACGACACCCCGGGCCCGCAGCTCGTCACGGCGCCGTGCGATCTCCTCCGGAACGTCGCCGAGCGCCCGGAGCAGCACGGGGATCGGCGCCGTCGAGATCACGTGGTCGAACGGCTCCTCCACCCCATCGATCCGCATTCCGGCGACCGCGCCGTCGCGCCGCACGAGCCGCTCGACGGGCGCGCCCAGCCGCACCACCCCGCCGCGACGCTCGACGTCGGCCGCCATCCGCGACAGCAGCTCGCCCACGCCCCCGAGGGGCCGCACCACAGGCGGCTCGGGCGCCCGGGCCAGGACTCTCCGGCCGGTCGCCGCAAGGCTGGACTGGCGCTGGAAGCCCAGCAGGGTGCCCGCGAATGCTGCGTCGATGTCCGACGCCGGCACGCCGAGCAGCTTGCGAACGTAGTCGGCGACGAACAGCTCGAACGCCGGTCGGCCGAACCGCGAGACGACCCAGCGCTCGAGGTCGTCGCCGTCCGGCCCGCGGCGAGCCAGCCCCGCAGCGCAGCGCAGCGCCTCGTGCAGCCCGATCGCCCGGAGCGCATCGAGCGGCTCGTACGGGTACCGCAGCCATCGCCCACGGCTGAGGATCCGCGTCCTGCGTGATGCCGCCACGAAGTCCTCGCCGATCAGCTCGTCCCACAGCGCGTCGATCCGCGGGTCGACGCGCAACAGCAGGTGCGCGCCGTACTCCACGCGCTGCCCCCACAGGTCGAACGACCTCGCCAGACCGCCGACCTCGTTCCCGGCCTCGAACACCGTCACGCGCGCACCGCCCCGCACGAGGGCATGGGCCGCGCCCAGACCGGCCGGGCCGGCGCCGATCACCGCGACCCGTGCGGGGGTCACACCAGCCGGCCTCGCGCCTCGAACTCCGCCCACGCCTCCTCGACGACGGCGCGGTAGGCCTCGCGGAACCGCTCGGGCGCCAGGTGCATCACGCCCTCTCGGCAGATGGCCGGATTGATGCGCTCGCGCGCGGCGAGGAACCCGCGCACGCCCTCGGCGACGCCCTCGGCCGTCTGCGCACCGAACAGCACGCCGGTGGGCGCGGGTCCATCCAGACCGGCGACGATCTCGCGCGCCCCGCCCCGGTCGAATGCGATCACGGGCGTCCCGCAGGCCTGCGCCTCGGCCATGGCGATCCCGAAGTCCTCGGTCGCCGCATGGACGAAGGCCGCGGCCTCCTGCATCCGCCGCGTCAACTCGGCATCGGGAACATGGCCGACGAGTTCGACGTTCGGACCGGCCAGCGCCCGGATCTTCTCGAGGTCGGGTCCGTCGCCGACGACGACCAGACGCTGGTCGGCGAGCAGCCGGGTGAACGCGTCGACGACCAGGTCGATCCGCTTGAACGGGTTCATCCTCGACCCCGCGAGGAACGTCTCGCCCTTGTCGGGCTGCAACGCGAAGCGGCCGACGTCCACCGGCGGCGCCAGGACGGTCGACTCGCGCCGGTAGACCTTCCGGATACGCGAGGCGACGAACGCCGAGTTCGCGACGAACCGGTCCACGCCGGAATGGGCGCCGCGGTCCCAGAGGCGCAGGTAGTGGAACACCAGCCGCGCCGCCAGCGTCTTGACCCCGGCACGGAACCCGAAGGCATCGAGGTACAGCCCCTGGAGATCCCAGGCGAACCGCATCGGCGAGTGCATGTAGCTGACGTGCAGCTGCTCCGGCGCGGTCAGCACCCCGAGCGCCACGGCGTGGCTGCTCGAGAGGATCAGGTCGTAGCCGCCGAGGTCGAGCTGCTCGATGGCCAGCGGCATGAGCGGCGCGTAGTACCAGTAGTGCCGCCGTCCGCCGGGCAGCC
>JAEMSV010000001.1 GCA_016462625.1 Solirubrobacteraceae bacterium | reverse complement strand
CCCCGAAGGAGATGGGCATCATCCTCGGCGTCGCCGTCCTCCTGGACGCGCTGCTCGTCCGGCTGATGCTCGTGCCGATCCTGCTTCGGCTCACCGGCACCTGGGCGTGGTACCTGCCCAAGTGGCTGGACCGCATCCTGCCCAACGTGAAGTTCGGACACTGAGCCATGCGATTCCTCAGCAGCCTCCGAGGCGCTGACTCGCTGACGCCTGCCGCTGCCGCGGCGGGCGTCGCCGAGGGCACGCTGGTGCTCGTCGACGTCCGCGAGGACGGCGAGTTCCGCTCCGGGCACGCACCCGGCGCACGCCACATCGCGCTCGGCCGACTCGCGGCCACGCTCGACGAGCTCGCGGCCGACGGCCGGCCGGTCGCCTTCGTCTGCCGCTCAGGCGCCCGCAGCGGCGTTGCCGCACGGCAGGCGGCAGCCGCAGGAATTGAGGCGCACAACGTGCGCGGCGGCATGGCCGCATGGCAACACGCCGGCCTGGCCGTCCGGCAGCGCTAACCCACACACCATTGCTCAGGAGGCACGCTCATGTCGTCCACCAGCCAACGGGTCGTCGTACTGGGCTCCAGCTTCGCCGGACTGACCGCCGCGCTGGAGATCCGCAAGCACCTCGATGACGGACACGAAGTCGTCGTCCTCGATCCGCGAGATCACTTCACCTTCATCCCGTCGCTGATCTGGCTGCCCTTCGGGACGCGCAACCGTGACGACGTCACGTTCGCGCTCGCGCCCCTGTACGCCAAGAAGCGCATCCGGTTCATCAACGAGGCCGCGACCAAGATCGACACCGCCGCCCACAGCGTCACCACCTCGGGCGGCGCGGAGATCGCCTACGACAAGCTGCTCGTCGGCACCGGGCCGCGCCTGGCCTTCGAGAAGATCCCCGGCCTCGGCCCCGACGATGGGTTCACGCAGTCGGTCTGCAATGTCGACCACGCCGAGCAGGCCGGGCTGGCATGGGACCGCTTCCTGGAGAACCCCGGACCCGTCGTGGTCGGCACCGCCCAGGGCGGCTCGTGCTTCGGCGCCTCCTACGAGTTCCTTTTCAACGTCCACCACCGCATCAAGAAGGCCGGCCTGCAGGACGTCGCACCGGTCACCTTCATCACCGCCGAGCCCTACCTCGGGCACTTCGGCCTCGGCGGCGTCGGGGACTCCTCGAAGCGCGTCGTGAAGTTCCTCGATCACCTCGGCATCGAAGGCATCGCCAACAACGTCATCACCGAAGTCCGCGACGGCGAGATCGAGCTCGAGGGCGGGCGCGTGCTGCCGTTCGCCTACTCGATGATCGTCCCGCCCTTCGCCGGGGTCGACGCCGTCAAGGACAGCGAGGGACTCGCCAACCCGATGGGGTTCGTCCCCATCGACGACCGCTACCGCCACCCCGACCTGCCCAACGTCTACGCCGCCGGCGTCGCGACCGCGATCGCCCCTCCGGAGAAGACCCCGGTGCCCGCAGGCGTGCCCAAGACCGGCCAGATGAGCGAGACCATGGCCAAGGTCGCCGCCCAGAACATCGTCGCCGACATCACCGGCAGCGACAAGCACCGCGACCTCGCCCTCGCCGACCTCTCGGCGATCTGCGTCCTGGACGCGGGCAACAACGGAATCATCTTCAAGGCCGACAACGTCCTCGCCCACGGCCTCTACGCCGGCGGCGGCGAGCCCACCGCCCGCGTCATGTCCGGACCGCAGGCGCACTGGGCCAAGCTCGCCTTCGAGCGCTACTTCCTCGCCAGCCGCAAGCGCGGCATGGTCAACGTCTGATCCAGGAGATCGATCCCATGAGCATGACCGCCATCGCCCGCCCGACCGCCGACGGACTCCGCCACGAGATCGACGTCAACGGCCGCCACGTCCTGGTGACCGACGAGCCCCTCTCGCTCGGCGGCACCGACGAGGGGCCCGCGCCCCACGAGCTGCTCGCCGCCACCCTGGCGTCGTGCATCTCCACGATGATCGCGCTGTACGCCACCCGCCACGACTGGCGGCTGGACGGGCTGAGCGTCGAGGTCGACTACGACAACGACGCGACTCCGCGGCGGTTCGACATCCGCGTGAACCTGCCCGCCGGCCTGACCGACGACCAGGTCAAGCGCCTGCGCCGCGTCGCCGACACGTGCCCCGTGCGCCGTGCGCTGGAGGCCGGGTTCGTCTTCGACGAGCAGATCGTGCTGGGGAGTCCCGACCTGCGCGCCGCCTGAGCCGCGACGCGGTGCCGTGGGACCGCGAGTCTCACGCCGTCCGCAGCCGCACCCGCACCGCCGTGCCCAGTGGGGCGTCCGCGATCCAGATCCGCCCCCCGTGCGCCTCCACGATCGCTCTGGAGATCGCCAGCCCAAGGCCCGCGCCGCCGTCCGCGCGTGCCGTATCAGCGCGATGGAACGGCTCGAACACGAGCTCGCGCTGATCGAGCGGGATTCCGCTGCCGTCGTCGGCGACCTCGATCTCCACGTCGTCGCCGACCAGCGTCGTGCGGACCGTCACCGTCCCGTCGGCGGGGGTGTGGCGGATCGCGTTCTGGATGAGGTTGAACAGCACCCGCTGCAGCCGGGCGGGATCGCCCTCGGCGAACGGGTCCGCGGCGTCGATCACCGATCGGACCGTGACCGCGGCGGCGTCTGCCTCCGGGCGCATCGCGTCGACCGTGTCGCGTACGAGCTCGCCGAGCGCGACCTTCTGCATCGACCAGCGCAGCTCGCCGCTCTCCAGCCGGCTGAGCTCGAACAGGTCCTCGATCAGCCCGCTGAGCGCGCGGACATGCGTGCCCATCCGCGCCGCGTACTCGCGGGCGGTCGCCTCGTCGACGATCCCGTCCTCGATCGCGTCGGCCAGTAGCTGCAGCGCCGTGATCGGCGTCCGCAGATCGTGCGAGATCGAGGCCACGAGGCTGCGCCGCGCGCGCTCCTCGGCGTCGAGGCGCACGATCATCGCGTCGACGTCCGCGGCCAGCTCGCCCAGCTCGCCGCCGCCGGTGACGCCCGTCCGCACGTCTCGCCGCCCGTCGGTGACCGCGGCGAGCGTCGCGCGGGTCGCGTCGATGTCGGCCATCGCCCGACGGCCGAACGCCCACGCCGTCACGACGCCGAGGACCGCCGCGTCGACCACGACGACCGCGGCGAAGAACGCGTCGTGCGGGGAGAAGAACATCTGATCGATGAACACGGCCGTGATCACCGCGGCCTGCGCCGCGACCAGCGCGATGACGAAGACCGCCTGGCGACGGAGCCCGCCGATCCGCTCACGGCGGGCCAGGAACGCCTGGCCGGCGATGACGGTCGCCGCGCCGACGAGCGAGAGCGGCACCAGCGTCAGCCAGCCGGCGTGCCCGCCATACACCGCGGTGGCCAGCGCGGCGAGTGCCGCGGCCGCCCCAAGCGCCATGAGGAGTCCGCGCGTCACGGCGCGCGGAACCGGTAGCCGACGCCCCACACGGTCTCGACGAGCTGCTCGGCGTCCGGATCGGCAGCGAGCTTGGTCCGCAGGCGGCGGATGTGCACCGTCACGGTCGAGGTGTCGGTGTAGAACGAGTACTGCCAGACGCGGTCCATGAGTTCCTCGCGGCTGAACGCGCGGCCCGGGTGCTGGGCGAGGAACGCGAGCAGGTCGAACTCCCGCTGGGTGAGTGAGAGCTCCTCGCCGTGCAGCGACACGCGGTGGCCGGCGACGTCGACCTCCAGCGCCCCGAACGTCATCGTCTCGAGCGGCTCGTGCACGACGCTCGTGCGCCGCAGGACCGCGTCGACGCGTGCCACGAGCTCGGCAGGGCTGAACGGCTTGACCACGTAGTCGTCGGCGCCGAGGCTCAGGCCGACGACGCGGTCCGATTCCTCCCCGCGGGCGGTCAGCAGGATGATCGCCGG
Source organism: Solirubrobacteraceae bacterium (assembly GCA_016462625.1). The sequence goes on along the minus strand of JAEMSV010000001.1, from coordinate 135,513 downwards.
CGGCGAGGCGACGCCTTCGCGCAGGCGGCGCATGACCTCGAGCCCGTCGATGCCGGGGAGCATGAGGTCGAGGACGACGAGGTCGGCGGGCGCCTGGGCGACCGCGTCGAGCGCGTCCGCGCCGTCGGGCGCGATCCGCGTGTCGTAGCCCGCGCGCTCGAGGTAGCGCGCGACGACCTCGGCGATCGTCGGCTCGTCGTCGACGACGAGGACCGATCCGCGGCGGTGCCCGTTCGCGCTCATGCGGCGACGAGTCCATCGGCGAACTCCGCCATGCCGGCGGCGAAGTCCTCACGCGCGCGGAACCCGAGCCGCGCCGCCGCGTGCGCCGGGTCGGCGAAGACGTGGCGCACGTCGCCGAGCCGGTACCCGCCGACGACCTCCGGGGCGGGTGCCCCGGAGCCGACTGCCGCGTGCAGCGCCTGGGCCATGTCGAGCACGCTCCGCGGTGTGCCGCTACAGACGTTGAACGCGCCGGGCACGTCGCCGGTGAGCGCGAGCACGTTCGCCCGGGCGATGTCGCGTACGTGGACGAAGTCGCGCAGCTGTCCGCCGTCCTCGAACACGCGCGGCGCCCGGCCGGCCGCCAGCTCGGAGGCGAACAACGCCGCGACGCCGGCGTACGGCGTGTTGCGCGGCATCCGCGGTCCGTAGACGTTGTGGTAGCGCAGCGCGGTCACCGGGACGCCCGCCTCGCGGGAGAGCGCCGCGGCGAGGTGCTCCTGGTGGAGCTTCGTGGCGGCGTAGACGTTGCGCGGGTCCGTCGGGGCGTCCTCGGGGACCGCCTCGGGCGCGAGCGCGGCCCCGCAGACCGGGCACGGCGGCTCGTACCGGCCCGCCTCCAGGTCGGCGACCGCGCGCGGTGCGGGCGCGACGATCCCGTCACGGGCGCAGCGGTAGCGCCCTTCCCCGTAGACGACCATGCTCGAGGCGAGCACCAGCCGCGCGATCCCCGACCGCCGCGCGATGGCGCGCAGCAGCACCGCGGTGCCGACGTCGTTGTGCGACGCGTAGTCAGGAAGATCCTCGAGGTCGACGCCGAGGCCGACCATCGCCGCCTGATGGCAGACCGCGTCGACGCCGTCGAGCGCGGCCTCCACCGCCGCGGCGTCGCGCACGTCGCCGCGAACGATCTCGACGCCGGCGGGCGGGGTGACGACGGGCTCGCGGAGGTCGAGCACGCGCACGGGAACGTCCGCTCCCACGAGGGCGTCGACGATGTGCGAGCCGATGAACCCGGCTCCGCCGGTCACGAGCACCATGCTCTGACCGTACGCCGTTCGGTCGCTCCGGCGTGCGCCCCGACCACGGTGTTTCGCAATCCGTAATCGGCGGATCGCCCCGCGAGAGGCACGCTCTGCGCGATGCCCGACGTCATCCTCCCCGTGCTCAACGAGGCCGAAGCGCTGCCGTGGGTCCTCGAGCGGATGCCCGACGGCTACCGCCCGATCGTCGTCGACAACGGCTCCGACGACGGCTCTGGTGAGCTCGCCCGGGTACATGGAGCGCTCGTGATCGACGAGCCGCAGCGCGGCTTCGGGGCGGCGTGCTTCGCAGGGTTGGTGGCCGCCGGCGCGGACGTCGTCTGCTTCATGGACTGCGATGCGTCGCTCGATCCCGGCGAGCTGCCGGAGGTCGCCGGCCCCGTGCTCGAGGGCACGGCCGACCTCGTCCTCGGCGCCCGCCACCCGACCGAGCCGGGCGCGTGGCCGTGGCACGCCCGCACGGCCAACGCGATCCTGGCGCGACAGCTGCGCCGCCGCACCGGCGCACCGCTCCGCGATCTGGGCCCGATGCGCGCGGCGCCGCGGCGCGATCTGCTCGCCCTCGGGATCGCCGACCGCCGCTTTGGCTGGCCGCTGGAGATGGTGCTGCGCGCCGCCGCGGCGGACTGGCGACTGGCCGAAGTGCCCGTGGCGTACATGCCGCGGGCGGGCCGTTCGAAGGTGACCGGAACCGTGCGCGGGACGCTGCGGGCGACGACCGACATGGCGCGGGTGCTGGCATGAGGGGCGGCGCGCTGATCGTGATCGCGAAGGCCCCGGTCCCGGGACGCGTCAAGACGCGCCTGTGCCCGCCGTGCACGCCCGAGCAGGCCGCCGCCTTGGCCGAGGCGGCCCTCGCGGACACGCTCGCCGCGGTCGCCCGCACGCCGGCCGCGCGAAAGGTCTGCGTGCTGGACGGCGAGCCCGGGCGCTGGCTCCCCGGCGGCTTCGAGGTCGTCCCCCAGCGCGGCGCTGGTCTGGACGAGCGGCTGGCCTCGGCCTTTCAAGACGTCGGCGGGCCCGCGCTGCTCGTGGGCATGGACACGCCCCAGCTGACGCCCACGCTGCTCGGTGACGGGCTCGATGCGCTCGGCCGCCCCGGCGTCGACGCGGTCCTCGGGCTCGCGCCCGACGGGGGCTACTGGGCCGTCGGGCTGCGCCGAGCCGACCGCGAGCTCTTCGAGGGCGTCCCCATGAGCACCTCGCGCACCGGCGCGGCGCAGCGCACGCGTTTGCTGGAGGCGGGTCTGCGTGTCCGCCTCCTGCCCGAGCTGCGCGACGTCGACACCATCGCCGACGCGCACGTCGTCGCCCGTGAGGCACCTCGCGGCGGGCTGTTCGCCGCGGCACTCGCAGGCCTCGGCCACCCGGCGGTGGTGACCCCGTGATGGCGCCGCACACCCTGTATGCGGAGGCGCTGTTGCGCGGGGACGACCTGGTCGCGCGCGACGCCCAGGGGATCGCCCGCCCACTCGCGGTCTCGACGTGGGCCGGGCACGCGGGCGAGGTCGACGAGCGGATCGTCGCCCGCGCGCGCGGCCCGGTGCTCGACGTCGGCTGCGGGCCCGGCCGCCACGTGCACGCACTGCGCCGGCGCGGCATCGACGTGCTCGGGATCGACCTCTCGCCCATCGCGGTGCGCATGGCCCGCCGGCGCGGGGCCGTGCCGGTGCTCGTCGGCGACGTGTTCGCCCCCGTCCCCCGGGCGGGCTGGTGGCAGACCGGGCTGCTCCTCGACGGCAACCTCGGGATCGGCGGCGACCCCGTCGCGCTGCTGCGCCGGCTGCGCTCGCTGCTCGCCGCCGGCGGGCGCCTCCTCTGCGAGACCGACGCGCCGGGCGGCGGAGTGCGGCTCGACCCCGTGCGGCTCGAGGACGACGAGCGACGCTCGCGCTGGTTCGCGTGGGCCCGCGTCGCCGCCGACGCGATGGATGGCGTCGCGCGCGCCGCCGACCTCACGCTGACGGACCGCTGGGAGGACGGCGGACGCTGGTTCGCCGAGCTGCGGTGACCTCACTGCTACCCACCGAGCCGCCGCCCGGACCGACCCGCCCGGACTTCTGGCGCAGCCCGCTGCGGGGCCGCTGGCTGACCACCGTGCTCGGAACGACGCTGCTCTGCGGCGTCGCCGTCGTCGCGCTCACCGGCTTCCTCTCGCACGCCGCGTATCAGCCGAGCCTCGGCGCGAACGGAATCGTCCCGGTCGACCGCGACCTCGTCCTGATCCCGTGGCCGACCTCGCCCAGCTGGCTGTACGTCCTGACCCAGGGCCTCCATGTGACCGGCGGGATCGTGATCGTGCCGCTGCTGCTGGCGAAGCTCTGGTCGGTGATCCCGCGGCTGTACGCGTGGCCGCCGGTGGCGGGTCCCGCCGACGCCCTCGGCCGGGTGGCGACGCTCGCCCTCGTCGGCTCGGCGCTGTTCCAGTTCGCGACCGGCATCACCAACGTGCAGCTGTACTACCCGTGGCATTTCGACTTCGTCGTCGCGCACTACTACGGCGCATGGGTCTTCCTCGCCGCGCTCGCGCTGCACATCGGCGTCCAGCTCCCGACCATGCGCCAGGCCTGGACCACGCGCGATGAGGTCGCCGCGGTCACCGGCGCCGACCACCTGCGCGCGCCCGCGCCCGGAGAGACGACGATCAGCCGCCGCGGCCTGTTCGCGTTCGTCGGCGGCGCATCCGGTCTGCTGTTCCTGACCACCGCGGGCCAATCGATCGGCGGCGCCGCCCGCCAGCTCGCCATCTTCGCCCCGCGCGGGCGCGGCGAGTCGTTTCCGGTCAACAAGACGGCGTCCGTCGCCAAGGTCACCCCGGCCATGGTCGGAGCCATGTGGCGGCTGGAGCTGTCCGGCGACCGCGCGCTGCGCCTCAGCCGCGAGGAGCTGCTCGCGATGGAGCAGCACACCTACGCGCTGCCGATCGCGTGCGTCGAGGGCTGGTCGACCACGCAGACGTGGACCGGTGTCCGCCTGCGCGACCTCGCCGCGCTCGCCGGCGTCCCCGACGCCGAGCAGGTGCGGACCTCCTCGCTGCAGCCGCGCGGCCGGTTCCGCCGGGCAACGCTCGGCCACGCCCAGGTCCACGACGAGCGCTCGCTGCTCGCCCTGCGCGTCAACGGCGAGGACCTCCCGCTGGACCACGGCTACCCGGCGCGGATCATCGTCCCCGCGCTCCCCGGGGTGCACTGCACCAAGTGGGTCAAGGGGCTGGCGTTCTCGTGATCCGCTGGCTCGGGCAGCTCGCGATGTTCGCCGTCGTCGGATTCGCGCTCGCGCAGATGTTCCAGCCGCGCGTCGCGCCCGAGCCGCTGAACCTCGCGCTCTGGCTCGTCGGCGGCGCGCTCGTCCACGACCTGCTGCTCCTCCCCGGCTACAGCGCGGTCGACTCCGGCCTGCGGCGGTTCCTTCCCGCGGGCGCGCTGAACTTCGTCCGGGTCCCGCTCGCGATCGCGGGCCTGACGTTCCTGCTGTTCATCGGGCTGATCCTCGACCGCCAGCCGGGCAACTACGAGCGCGCGCTGGGCCATCCCCCGCCGGACTTCCTCGGGCGCTGGCTCCTGTTCTGCGGCGCGCTGTTCGCCGGGTCCGCGGTGCTCTACGCGGCGCGCCGGCTCACGGGCGGACGATCTGCAGCAGCCCGGCGGTCCGCCCCGTGACCACCGCTGCGCCGGTGCGGGCGTCGACGGCCACCGAGTCGGGCTGGCGCACGGTCGGCGTGCGGCTCAGGACGTGGGGCCGGCCGTGAGCGGCGAGCTCGGCGAGCTGGTTGTTCCCCGGCGTCGTAACCCACAGCCGCGCGCGCGGCTCGTCGAGCGCCACGCCGTACGGGCCGCCGGGCAGGAAGACGCGGCGCGTCACCCGCGCGGCGCGGCCGTCAGGCGACACCTGGAGAACGAGCACGGCGTCGCCCTGCGTGTCGAGCACGTAGCACGGCCCGGTCTCGCGACAGGCGATGTGCGTCGGGCCGACGCCCGCCGGAGCGCGGGCGAGCCGCTCGAGCGTCGTCCCGTCGAGGATCTCCACCGCGCGCTCGCGCACCGAGACGACGGCGAGCAGCCGGCCGCCGCGCAGCGGCGCGAGACCGCCGGGCTGGGAAGCGACGGGCGTCGCGCGCGTGGTCCCGTCGGGCCGCACGAGGGTGACCGAATCGCCGCGCTCGTCGCCGACCGCCACGCCCCCGGCGATCTCCGCGACATCGTGCGGGTAGGTGCCGGTGGCCGCGCGCTCGGTGATCCGCCCGTCCGGCAGCCGCACCGCGAGGAAGCGGTCGGCCGGCTCGGCGGGGACGAGCGCCGTGCCGTCGTCGGTGATCCCGAGGTGCCGCGGCGCGCCGGGGAGCGGGACGAGCCGGGTCACCCGGCGCGCGTCGAGGTCGACGAGCGCGAGCTTCGCCGGCTCGCGCAGCGCGACAGCGGCGACCCCGTCGTGGATGACGATGCCCTCCGGGCCGGCCCCGACGGGAAACGTCTCGCCCGCGGCGGGGACGGCGGCACGCGGCGCACGCGGGGGCTCGGCCGCGCCCGGCAGCTCGGAGACCGTGGCCGATCCGCAGCCTGCCAGCAGGGCGGCGGCGACGAGTGCGGGCAGCAGGCGTGACACCCGCCGAGCTTGCCACCGAGTCGCCATCGGTGGAACGCGCCGTGCGCCGCGTTTCGCGAATCGTCATCTTCGTCACCGCCGTCGTGCTCGCAGTGGGCGCCGGCGCGCAGGCCGGACTCATCGACGGGCTGGGCACCGCGGCGTCGCCTTTCGTCGGAGAGTGGGAGCTCAAAGCGCGCGGGTGGGGGCTGCTCGTGGCAGCGGCCGTGTGCGGTGCCGCGGTGGCGATCACGCCGAAGCTGGTGCGCGCCCGCCTGCACCCCGCCCTGGTCGCGCTCGCGCTCTATCTGCTCGCCGTCGGACTCGGGCTCGCCCTGAACGTCGTGCGCGACGGGACCGGCGGCTGGACGCGCATGTTCGATCTCGGGCCGCCGCCCGCCTCGTTCGAGGGGCCGAACGAGTACCTCGCCGGGCTGCCGGCGCTGAGCTACGGGACGTGGTTCTTCCTCGACCGCTTCGCCGACCTCGTCCCCTCGCTCCCCGCACACGTCGCCGGCCATCCGCCCGGCGGCCTGCTGCTCCTGCACCTGCTGCGCATCGACACCGCGGGCGGCTTCGCGGCGCTGTGCGTGCTCGCAGGGTCGGCGTGCACGCCGCTGACCTACCGGCTGGGCTGGACGCTCGCCGACGAGCGCACTGGCCGTGTCGCGGGTCTGCTGTGCGCGTGCACCCCGCTGACGCTGCTCTTCGGCGTCTCCTCGTACGACTCCGTGTTCGCGGCGGCGACCGCCGCCGCGGTCTGCTGCCTCGTGGCCGCCGGCTGGGGCTGGCGGATGCTCGGTGCGCTGCTGCTCGCGCTGGCCGCGCTGATGAACTGGGCGCTGCTCGGCGCTGGCGCGTGGGCGGTGGTCGTCGTCTGGCGGCGCGACGGGTGGCGCCCCGCGACGGTCCTCGCCGCCGCGTGCGGGGCCGCGATCGTCGCGGTCAACGGCGCGCTCGCGCTGCGCTACGGCTACGACCCGATCGCGACCCTGCGCGTCACCGAGCAGATCTACCGCGACTCGGTCGCCCAGTTCCGGCCCTACTGGTTCTGGGTGCTCGGTTCGGCGGTCGCGTGGGGCGTCACGCTCGGCCCGGCGATCGTCGCGCCGGCGCTTCGCGCATTGGTCGCCCGGACGCCGGCGGCGATCGCGCTCGCGGTCGTCGTCACCGTGGCGACCGTCGGCGGGTTCACCAAGGCCGAGACCGAGCGCATCTGGCTCTTCCTGGTCCCGCTCGCGTGCGCCGCCGCTGCGCCGTTCGTCGACGCCCGCCGCATGCGCCTCGTCCTCGCCACGCTGCTCGCCCAGGCCCTGGCGATGCAGGTGCTCGTGGACACCGTCTGGTGATCTCGCAAGTCCGGGACTCGCCGTACGCCCGTCAGGTCGCGGACCGCCCGACGACCACGCGGCGCGTGACCGTGGTGCGGTTGCCCGCTGCATCGGTGGCGACGACTCGCAGGCGGGCGGTGAACTGCCGTTTCGTGCGCTGGACGAGCTTGCGCGAGGGGCGCAGCACCACCGTGCGCGGGCCGGCCGCCAGCGGCAGGATGCGGGAGGCCGCGAGCTCGACGGTGCCCGCGCTGGCGAGCACGGCTCGGCCGGTCGTCCCCAGGAGGTCGACGGCCAGCGCACTGGGCTCACTCGGCGTCACCGCGACCTTGACCCCGCGCAGGAACGCGGCGCGGGTCATGCGCGACGGTGTCCGGCCGAGGACCACCTTGGGCCCCGTGCGGTCCGGAAGCGCCTGAGGCGCGGCCGCGACGACCGGGGTCGTGCCCGGCGGGGCCGCGGGCGGCCGGTCGATGATCGTGAGCGTCGAGTTCGCCGGATCGCCGAGCGTTCCGCCCGTCGGGTTCGACAGCGCGAGCTTCACGGTCTCGTCGCCCTCGGTCGTGCTGTCCGCGGGGAGCGGGACCGTGACCGTCTTGACGGTCTCGTCCAGGCCGAAGGTCAGGGTCTGCCTGAGCGCCGCGTAGTCGCTGCCCGCGGTCGCCGATCCGTCGCTGGACGCGAGGTCGACGCTCCCCGGTCCGCGGCCCGTGCGGACGATCGACACGGTGGCCGCACCGCCCTCGCCGCCGTTGACCTGCGCGTCGGCGAAGCGGAACACGCTCGGGTCGGCCTGCGGCTCGCCGTAGACGAAGTCGTCGAGCGCCACGACGTCCACGCTGGCGGTGCCATCCACGTTCCCAGCCGACAGGTTGGCGTTGCCGAGCCGCATCTGGACGCGCGCGACCCGCTCACCGGCGTTGAACGACGTGCCCAGGAACGTGAGGCCGTTGCTCGCGACGTTCAGCGACGCGCCGGAGAGCTTCTTGCCGTCGGCGCCGTAGAACTCGATGAACGTATTGCTGGAGTCGACGTCGGCGAACACGGCGCCGAACCCCTTCACCGTCGCCGGGATCTTCGTCCCCGGGACGAAGAAGAAGACGTCGAGCGTGTTGGAGAAGCGCGGGGCGAAGAGCCGCTCGGCGCTGAAGGTCTGGAAGATGATCGAGTAGCTCGGGGCGAGGTTGCCGAAGCGCACGGCGGTCCCCGTCGGGTTGAGCCCGGCAGCGCTCACGCGGAACTGGTGCTGGTTCCCGATGTTCGCAACCGACTGGAACACGACGCCGCGCGGCGAGTTGACGTTGAAGAAGTCGAACGGGAGTGCGTTCGGCTCGGCGAAGGCGTCCGGAACACCGTCCCAGTTGATCTCCCGCCGGCCCGACAGGAACGCGCCCCCGACGCCGTTGTTGGCGCCGAGATCGGCGCGGAACTGGTCGACCTTGTCCTGGATCGCCGCGGCGTTGGGGCCGGCGGCGACGCGCGTCACCGCTGCCGCATGGGCCGTGCCTCCGAGCAGCGACACGCCGACCACGATCAGCCCGGCGCAACGTCTGGCTCGCCCCATCGCCTCACCGTACGGACGCCGTGAACCCAGGTCAATCGACCCACGGCCACGTAGGCTGGCGACGACGGTCGGTTCTGTGATGGGCAACGGGAGGCACGAATGGGCGACGCGTACATCTGCGAGGCAGCTCGCACGGCGGGCGGCCGCAGAGGCGGACGGCTGAGCGAGGTCCACCCCGCCGACCTGGGCGGCATCGCGATCGACGCGGTCGTCGAGCGGACGGGCATCGCGCCCGAGGCGGTCGACGACGTCATCTACGGCTGCGTCTCGCAGGTCGGCCCGCAGACCTTCAACGTGGCGCGGACCGCGATCCTCAGCTCGTGCCTGCCCGAGTCGGTCCCGGGCGTGACGATCGACCGCCAGTGCGGGTCCTCCCAGCAGGCCGCGCAGTTCGCGGCGCAGGCGATCATGTCCGGCACCCAGGACGTGGTGATCGCCGGCGGCGTCGAGGTCATGAGCGCCGTCCCGATCCTCAGCGCCATGACCGCCGGGGTCGACGCGGGAATGGCCAGCCCGTTCGACGGCAAGAAGATCTCGGCCCGCTACCCGGGCGAGGAGTTCAGCCAGTTCGTCGGCGCCGAGCGCGTCGCGCAGAAGTACGGTGTCACGCGCGAGGAACTTCTCGACTTCGCCGAGGCCAGCCACGTCAAGGCGCTCGAGGCGACCGACGACGGGCGCTTCGTGCTCGAGATCATCCCCGTCGAGGTGGCGGGCGAGGACGGCCCGGTCGTCCACGACCGCGACGAGGGCATGCGCCCGCCCAACCGGGCGAAGATGGAGAGCCTGCAGCCGCTCGTCCCCGACGGGCTCATCAACGCCGCGATGGCCAGCCAGATCTGCGACGGCTCGTCCGCCGTGCTCATGGCCAGCGAGCGCGCCGTCGAGGAGCACGGGCTCACGCCGCTCGCGCGGATCCACGCGATGGACGTCTGCGGCTCGGACCCGACGATGGTCCTCGAGGGGCCGATTCCCGCCACCCAGCGCGTCCTCGAGCGGGCCGGCATGACGATCGACGAGATCGACCTGTACGAGGTCAACGAGGCGTTCGGGTCGGTCCCGCTCGCCTGGACGAAGGCGCTCGGAGCCGACCTCGACAAGCTCAACGTCAACGGCGGCGCCCAGGCGCTCGGCCACCCGCTCGGCGCGACCGGCACGAAGCTGCTGGGCACCCTCGTGCACGAGCTGCGGCGGCGTGGCGGGCGCTACGGCGTGCTCTCGATCTGCGAGGGCCTGGGGACCGCGAACGCGATGGTCGTCGAGGCGCTGTGACGCGTCGGCTCTCCCTGCTGCTGGTGGCGGCAGCGGTGCTCGGGACAGGCTGTGGAGGCGACGACGAGGACCGTGCGTCCTCGCGTCTGCAGCAGCCGCCCGCGCACCTGCGCGTCTCGAGCCCCGCCTTCATCAACGGCGCTCGGCTCCAGGAGAAGTACACGTGCGACGGAGCCGGCGAGCAGCCGGTGCTCTCCGTCGGCGCGTCACCGGTGGGCACGAGCGAGCTCGTCCTGATCGTCTCCGACCCGGACGCGGCCGGAGGCACGTTCGTGCACCTCACGCGCTACGGCCTGAGCCCGGGCGGCTCCGGAGCGGTCAACGACGGTGGCGTCGAGGGCCGCAACAGCGCCGGCAAGGTCGGCTGGACCCCGCCGTGTCCGCCCGCCGGGTCCGGCACGCACCGCTACACGTGGAACGTCTACGCCCTGCGCGACAAGTCAGGGCTCGCCGCGGGCGCGGATCCCGCCGCGGTGCGCGCGGCGGTGAGCGATCCGCTCGCGAGCGGATCGATCACGGCGATCTACGCCCGTCAGGGGTAGGAGCCGCGGGTACCGTGTAACAAACGACCCTCTCCCGAGACTGAAGAGAGCATCTTCAGCCACCCACGAAGGAGACACCCCTTGGGCGGATACACCAAGACCCCCGGCGCCGTCGAGCAGCTCACGCCCGAGCAGTTCCGCGTCACGCAGCAGTGCGGCACCGAGCCGGCGTTCCAGAACGAGTTCTGGAACGAGAAGCGCGCGGGCCTGTACGTCGACGTCGTCTCGGGCGAGCCCCTGTTCGCCTCGGTCCACAAGTTCGACAGCGGGACCGGCTGGCCGAGCTTCACCGCGCCCGTCCACCCGGAGAACGTGGTCGAGAAGGAGGATCGCGAGTACGGGATGGTCCGCACCGAGGTGCGGTCGGCCAACGGCGACAGCCACCTCGGCCACGTCTTCCCGGACGGCCCCCGCGAGCAGGGAGGCCTGCGGTACTGCATCAACTCCGCATCGCTGCGGTTCATCCCCGTCGAGGAGCTCGAGGCCGCCGGCTACGGCGAGTACTCGGGCCTGTTCACCAAGGAGGTGGCGTCGTGAGCACCGAGAACGCATACCTGGCCAGCGGCTGTTTCTGGGGCGCGCAGGAGCTCCTGCGCGAGCGCCCGGGCGTCGTCTCGACCCGTGTCGGATACATGGGCGACGACGCCACGCCGAACGCCACCTACCGCCGTCACGGTGACCACGCCGAGGCCGTCGAGATCGTCTTCGACCCAGACGTGACGAGCTTCCGCGAGCTCCTGGAGTTCTTCTTCGCGCTCCACGACCCGACGACGCGCGACCGGCAGGGCAACGACGTCGGCCGCAGCTACCGGTCGGCGATCTTCCCGATGTCAGACGAGCAGGCCGACGTGGCCCGCGAGGTCATCGCGGAGGTCGACGCGTCCGGCATCTGGCCCGGACCGGTCGTGACGACCATCGAGGACGCGAAGGACTTCTGGGAGGCCGAGGCCGAGCACCAGGACTACCTGCAGCGCAACCCGGGTGGGTACACGTGCCACTTCGTGCGCCCGGGCTGGAAGCTGCCGGCCACCAGCGCCTGACCGGACTGGGCGTGCCGCCGCTCGTGGCACGCCTATCCGGAGCCTTGACGCACAGATAGGCTTCGCGCATGCCCTCCGCGGCACGGCTCTGCGCCGTCGCGATCATCACTCTGATCTGCCCCGGCGGCGTCGCCATCGCGGGGGAGGGCAACCCCGACCCCGGGTTCGGCACCCGGGGCGTGTCGGTCCTCGCGACCGGAAACGCCAACCAGTCGAGCGGCGAGGCCGTCGTCGTCCAGGGCGACAAGGCGGTCATCGCCGGCGAGGCGGCCGAGAACCCGGGCGGCGGGCAGCGACTCCGCGCCGCGATCACCCGCACCAACGCCGACGGCACCCGTGACGCGGGCTTCGGCACCGCCGGGCAGACGCTCGTCGCCGCGGGCACCGGCGACTCCCAGTTCTTCGGCGTCGCCCTCGCCCCGGACGGCAAGATCGTCGCGGTCGGGACCGTCGACGACGGCGGGACGGACAAGGTCCTCGTCGTCCGGTTCAGCGCCAACGGCGTGCCGGACGGCACGTTCGGCACGGGCGGCGTCGTGATGCTCGCGCGCGGCAACGGCGGCGTCGCGGCGGGCAACGCGGTCTTCGTCGAGCCCGACGGGACCGTCGTCGTCGCCGGCCAGGCGCTCGACAACGCGGTCACGAAGATGCTGCGCGTGAAGCTGACGGCCGGCGGATCGCTCGCCCCGGTCTGGAGCCAGCTGACGGAGATCGGCGCGGACGGCCTCGCGCGGGCGAACGCGATCGGCAAGCTCGGCGACGGCACGTTCGTCGTCGCCGGTGAGGCCGCCGACGGCGACACCGTCCCCTTCCTCGCGCGGTTCAGCGCGGCCGACGGCGTGCTCACGGGCGGCTGGGGCAACCAGGCGGGCAACGGCACGAGCCTCCTCCCCGTCGACACCGTCGGTGGCGCGTACGGAATGGTCGTCAAGGGCGGCCAGATCGTCATCGCCGGCGCCGCCGCCGACGGGGCGACCGAGGTCCTCGCCGCGGCCTTCTCGGCCTCCAACGGCGCCCTCGACGGCTCGTTCGCCACAGGCGGCGTCCTGCGCGTCTCCATGGGGGACGGCGGCACGTCGGTCGCCCGCGCGATCGCGACCGACAGCGCCGGGCGGTTCATGCTCGCCGGCCGCGCGTCACAGGACGTCGACGGGTCCTCGGTCTTCCACTTCATGACCGCGCGGGTCACCGCCGCGGGCGTGCTCGACACGACCTACAACCCGGGCGGATCGGGGTCGCAGCCGGGCACCGCGCTCGCGATCGCGCCCGGCGCCGCCGCCGCCCACGGCAACGGCCTGGCGATCCGCGCGGACGGGAAGGCCGTGCTCGCCGGACGGGTCGGCGACGGCCCGGGCGAGTCGCTCGCGGCCGTGCGGTTCTGCACGGCGGTCGCCCAGCCGTGCTTCAGCCTCACCGGCGACGTCTCGCTGCCGGCCCAGAGCGACCTCGCGATGTCCGAGCAGTGCGGCTCAACGAGCGTGGCCGGGACCGCCGCGCTGGACGTCGCCGGGAGCTACGAGGGGCGGGTCACCGTCACGGTGACGTCCTCCAACCCCACGGTGTTCGCCCCCTCGGCGGCGCAGACGGTCGAGGCCAAGCGCGACGGCCCCCTGCCGGTCAACTACACCGTCACCCACAGCGGGAACGCCGCGGACAGCGCGCTCCTGACGATCACCGTGGCGCCCGAGGGCCGCGCGGCGTTCACGCGGACGCTGACCGTCCGCAACACGGTGCTGAGCGTGGCCTCCGTCGCCCCGCAGACCGCGACGACCCCGCGTGACATGAAGCCCGGATCCACCCTCACCCTGCAGGTCCCCGGCCTCGACATCTGCGGCACCTCGGGCTACACGGGCGCGCCTTCGCCGCTCGTCCGCATCGGCAACGACCGCGCGCTCGTGCGGGCGTCGCGCAACGGCAACCAGCTCACCCTCACGACCCCGCGCCTGGCGACGACCGGCACCGTTGAGCTCGCGACCCAGGACGCCGCGAACGCGATCGTCGCCCGGGCTGCGGCCCCGCAGCCGGTGACCGTCGACACGTACCGCAACACCCAGGGCTTCGCCTTCCGCAACTTCGCGGCGGACCCGAGTTTCTCCGACATGGTCGATGCGTTCGGCGCCGACGACATGTTCGTGTGCATCCACGTCCCGTTCGTCGGGTGCGTGCCGTCCGGTGTCCCCGACCCGTGGGCCCTGACCGTGTGGACGGTGCTCCAGTTCAACAACGGCTCGTGCTTCGGGTTCTCCTGGGTGAGCGAGGCGATGCGCAAGGGCACGCTCTCGCCGGCGAAGTTCAACGCCGCCGCGACGAACGCGTTCACGATCGGCGGGATGCCGCAGAAGGGCGACGCGCCGGCGGTGCGCCCGCAGGACATCACCGACGAGATCGAGTCGGCCTGGGCGCGGCAGTTCTCCGAGGAGTACATGGACTTCTACCGGGCCGAAACGCTGTCGAACCTCGTCGCCCAGACCCCGACGAGCCTGCGGCGGAAGATCGAGGGCATGATGGCGGGCGGCAACCACCCGCTGCTCTCCATCCGCGACGGCGGATCGATCGCCGGCCTGCACGTCGTGACGGCCTACGACGTCGAGGACGACCCCGCCGAGCCGGGCGCCTACTTCATCCACGTCTACGACAGCAACGAGCCGTACGACCCCTCGCACATCGCGGCCGACGGCAACCGCAACTCCGACCAGCTCGTCGGGACGCTGTTCAATCTCAGCGCGCTGAACGACAGCCGGATCCACGTGCACGCCAACGGCCGCTGGGAGATGCCGAGCTCGAGCTTCGGCGGGAAGCAGATCGCCAACATCATCGCGGGCCCGTGGGACCTCCCGCCCCGCGACGCGGAGATCCTCGGGCCGGCCTCCAGCCTCTCCACCGTGGCGACGCTCCTGATCGCGTGGACCGGCGAGGGCCTCGCGAACTGGCGCCAGGCCGGCGGCGACGGCGCCTCGACGGACGCGCCCGCGAGCATCACCCAGATCACCGCCGGAAAGAAGAAGCTCTACAGCGCGCCCGGCGTGGTCAACACGAACGCGGCGACGAAGCTCGACGTGGTGCCCTGGACGCTCGCCACGGGCGGCCCCGCCCCGGTCGACGGCCAGTTCATCCCGGCCGGGACGCCGTACGAGGTCCAGCGCCGCGGCGACCGCAGCGCGCCCATGACGCAGGTGCTCTTCGGCCGGAACACCGTCACCAAGGTGACGACCCCCGTCACGCGCGGCGTCACGGACACGATCGGCGTCGCGCCGAAGGAGAACACCGTGTCGGTCGATCCGGGCGCCGCGTCGGCGAAGATCGAGCTCGAGATGTCCGCGAAGGCGGCGCAGGGCGCATGGCGGACCGCCGCGCTCTCGACGACGACGCGCGGCGAGGACGGCCTGCGCTTCGACCGCGCGCGGGACGCCTACGTCATCGAGCACGAGGGTCCGGCGACGACCGTGAACCTCACCTTCTCCTCGCTGCAGAAGACGGCCCTGCCGCAGGAGGCGACCGCGCGCATCCGGGTCGGCAAGAACCAGACCGTCTCGCTCAAGCCGCAGTCCTGGCGCAAGCTCGGCGGCGGCAAGCTCGTGGTCCGCTCGGGCGGCAAGACGCGCCGCGTCGCGCTCCGCGGAACGCCGGCGTCGAGACTCTCCATGGGCACGCCGACCGCTCGCGTGAAGGGGAAGACGAAGACCGCGAAGGTCCGGATCACCGTCCCGAAGGGGACGGCGCCCGACAGCGCGAAGCTCACCTACGTCGTGCGGCGCGGCAAGCGCCGCATCGCCACCCGGACCGTCTCGGCGGGGCGGCCGGGCCGCAAGACGGTGACGATCAAGCTCCCGGCCGCGACGAAGCGCCGCGACACGCTGACGGTCATCGGCACGGCACTGCGCCCGCGCGGTGACCGGCTGACCGTCGCGACGTCCACGAAGACCACGCGGGTCCGATGAGGCGCGCGCTCGTCCTCGCGTGTCTCTGCGCGGGCGCGCTTCCGGTCGGCAGCGCGTCGGCCGCCGACTTCGTCGAGGGCACCGCGGGAATCTCCCAGCCCCTCGTGACGTTCCCCGCCCCTGCGCCCACGCAGGCGAGCATCGACTGGGGCGACGGCACCGCGGCCGAGCCCGCGACCGTGCAGAAGGCGCCCGATGACTCCGGCTCGGTCTCCGGCGCGCACGCGTACGCCAAGCACGGCTCGTTCACCGTGTCGGTCACGGGCGGCGCCCCGCCCGTCACGCGAACCGTGACGGCGAACGTGGCCGACGCGCCGATCACCGCGCAAGGCGTCAACGGGGCGACCGCGGCGACTGCGGGCGGCGTGACCCTCGCGACGATCTCTGACGGCAACGCGCTGGGCGTTCCCGCGAGCCTGGAGGCGAAGATCGACTGGGGCGACGGCACCACGACCGACGGCGCCGTGGTGAGCGCCGGGCAGCCCGGGCGCTACCTCGTCCAGGGCAGCCACGCCTACCCGGACGGCGGCAGCTACTTCGCGGTCGTCACGATCCGCAGCGCGGACGGCGGCACGGCCGAGGCCACCGCAGAGGCCCAGTTCGAGGGGGTCCCCGACACCTCGCCGACGACGACGCAGGGCCGCGTCCTCGACCTCGGCCAGAGCTCGATCGGCGCGGTCCCGTCGATCACCGTCGACGACGCCGGCACCGCGTACCTGTCGTGGACCGTGACGACCGCCGGCGGCAGCGGCGAGGCCATCGCGTTCTGCCGCGTGCCCCGCGGGGCCCGCACCTGCGACCTGCGCAAGACGCTGAACTACAAGCCGTTCGCGTATAGGACGACCATCCTGCGCGGGGCGTCGGGCCGGCTGTACATCGTCGCGGCCCACATCCTCACGGGGCGCGGCGGCACGATCGTGCTCACGTCGGGCGACAACGGCCAGACCTGGGCGCCCCAGCGCTTCGACGTCAACGTCGGGATCTTCCAGTCGGCGGTCAGCAGCGCGGCGCTCTCTCGCGACGAGAAGGCCATCTACATCACGTACGGGCCGTTCTTCAACCTCTCCGGCGCCCCGCTGCAGGGCATCGCGAAGCTCGACCTGACCACGGGCACCCCGTGGATCGGCGACGAGTCCTTCCAGCGGCGGGTCCTCGTTGGCGCCGGCGTCCTGCCCGACGGCCGCGGCGTCGGGCTGGCGAACCGCCATCCGGACGTCAAGGACGGGCCGCTCGTCGCCCTGCGCGTCGTCGGCGACGCGAACAACGCGACCACGGATCAGCCCTGGACGCCGGTGAGCGGGGCGAGCGCGAGGAAGCTCGCGACCTCGCCGACGCTGGCGAGCGTCCTGGACTGCGCGCCCGTGCGCGTCGACCCGTTCGGCACCCGGATCGGCGCGATCCCGCTGCGCGGCCTGCGCGCCGGCACGATCCGGCCGCTCGGCTTCCTCACCGGGGACAACAGCGACTGCGGCGACCTCGACCTCACCTACGACGCCGCCGGCGGCCAGCACGTCGCGTACGCCGGGACCGCCGACGGCTGCCCGTCGAGCAGCTCGGTGGAGCCAGGGCGCGACCGCGGCGCGCGGGTCTGCCTGCTGTACCGCGTGGCGCCGCCCAATGGCGACTTCCGCCCGAAGACGATCCTCGCGGAGATCGACCCGCAGGCGAAGGTCGGCGGCACCGAGGTCGGCGCGCCGCAGGGCGTGCGGGTCGGTGCCGGGCGAGACGGGAAGGGCTGGGTCGTCTGGCGGAGCTTCAACGACCGCCACATCCGCATGATCCCCACGCGCGACGACACCCAGGCGCCGGTGACCGACACGCACCCGGTGTCCCTGAAGGTGCTGCCCAACGCCGAGTGCACCAACACGAACTCCGCCCGCGTCACGGCGACCGTCGGCGGGCCGGCGAAGAACCGCCCGAGGATCCTCAGCGTCGCCTGGACCGGCGCCCGCGGCGTGCTGCCACGCAGCGAGACCGACCGCGGCGCGCCGTTCTCGATCACGGCCAAGGTCGACCCCGCCATCTACCGCGGACTCAGCTCGACCGGCCTCATCACCGTCTCCTCACTGGTCCGCGGCGCGGTGCGCGTCCGGACGTCGAACGGGCGCGTCAAGACCGTGCGCGTGCAGGTCCCGCTCTCGTACTACTGCTCGATCAAGTGGGACGACGTGGAGCGCCGGTACGCACCTCGGCGGCCCCGGTAGGCCCGGCGCCGGGAGATTCCACCGGCTCGACGACGACGAGGACGGTGCGCAGCTCGGGGTCCGCTGCGCCCCGCACCTCCGTGCCCCGGCGGACCGCCCGCAGCGCATGGAGGAGGACCGTCGCGTCGAGCTCCTCTCCAGGCAGCACCAAGGGAATGCCGGGCGGGGTCGGGATGAGGGACTCCGCGGCGATCCGTCCCACGGCGTCCTGCACCGGGACCTCCTCCCGGCCGGCGAGGAACGCGTCGCGCGGCGTGAGCCGAGCCAGCGGCGCGGTCTCCAGCACGGGTGCCGGCGCGGCGCGGCCCGGGCGCCGTCCCAGGAGCGCATGGGCGCCGTGCAGGCCCGTGAGGAGCCGCTCGCCCCACGCGGCGACATCGTCGCCGAGCTCGAAGGCCACGACCAGGACGTGCTCCTCGCACACCGCCGGCTCGACGTCGGAGGCTCGCCGCAGCGCTCCCAGCCACGCGTCGCCGCCGGCGCCGCTGCCGCGCACGTCAATCGTCAGCCGCAGCGGGTCGAACCCTACGACGCCGTGCTGGCCGACGATCCGCTCGTCCTGGACGTCGAGCCCGGGGATCGCGGTGATCTCCCGCCGCAGATCGGCGAGCGCGTGGACCATCCCGTACAGCAGCGCCGGGCCATCGCGGACCGCCCGCTGCCGCGCCTCATCCAGCGACGCGCAGAGCACGCGGCTCGGCCTCGTGCTGGAGAGGGCCCCGAGCGCCCGCGCGATCCCCTCCTCGTCGAGCCACTCACCGGCGTGCCGCCCGAGGTGCAGCAGCGCCGACCCCGCGAGGCTGCCGAGGTGCTTCTGCGGGCTGGTGATCACGAGGTCCGCCCCGGCCGCCAGCGCCGGGGCGGGCAGGCGGTCGCTGAACGGGAGATGCGCGCCCCACGTCTCATCGACGATGAGCGGGGCCCCATGCCCGTGCGCGACCCGGGCCAGGCCCCGCACGTCGGCGACCGCCCCGTAGAAGGTCGGTGACACGACGAACGCCGCCGCCGCACCCGGGGTGGCGTTCAGCGCGCGGTCCAGCGCCTGGGGCGTGACGCAGTGCGAGATCCCGAGCCGCTCGTCGACCTCGGGCGCGACGAACGTCGGCGCCAGTCCCGCCGCGATCAGGCCATCGATCGTGCTGCCGTGCGCCGTGCGCTGGACCACGACATCGGTCCCGCCCTGGGCGATCGCC
The DNA here is from genome assembly GCA_016462625.1 of Solirubrobacteraceae bacterium. Next base: position 116,586 of record JAEMSV010000001.1, on the reverse strand, counting down.
AGGCACGCGGCGACGTTCCCCTGCGTCGCCCCGCCGGTCAGGAACCAGGTCCGGCGTGCCCCCCAGGCGACCGCCGCCATCCGCTCAGCGCGCAGGAGTCGCTCGGGTGCACCGAGATCCTCGGCCGATGCAGCGGCCGGGATCCCGAATGAGTTGGGCGGCAGCTTGAAGGCCATACGCAGGGCTCCGTTCCTGGGTCGGTCTCGATGGGCAAGGAGGAACCGTCCTTCAGGACGGTTACACCGCGGTTACACCCGGTGACTCGCGCCGTCGCCGTACTGGCATACCCTGCGCGCGTGACCCGACGCGCCACCCAGGACGGGGCATTCCTCGCTGCGCTGAGCGACGACGACGAGCGACAGCTGCGCGCGCTCGGCCGTGTGCGCCGGTACGACGCGGGCGACGCGATCTTCCACCAGGGCGACGATCCCGGCGGCGTCGTCGTCATCGTCAGCGGCCGCGTGAAGATCACGAACGTCACCGCCACCGGCAAGGAGGTGATCCTGGCCTTCCGCGGGCCCGGAGACATCGTCGGCGAGATCGGCGCGCTCGCCAACACCATGCGCTCGAGCGCGGTGCGCGCGATCGACCCGGTGGAGACGCTCGCGGTCGGCGCCGCCGACTTCCGGGACTTCCTCGACACGCACGCCGCGGCAGCGATGAACCTCGTGCTCATGCTCATCGAGCGCCTCCACGCCGCCGACGACGCCCGCGTCGAGTTCGCCAGCCACGACGTCATCGGGCGTGTCGCGCGCCGCCTCGTCGAGCTCTGTGAGCGCTTCGGGGAGCCGTGCGACGACGGCGTCCAGGTCACGCTCGCGCTGTCGCAGGAGGAGCTGGCGGGCTGGACTGCGTCGTCGCGAGAGGCAGTGGCCAAGGCGATGCGGCTGCTGCGCGAGCTGGGGTGGGTCGAAACCCATCGCCGCCGGATCGTGGTGCGGGATCTCGAGGCGCTGCGCCGCTACGCCGCCTGAAGGGCAAGGCTCTGCTCGAGGATCGCTTGCTGAAGTCCCTGCAGCCGGCGCCCGGGCTCGATCCCGAGCCCGTCGACGAGCGCGCGGCGCGCTTGGTGGTACGCGGCGAGCGCATCGCTCTGCCGGCTGCAGCGGTAGAGCGCGACCATCAGCAGCTCGCGCGGACGCTCGCGCAGCGGGTACGCGGTGACCAGGCGCTCGAGCTCTCCGACGACGCTGCGGTGCCGGCCGAGCGCGAGCTCTGCCTCGGCCCACAGCTCGAACGCGTCGGCCTGGAGCTCGTCAAGGCGCTGGATCTCCGCCTGCGCGAACGTCTCGTAGGCGTAGTCGGCGAGCGCCCCGCCGCGAAACGTCGCCAGGGCGGTCCGCAGCGTGTCCGATGCGCGCGCGGGGTCACCGGCCTCGAGCTCCGCCCGCCCGCGCGAGAGGTCGCGCTCGAAGCAGACGGCGTCGATGGACTCCGGATCGATGTCGAGCGCGTACCCGCGCGGGCGGGTGCGGACAAACGCCGCCGGGTCGCTGTCGGGTTCCACGGTCGCCAGGGCACGCCGGAGCCGCAGGACGTTGACGTGGAGCCGCTTGTGGGCCGCCGCGCCCGGCGTGGCCCACAGGGCGTCGATCAGCTCATCGGCTGTGACGGTCTGGCCGCAGCGGATCGCGAGCATGGCGAGGAGCGCGCCGGGGCGGGCGGCGGCCGGCGCGTACGTGCCGCGGGGGCCTTCGACCTCGACTTCGCCGAGCATCCGGACCCGGTACGAGGCGCGCGGGCCGCGCCATGGGTCGCGTGCGGTTGGGGCCATCGAGAACATGGCCTGAAGGTATGGACGCGCATGCGTCGCGACGACGCCATGCGCCACAGCCCGTCTGTGTCCTTTTCCACGTTCAGGACGAGCCGAAGCGGCGCCGGTACGGGCCCTTGCGGATCACGAACGAGAACCACAGCAGCGGGTAGGCGATCGGCGCGAGGATCCGGGGTCGAACGGTGAACTGCGGCGCGTCGACGATGATCGTTCCGCCCGACGGGCTGCGGAGGAACCCGTGATGGTGCTGCCACGTCGCCAGGGGCCAGGGCGTCGCGTCATCGCCGACCCGCTCGTCGACGAACCGGATCGCGTCGGGCGCGCGCTCCTCGGAGACGATCGTGCTCACCCAGCGGATCCGGAAGAGCACGCGGAACTCGACGTCGATCTTGTCGCCGACCGCGAGGCCGATCTGCCGCACCCGCAGGCGCATGAACCTGGGCGTGACCGACTCCACGAACGCGGCCTCCCCGAAGACCTCGAAGACCTCCTCGGGCGGCGGCTTGACCGCGGTGCGCACCTCGAATCGCATACCAGCGGGTATTGAAGCTGCCGGACCCGATGGCACACTCGCGGGATGGCCACCGACGGCCGACCGCTGATGACGATCATCGACTGGAGCCGTGCGCGGGACTCGCGCATCGGGTACTTCGCGGCCCTGTACACGCATGTCGAGGCCGCGATCGCCGCCGCACTCGCCCGCGGCGCGTTCGAGCAGCCCGCGATGCTCGCGCGCGTCAACGAGACGTTCCTCGGCCGCTACATCGCCGCCTTCGACGCGCACGCCGACGGCGGCACGCCCTCGGAGGTCTGGGCCGTGGCCTTCGCGGCCGCGGACGAGACCGCCCCGTGCGTGATCCAGCACCTCCTGCTCGGAATGAACGCGCACATCAACTTCGACCTCGCGATCGCGACGACGGACGCGCTGACCCCCGACGAGCTGCCCGCGTTCGCGGGAGACTTTCAGCGCATGAACGCCCTGCTGGCCTCACTCGTCGGGCAGGTCTCCGCGGACATCTCGCTGTTCTGGCCGCTGCTGCGGTGGATCGACCGCGTGGGGCGCCGGCCCGAGGACGCGATCATCGACGTCTCCATGCGCTGGGCGCGCAAGGACGCCTGGCAGCGCGCCCTGAGGATCTCGCCACTGTCGGGGTCCGCGCGCGAGGCGGAGATCGAGGACTTCGACGCGCACGCGTCCCGACTCGCGCGGGATCTCGCCGAGCCGCCGTGGCGGCTGCGCCTGATCACCGGCGCGATCCGCCTCATGCAGCGCGGCACCGTGAACGACCAGATCGACGACCTGCTGCGCGCCCACCCCGCCACGGAGCGTGCCTGAGCCTGTGCTCCCGCACGGCGCATTCGTGCCCGCTGACGTGCGGCGGTCGCTGCACGACGGCACGCCGCGCCCGGAGAGGCGACGCGGGTCGGTGCTCATCGCCGACGTGTCGGGGTTCTCCGCGGTCACGGAGGAGCTCGCCCAGAGCCATGGGGCCCGCCGGGGCGCCGAGGAGGTCGCCGCGCTGCTCGATCAGGTCTACGGCCCGCTCGTCGCCGAGGTCGACCAGGCGGGCGGGACGGTCGTCGCGTTCGCGGGCGACGCGGTCATCTGCTGCTTCGACGGGGACGACGGCATCTCAGCCGTGGCGTGCGGGCTGCGAATGCAGGCCGGGATCGCCGGGGCGGCGAGCACGCAGATCAGCGTTGCAGTCGCCACCGGGAGCTACCAGCGCCTGACCGTGGGCGATCCGGCGGTCCGGCTGCACGAGCTGCTGGCCGGAGAGGCGGTTGCGCTGCTGGCCACGATCTCGGCGGACGCCGCGGGCGGGCGCGTCGTCGTCGATGTCGCCACGGCCGGCTCGCTGCCTGGACTGCGCACCGGCGCCGCGGGCGAGGGCAGCGTCGAGGTCCTCGGTCTCGACGAGACCCCTGTCGTCCCCGACCCCACACCGGCACCGGTCGAGGCGGGTACCGAGGCGGCGACGCCGTGGATCCCGCATTGGCTGCGCGACCGCCCCTCGCTCGCCGGCGAGCTGCGGACGGTCGTCGCCCTGTTCGTCCGCCTCGAGGGGCTCGACGCCGACCGCGAACGGCTGGACGCGGCGGTGCGCGCGGTGCACGCGACTGTGGGCGAGTTCGGCGGCGCGGTCTTTGACCTCGTCGTCGACGACAAGGGCACCTACCTGTCCGTCGGGTTCGGCGCCCCGCGCGCCCACGACGACGACCCGCAGCGCGCAGCGGCGACCGCGCTCGCGCTCCGGGACGGCAGCCACCCGGCGGCGATCGGCATGACCCGCGGGCGGATGTACGCCGGCACCTACGGTGGCGCGACCCGCCGGACGTTCGGCCTGCAGGGCACGCGCGCGAATCTCGCCGCCCGCCTCATGCAGGCCGCCCGGCCGGGCGAGATCCTCATCGAGGAGCCGCTTGCGACGCTGCTGGAGGACCGATGGGAGCTCCTCGCGCGGCCGGCGATGCGCATGAAGGGGTTCGGCGCTCCCGTCGCGATGCGCGCGCTCACCGGGACCCGGGACCGCGCGCCCGCCACCGCGCGCGGGCCGGCCTTGGTCGACCGCGAGGACGAGCGGGCCCGCCTCGACGACCTGCTCGCCGGTGTGCTCGACGGCGACGGCGCCGTCGTCGTCCTCGAGGGCGAGCCGGGCATCGGCAAGTCCCGGCTCGTGCGCCACCTCGCCGAGCGCGCGACAGACCGCGAGATCGCCGTGCACGACGGCGCCGGCGACCCGATCGCCCGCGGCGCCCCCTACCACGGGTGGCGCACCGTCTTCTCCACTGCCGAGCCGCTCGGCGCGCTCCCGGGCGACGACACCACCGCCCAGCTCGAGGGCGAGGCGCGCGCCGAGGCGGTCCGCGACGCGCTCGCCACGCGCCTGCTCACGGCGGCCGCCGGCACGCCGACGCTCGTCGTGCTCGAGGACGCGCACTGGCTGGACTCCGCATCGCTCGCGCTCGCGACGCGCGTCGCCGCCGACCCGGGCGCGCTCCTGCTCGTCGTGACCACGCGGCCACTCGCCGAGGTCGGGCACCCGGCCCTGGAGCGGCTGTGCGCGAACGGCGTCGAGCGTCTGCGGGTCGGTCCGCTGGGCGCCGCCGACGCGCGCACCCTGGCGGCACTGGCCGCGGGCGTCGATCTCCCGGAGACCACGGCGGAGCTCATCGGCGTCAAGGCGGGCGGCAACCCGCTGTTCACCCGTGAGCTCGCGGTCGAGCTGCGCGACCGCGGGCCGGGCGCGCTCGACGACCTGGAGGCCTCCGACAGCGTCGAGGCCGTGATCGCCAGCCGGGTCGATCGGCTGGGCGTCCCCGCGCAATCCATCCTGAAGGTCGCCAGCGTGCTCGGCCGCACCTTCAGCTCGGCCACGCTCCGCGCGCTCGCCGACGGCGACATCGAGGCGGAGCTCGCCGGACTGGAGGAGCGCAACCTGCTCGGGCCCGAGGGCGCCGGCCGGCTGGCGTTCCGCCACGCGCTGATCCGCGACGTGGTCTACGAGCAACTGCTCTTCGCCCAGCGCCGGGAGCTGCACAGGCGCGCGGCCGAGGCGCTCGAGCGCACCGACGACGAGGTGACCGACGCGGCCCTCGGGCACCACTGGGAGCACGCGGGCGTCCCGGGCCGCGCGGCGGGCCACTATGCGGCCGAGGGCCGTGCGGCCTTCCACTCCGGCGCCTTCGGCGAGTGCGTGACGATGCTCGACCGGGCGCTGGAGCTCGACGACGGCGGGCTGCGCGAGGAGCGGGCGGAGCTGCAGTGGCAGGTCGCGCAGGCGTGCTACCGGCTGGGCGAGCTCGAGCGGTGCCACGAGGTCGCCCAGGAGGCGATCGCGGCGCTCGACCGGCCCGTTCCCGCCGGGAGCGCCGGACTCGTCGGTGCATCGGTGCGCGAGCTCGCCGTGCAGACCGCCCACCACGCGCTGCGCGGCCACCTGCTGCGGCCGGTCAAACCCGCAGGGCGTGACCGGCTCCGCTTGGCCGCGGAGTCCCAGCGCATGATGGCCGAGGTCTACTACCTCTCGAGCGACACCGCGCGGTCGAGCTACGTCGTCCTGCGAGCGCTCAACCTCTCCGAGCGCCTCGGCCCATCGCGCGAGCTCGCCGAGGCCTACGGCGCGATCGGGATCATCTTCGGGCTCATCGGCGTGCACGGACCGGCGGAGCGCTACGGGACGATGGCGATCGACGTCGCCGAAGACCTGCAGGATGAGTTCACGATCGCCATCACGCTGCACCAGCGGTGCATGTACCGCTCGACGAAGGGGCCGTACGACCTCTACGCCGACGACTACGAGCGCTCGATCGAGGGCTTCCGCCGGCTCGGGCACAAGCCGCGCCTGCGCGACGCGCTCGGCATCGCCGCGATCGGCGATCACCTCTTCGGCCGCCCGGATCTCTGCGCCGAGCGGATGCGCGAGCTGCTCTCCACCGTCGAGCCGCAGGAGGCGTCGCTCGGGGAGGCGTGGGCGCACACGTGGCTCGGCGCCACGGCACTGCGCCGCGGTGACCTCGAGGAGGCGCTCGAGCACCTGCGGACCGCAGGCGAGCTCTCGCAGACCCGCGAGCTCGACATGACCTCCGTCGACATCGTCGCGCTCACCGCGCTGGCGCTCCGCCGCAGTGGAGACGCCGCCGGGGCGCGCCGCGAGGAGGAGGCGGCCTGGGCGGTGCTCGAGAAGCAGGGCAGGCGCCCCGCGGGCCATGCGGTCCTCGACGGCTACGTCGCACTCGCCGAGCTCGCCTTCCTGCGCTGGGACGAGGCACGCTCTCCGCTCGACCGGCTGCGCGCCCGGCGCGGGGTCGCGACCGCCTGCAAGCGGCTCCGCACGTACGCGCGGGCGTTCGCGATCGGCGCGCCGGCGCGCTGGCTCTACGAGGGCGAGCGACTCTGGCGGCTCGGCCGGCACGACAAGGCGCTGGCCGCGTGGGAGCACGCCCGGGAGAGCGCCGCCGGGCTGGACATGCGCCACGACCTCGCGCTCGCGCATGCCGCGCTGGGAGACCACCTCCCGGATGGGAGTGCGGAGCGGGAAGCGCACCGCGCGCAGGCCGCGGAGATGCTCGCCGAGCTCGGCGAGCCGCCGGACAGCAGAGCCGTCGCACCCCTCGACCGGAGGTAAGCATGAGCACACCCGGACGGAAGCGCCACATCGCCATCCTCGGCGGCGGTCAGGCGGCGCTCACCGCTGCCCTGCAGCTCACCGACCCGCAGAACCCGGCAGCCGCCGACCACGAGGTGACGATCTACCAGCTCGGCTGGCGCCTGGGCGGCAAGGGCGCGACGGGCCGGCCCGAGGGCGTGCCCCGCATCCTCGAGCATGGGCTCCACAACTGGTTCGGCTTCTACGACAACAGCTTCCGCCAGATGCGCGAGGTGTACACCGAGCTGAACCGCCCGGCGGGCGCGCCGCTTGCGACGTTCGACGAAGCGTTTCAGGGCGCCGACGCGGGCTCGTACGTCGAGTGGATCGAGGGGCAGGCGCTGCCGTGGGAGGTCATCAACACCCCGAACAGCAAGAAGCCCGGCGAGGGCGGGCTGTGGGAAGCGCCGCTGCAGCATGTGGCGGCGGCGATGGAGATGCTGGAGGGCGCGTACGACGGGTCCTCGCTCGGGAAGCAGCCGGAGGGAGATGACCACCTGCTCGCCCGGATCCGGTCGCTGCTGCACGACGCGGGCAGCGACCCCGGCGCGGCCCACACTGCGCGGCATCTCCTCCACCTGGCGACCGCGACCGCGCGCGCCGCGGCCGACGGCGTGGAGCATCCGCTCGCGACACACCTCGACCGGATCGCCGCGGACCTTGAGCACGACGTGAAGCTGCCGCACTGGATCAAGGAGATCGAGGACCTCCTGCTGCGGCCGCTGTGCTGGCTGCTGTGGCTCTTCATGACCATCCTGCGCGGCCTCACCGAGAAGGACATCGAGACGGTCGCCAAGACGGACGAGCGCCGGCTCTGGATCGTCGCCAACCTCGGCTACTCCTGCATCACCGGCGCGATCCGCGACGACGTCATCGCCGATGGCTTCAACGTGCTGAACGACCGCGACCTGCGCACCTGGCTCGACGCGAACCAGTATCCGGACGACGGCGTCATGCTGCGCTCGCCGCTCATCGAGGCCGTCTACTGCGGCTCGTTCGCGTACCCGCGCGGCGACACCCACGGGCCGCGCGCATACCCACCCACGGAGAACATGGAGGCGGGCACCGCGTTCCGCGGGATCGTGCGGACGCTGCTGACGTACAAGGGCTCGTTCGCCTACCGCTTCGCCGCCGGCACCGCGGACACGTGCTACGCCCCGGCGTACGAGGTGCTCCGCGCGCGCGGCGTGACCGTCCGCTTCTTCGCGCGGGTCCGGCGTGTCGAGCTCGACGCCGACGCCGGCGCGATCGCCCGCGTCCACATCGGTGAGCAGGCCCAGATCACCGGCGAGACGTACGAGCCGCTGATCGACGTCGCCGGGCTCCCGTGCTGGCCGCTGCACCCGCAGTGGGCGCAGCTCACCGACGGAGACGAGCTCCGCGAGCAGGGCGCGGACTTCGAGTTCCCGTCGGCAGAGCTCGAGGCCCGCGAGCGCCCGCTCGTCCTCGAGCGCGGCGCCGACTTCGACGACGTGGTGCTCGGCATCTCGACGGCCGCACTGCGAGGGGAGCTCTGCCACGACCTGGCCGACACGTACCCGGCGTGGGCCACCGCGCTGGACGAGGTCAAGACGGTCCGCACGCAGTCGCTCCAGCTCTGGTTGTCGGAGACCCCGGCGCAGCTCGGCTTCACCCTGCCCGACCGGCCGATCACGAACTGGCGCTACGACGACCAGAGCCCGCTGGACGTCTGGGGCGACTTCAGCGAGCTGATCGCGATGGAGCACTGGCCGGCCGCGAACACCCCGGCGAGCCTGCACTACCTCTGCTCGACGATGCCCGACGACCCGGCCTTCACCTCCCAGGCCGCCGCGAACGCCGACGTCAAGCAGCACGCGCTCGACATGCTCCACAAGGGGGTGGGCGTGCTCATGCCGCAGGCCCTCGACGCGAACGGCGAGTTCCGCTGGGACCTCATCGTCGACCCCGACCCCGGCGCAGACGGGCCGAGCGGCCCCGACCGGCTCGACACCCAGTGGATCCGCGGCAACGTCGCACCGACCGAGCGCTACGTGCTGTCGGTCGTCAACAGCTCCAAGCACCGCCTGCCGGTCCACGACGCGGCGACCGTGACGAACCTCTACCTCGCCGGCGACTGGACCGAGTGCACGCTGAACTGCGGATGCATGGAGGCGGCCACGATGTCGGGGATGCTGAGCGCGAACGCGCTCTGCGGCTACCCGCCGCGCGACGCGATCGTGGGCGTCGACTTCTAGCGAGGCCTTCACTTCAGCGCGCAGACCGCGGCCCCGGCAGTCGATCGTCCGGCTAGATCTGCTCGCGCCAAGTCGTCGGCGCCGACGAGCGTGAGCATGCTGAATCCCCAGTGTTGTTCTGCGCCGGCCCCGCGTCCGCCGCCAGCAAGCGCACCGGCAAGGACGGCAAGGGCACCGTCGCCTACACGCCGCTCGGCACACTGCAGTCGATGCTGCGCAGCCCCGGCGAGGTCAACACCTACTGGATCTCGACCACGTCGGATGACCATGCGGCGATCGATCGCGTCACCACGCGCCTGGAGGACATGCTGGGCGCGCGCGGCAACCAGGTGACCTCGATGGAGAAGTACGTCAGCGAGCGCGATCAGGTCGCGGCGAACTCGAGCCTGACGACCTCGATCACGGTGCTCGGGCTGCTGATCGTCCTGATCAGCATGGTCGGCCTCGTCAACGCGATCACGATGGGCGTCATCGAGCGCACCCGCGAGATCGGGATGCTCCGCTGCGTCGGTGCACGCGGGCGCGACGTCCGCCGGATCTTCGCCGTCGAGGGGATCACGGTCGCCGTCATCGGCTGGCTGCTCGGGGTCCCGCTCGGCTGGGCGATGGCGCACGGGCTGATCACCGTGACGTCGAACGTGGCGGACACCGACCTGAGCTTCGTGTTCCCGCCCGTGTACCTGGTGGTGACGCTGATCGGAACGCTGGTCCTCGCCGTGGTGGTGCTGGCGGCGCCCCTGCGGCGAGCGGTCCGGCTCCGGCCGGGAGAGGCGCTGCGCTACACCTGAGGGGCGGCGCGCAGACCGTCGTCCGGTTGCTCATCGGTGGATCGATACGGGTGCCGCAGGCCGAACGGCGGGACGGTCTGCACCCTGTTTGATCTGAATGACTTGAACTATTCGATAGTTCTTGGACGAATGTCGTATAGATGACCGATCGGCTCGCGCTGGGGGCCGGGTTCTGCCGTGGGAATCCGTATGAGATCCCCCCCAATCGCCGTTGCCGCCGCTTCCGCGCTGCTCCTGGCCACCACCGCCTCTGCCGCCGCCGACCCGTCCGTCACGCGCGACGTGCCGTACGCCCGGGCACCCACCGGCGAGACGCTCACTGCCGACGTGTACCTCCCGAGCGCGGACCGCCGCACCCGTCCCGTTCTCATCCTCGCCCATGGCGGCGGGTGGACGCAGGGCAACAAGGGCAACATGGAGACCGTGGCCCGGGCGTACCTGCGCTACGGGTTCGCTGTCGCGTCGATCCAGTACCGCCTGGCCCCGTCGGCCGACGGACTGCTCGCCGACGACCCCCGTGCCGCCATGGACGCCTCCCAGCAGGACATGGAGGCGGCCGTTCGCGCCGTGCGTGCGAGTGCCGCCCGTTTCGGCTTCGACGGACGCCGGGTGTTCGTCTCGGGCGAGTCGGCCGGCGCCTGGACCGCGCTGCGGCTCGCGACGGAAACGCCGCGACCGTTCACCGCCAACGCGCAGTTCAGCAGCGCGCCGACCGGCGTCGTCTCCGTCGTGGGATCCGCGTGCGTGCCCCTCGTGACCTCACAGGTCAACAGCACGACCGTCCCGCTGCGCGACGGCACCAGCGTCACCCGCACCGCAGATCTGCGTGGATGCACCGCGCAGTTCCATCGCGGCGGACCGCCGATGATGCTGTTCAACGGCCTAAGCGATCCGATCGTGCCATGGCTGCTCGGCGTCTCCACCTGCCAGCTGGCACAGGCCTCTGGCCAGCGCTGCACGATGATCCCCGTCCTGGACGGCCACTACATGATGAGCTCCCAGACCTCGCGTGAGTTCGTCGTCGGCAGCGCTGCGTCGTGGATGAACGGCGTGGCCTCCGTGAGCCCGCTGGCGTAGGTCGCCGGCAGCAGCCCCCAAGGGTCCGTCATGATCGGCGGATGTCCCGCGCATTCGCCGCCGTCGCCCTCGCCGCCGCGGCGCTGATCACCACCCCCGTCCCCGCCTCGGCCGCCGGGTCCGGCACCGCCGGCGCGTTCGAGGCCGGGCTGAGAACCCTCGTCTCGAAGGCCGGCGGGTCGTCCCCCGCCGCGGTCCATCGCGCCAAGGCCGCGCTCATCACGGGCTCCCTCTCCGACGAGATCAACGGCATCGCCACCGCACGGGTGATCACGGACCTCGACTGCGTCTCGGTCCATGTCCAGAAGGCGCGCGACACGAAGAAGCGCGGCACGATCACGAAGCTGACGACGGCCGCTGAGCGGTGCCGCGGCGACCTCGCCCAGCTCGCGACAGGCGGCCTGGCGGGCGACCTGCGCCTCGTCAAGTCCCGCCTGGCGGCGATCGCCGCCAAGGCGCGCGCGGGCAAGGCGTTCGGCCAGAAGGCGACCGCCCTGCGGACGCTGCAGTCGTCGATCGTCGCCAAGCGCTTCTCCGGGCAGACGCTGCACGGCGTGCCGTTCGCCCAGGTCTACGACGACCTGGAGTGCGTCGACGTGAAGATCGAGGCCGGACGCGCGAGCGGCGCGACGTCGTGCGCCAAGCGGCTGCTGCGCCGCGCCAGCTCACTCGCCCCCGCGAAGGAGCCCCTGACCTTCGGCAGCGATCTCACCGCCACGCCGCAGGCCCTCCCCGCGACCTTCGCCTTCGACGACACCGAGTTCTGGACGGCCGCGCTGACCGTCCCCGCCGACGGCATGGTCACCACGTTCCGGCTGAAGACCGGGAACAGCCCCGTCGCCCTGCCGCTGCGCTTCTCGGTCGTGCGGCCGAACGACAACGGCACCGTCACCGTCGTGACGACCAGCGATCCGCCGTTCCAGCTCGCCGCCCGCGACCCCGGGGTCCACACGTACGCGACCGCCGGGCTGAACTACGTGTGCTGCAAGGCGCGCAAGGGCGACATCGTGACGGTCGACAACTCCGGGACCGGCACGCCGGGCGCCTACGTCTGGTTCGCGCCGCTCACGGGGAGCACGACGTTCTCGCACACCTCGGGCGGCGACAGCCAGAACGCCGGCGCGGTGTGGACGCCGCTCGCCCATCCCGGGTACGAGACGCTGCTCCAGGTCGTCATGCAGCCCGACTGACCGGCATCACAGCGGCGTCGCCCAGCGCGCCTCCGTCTCGCGGTCGCCGGGGAAGAACGCCTCGACGCGCAGCTCCTGCGCGGTCACGTCGGTGGGTGTCCCGATCGTCGAGACGACGGAGAAGAAGCGCAGCTCGGCGCCCTCGAACAGGAACTCCACGTCGAACACCGGAGACGACGGCGCGTCGGCCAGCGAGGCGACCTCCGGGAGCACGCGCAGCCGCGCCAACCGCTCGGCGGTGGCCGCGTCGAGCACTCCTCCGACGGCCTCGCGCCGGCACCGGTCCAGCAGACCGGGGACGACCTGCTCCCAGTTGCGGACCGCAGCGCGCACGGGGCCGGGGCCGATCATCAGCTCGAGCACGTTCGCGGGCTCCGGCAGCGGATCCGGCGCGCAGAGGCCGCCGAACAGGCGCTGCGCTCCGCCGTTCGCGCGCAGCACGTTCCAGCCCCGATCCATCACCACGGCGGGGAACGGCTCGTGCTTGGCCAGCATCGCCTCGAGTGCGCCGCGAACGCGCTCGAGGTCGGGGTCTTCGAGGGGCGCGGCGCGGTACAGCGGCGCGTAGCCTGCGGCCAGCAGCAGGCCGTTGCGCTCGCGCAGCGGCACGTCGAGCGCCCGTGCGAGGCGCACGACCATCCGCCGGCTGGGCTGCGAGCGCCCGGTCTCGACGAAGCTGACGTAGCGCGGCGTGGTCATCGCCTCGACGGCGAGCTCGAGCTGGCTCTTGCCGCGCACGCGGCGCCAGTGCCGCAGCTGATCGCCCAGCGTCCCAGCGGCTTCCATGGCGCGATCGTAGACCGGCTGCGAGCGCCGGGCGATTCCCTGGCGGGGAATTGGCGTCCATCCCGGCGGCCTCCAGGCTGGACCGCGTCAACGAGAAGGGAGACCGCCATGCAGCTCCAGGTCCACACCCCAGAGAGCGCGCCGGGGGAAGCCGGCGCCATCCTGGCCGGGATCGCCGACGACCTCGGCCTCGTGCCGAACCTCGCCGCGAGCGCGGCCGCGGGCCCCACGCTTCTGCGGAGCTTCGACGGCCTACGCCGAGCGGTCGCCGGCGGCACACTGGACCCGGTGGCCCGTGAGGTCGCCGGTCTGGCCGTCGGGGTCGAGGTCGACAACCGCTACGGGGTCGCGTTCCATTCGACCGTGCTCACCGGGCTCGCGCTCGCCGACGAGGAGATCGCGTCCCTGCGCGAGGGCCGCGACCCGTCGGATCCGCGGCTGGCGGCGATCGCGCAGCTGGCCCGCACCATCGTCCGCGATCGGGGCAAGGACGCCGACGGCGCCGTCGACGCCGCGCGCGCGGCCGGCTGGAGCCAGGAGGACATCCTCGAGGTGGTCGCGGAGTGCACCTTCGCCGGGCTCGTCGGCGTCGTCGACAACCTGGCCGGACACGTGGCGCTGGACGCCTTCCTGCAGGCGCAAGCGTGGACGCCCAGTCCCGCTTCGGTGTAGGCGCGCTGGGGCGCGCCGGGGCGTGAGAGGATCGGCCGCATGCCCCGGCTCGCCGTCGTCCAGCCCGCCCTCGCGCTCGGGGCGGTCGATGCGAATCTCCTCCGCCTGGAGGACCTGATTCGCGACGCGCACCGCGAGCACGGACCCGACGTGATCCTCGTGCCGGAGGCGTGCACCTCGCCGAACGTCTTCGCCAAGGAGATCCTCAGCGTTCCTCGACCGGTCGACGGCGCGCCGTTTCGGATGCTGACGCGCCTCGCGCGCGAGCTCGACTGCGTCGTCGGCGGCGGCTTCGTCGCCGTGCGCGGCAAGCACACCTACGGCACGTACGTCCTCGCCGAGCCCGACGGCTCGGCGCACCTGCACGACAAGGACATCCCGACGGCCTGGGAGAACAACTACTACCGCGGCGGGGACGACGACGGCGTGGCGCGATCGACGGCGCTGGGCGTCACGGTCGGGCTCATGTCCGGCTGGGAGTGGGCCCGCAACCGCACGGCAGCGCGGGTGCGCGCGGCCGGCGCGCAGCTCGTCCTCGGCGGGATGTGCTGGCCGTCGTTCCCGACGAACTGGCCCGGCCCGGTCGGCCGCCTCTTCGCCGCCGAGCACGACATCTGGCGCGAGCAGGCCCGCGCGCTGCCCGGCCAGGTCGCGCGGCTGACCGGCGTGCCGGTCGCGCAGGCGGCGCACGTCGGGCCGGTCACCGGGGCGACCCCGATGGGCCCGGGGATCCCGTGGCCGACGGTGTCGCTCGGCGAGTCGCAGATCTGCGACCGCGACGGCACGGTCCTTGCCCGCCTGAGCCTGGAGGACGGCGAGGGCCACGTGGCCGCCGACGTCGAGCTGCGCGATGGGCGGGCGGGTGAAGATCTCGACCCGATCGCCGACCGGTTCTGGATCCCCGACATGACGCCGATGACCAAGGCGGCCTGGCACTCCCTCAACGCCCACGGCGCGGTGCGCTACCGCCTCCGGCACGCAGCCGGGCGGTTCCCCTGGCAGGGCGGGCCAACCGGCGACCTCCCGGACGAGGTCCTCGCACCGCCCGTCCGCATCCCGTCACCGTAGGAGCAGCCGCGCGAGCGTGGTCTCGAGCCACGCCGCGTACGCGTCGACCGACAGGCCCACGTCGTCGGTCATCCGCAGGTAGGCCGTCTCGGAGGAGACGGCGAAGATCGTCCGCGCCGCGGTCTCGGCGTCGTCGGCGAGCAGGCCGGCCTCGTCGAGCCGCTCGGCGACCCGCGCCCATGACGCCAGCAGCCGCGCGTGCGCCCGCGCCTGCATGCCCCGGAGCTCCGCGTCCATGAGCGCAGCCCCTTCACCGAGCGCGATGACGTGCGCGGCCCGCTCCATCGTCAGCGCATTCGAGCGCGCGAGCCGCGGGATCACGTCGGCCGCGGACCCCGACAGGACGGTGTCGATCGACTCGGCCTCGTCGTCCTGGACCGCGCGCAGGATCACGGCGTTGAGCAGACCCGGCTTGCCCTCGAACGCCAGGTAGACCGTCGCCTCCGAGACGCCCGCTGCTCGTGCGACCGCCTTGATGCTCGTGCGCGCGTAGCCGTCCCGGACGAACAGCTCCTCCGCGGCGGCGCAGATCTGGTCGCGCGTGCGGGCGGCGGCAGCCTGCCGGGTGGTGGCGTCGTAGCGGCGCTTGACAGGCTCTCCGGACATTGACTAGAGTCGAACTCTAATGAATACATCGGCGGAACCCGCGACCGGCGACCTGGTCTCCCTCGCCGGCGACTGGGCACTGTGGCCCGAGTTCGCCCTCCGCAGCGCGGGGTTCCCCGCCTCCGGGCTGGACCGGTTCGGGCCAGGGGACGAAACCGGTCGGCTGGCCGAGGCGGCGTCGGACCCGCGATTCCGCGAAGCCGTCGCGTGGCAGAGCCGTGACTCCCTCCGGCGTGAAGTCGTCAAGCTCGCGAACGGCGGCGCCGGGAGCCCGTCGCGACAGCGCCGCCGGCTCGATGTCACGGGCGCCTACTGGCAGCGCTACTGCGCGAAGAACGACACGATCGGCTACTTCGGACCGCTGGCCTGGGGCCACATCCAGCCTGAGGGTCCCGCCATCGCGGTGCGTGGCGGCGCGGCCGATCAGGTGCGCACCGTGCACTTCGAGACCTGGGCCGTCGAAGCGGTCGGCGCCGCCGCCGGTGTCACCTCACCGCTGCCGATGGGGCCGTGGCCCGAGCGCGCCCTGCGCCCGCTGCTGGTCGACACGTCCCCGCTCGACCGGATGGAGGCCGCCCGCGAACGGGTCGCCGCCGCCCGCGGGGATGACGTCGCCACCGCGCTGGATGCGCTCGACGCGGTCTTCGAACAGGTGGCCGGCCGCCCCGCCGTCAAGCAGCCGGGCGACAGCGGCGGCGGGCGGACCATCGCCTACCTCGACTGCATGCGCGATCTCGACCTCACCATCGGCGGCGAGGTGAGCGAGGAGCTGCGCGACACCCTGCCCGCGATCCTGTCCGCGTCACGGTGGTGGAACGGGCGGGTGTTCGGCCGGGGCGCCGCGCTCCTGGCCGCGATGTCGGACGGCCACGACGGGCCGCTCGCCCCGCTGGTGGGCCGGCTCATGGGCGCGGGGTTCGGGCTGTGGGACCAGATGGGCGAGGAGAAGGCCGAGCTGCAGCGCCGCTGGGCGCAGGTCGCGGGCGGCGGCGATCCCGGGACGGTCTTCGGCGACTGGACGCCCGCGTGGCCGGGGTCCGTCTACCAGTCCGCCGACCTGCAGCTCGCGGCGGCGAGCCCGGAGGCCGCAGACGCCGGCGACTTCCTGCTCGTGCTCGGTGACTTCCACGGCGGCGACAACCCGCTCGCGCAGGGGCTGTTCGGGCTCCGTCATCCCGACCCCACGACCTTCGCCGCCCGCCTGGCGCGCGAGGCCGGCCCGAGCGTGCAGCTCTCGCCGCCGCGACACGGGCCCGTCGACATGACCGCGCGCGCGTGGCCGATCTTCACCCCCGGCTCGACCGTGGTGATGGCCGGCGACGAGCCCGCGCCCGACGGGATGCGACGGGCCGCGCTGGAGGACCTGGTGCTCGAGCAGGGGATCGTCCGTGACCGCACCGGCACGTTCTCCGTGCCGCTCGCCGAGCTGCTGTACCTGCCGATCTTCGTCTCGGCGATCCGCAGCTTCGCGCCGGTCGCCGCCGCGGACGGGCAGCGCGTGCAGCTCGGCCGGTTGGTCGTGCGCCGGGCGACCTGGACCGCCGCGGCCGGCGAGCTGCCTGAGAACCCCGATGACCTCGGGTTCTGGGCCCGCGAGCGCGGCATCCCGCGGCGCTGCTTCGTCCGCTCCCCGCTTGAGCGCAAGCCGCGCTACGTCGACCTCGAGAGCCCGTCGCTGCTGCGGGGCTGGGCACGCTTCGTCGCCCCCGCGCGGGAACAAGCGCCGAGCGCGCCGGTCGAGGTCGTCGAGATGCTGCCCGCCCCCGAGGACTGCTGGCTGCCCGGCGACGACGGGCCGTGCACCAGCGAGCTGCGGGTCATTGCGGTCGACCGCACGCAGCTCGCCGTGCCGGGCTGAGCCGCTACGTGAACGCGTTGACGGCGCGCGCCACGATCAGGCCGAACAGCGCGAGCGCGACCGTCGCCTGCACGAGCATCGCGAACTTCGCGCGATGGGTCAGCGGCATGACGTCGGTCGGACTGAACGCCGTCGCGTTGGTGAACCCGAGGTGCAGGTAGTCGGCGAACACCGGGCGCCACCCCGGGGCGGCGAGCTCGGGACTCATGTGCTGGGTGAAGGCGAAGTCGACGGCGCCCGGCCGCTGGAAGCGCGCGGCTGGGCCGCCACCGTCCATCAGCCAGTACAGGAGCGCGAACGCCAGGTTGTTCCCGAGCCAGACCAGCCCGCCGGCGGCCAGCAGCTGGGACGGATCGTTCGCGAGGCTCGCCCCCGTGACCAGGTCGGAGACGAGCGTCCCGGTGGCCCAGAGCGCCGCGACGACGAGCAACCCGACGAGCGCCGAGGCCGCGCGGTGCAGGCGGCGCCGCTCGGCCGGACCCGACGGATCACTGGTGGCGAGCACGATCAGCAGGATCACCTCGATCGCCGGCAGCGCCCACGGCATGCCGCCGAACGCGCCGTCCTTCGGAAGCGAGATGCGCATCGTGACGTTCAGCGCCAGGAAGACCAGGACCACCGCGACGGCCGGCCAGCGGGACTCACCCGTCAGTGGATCGGCGGTGTCGGGGGCGGCGGCCACCCGCGGGATGATTCCAGCGGGCCCCGATGCTCTCGTCCGGCCCACCGCTTAGAACGACCTCGCATGGCAGCCACGCTCGCCCTCGTCTCCGCCGTGTGCTTCGCGCTCGCCGCCACCTTGCAGCAGCGTGGCCAGTTCGCCCTCGCGCGCGCGGGCGAGGCGGTCGAGGGCGTTGCCGGGCTCTTCCGGCTCGTCGCCGTCCCGGTGTGGCTGCTCGGCACCCTCGTCCTCTTCGCGGGCTACGCGACGCAGGGTGCCGCGCTGGACCGCGGCAAGCTCGTGGTCATCCAGCCCCTGCTGGTCACGACGATCGTGTGGGCGCTGCCGCTCGGCTCCTGGCTGACCAACCAGGTGGTGACCCGGCGGCAGGTGCTGGGCGCCGGTGTCGTCGTGGCGGGGCTGGCGATGTTCGTGCTCATCGGCGACCCCGACGCCGGGACCGACAACGCCGCGACGGAGAGCCTCGTCCTCGCCGCCGTCGTGATCAGCGCGATGGTCGCCGGCCTGCTGCTCTGGCTGCGCACGCAGACCTCCCCCGCCCTCCACGCGGCTGTGCTCGGTGTCTGCGCCGGGCTGTTCTTCGGGCTGTCGGCGACGTTCACCAAGCCGGTCCTCAACGACCTTCACGTGAGCATCGGCCAAGCGGCCGGCGATTGGCGCACATGGGGGCTGCTCGGCTTCGGCTTCGTCGCGTTCATCATCCAGCAGCTCTCGCTGGCGACGGGCCAGCTCGCCCCGGCGATGGCGGCGGTGTCGGTCGCCAACCCGGCGGTCAGCGTCATCCTCGGAATCCTGCTGTTCGACGAGCGGCTGACCCGGCCGGGCTGGCACGTCGTCGTGGCGGGCGCCGCGCTGCTGGCCGCGCTCGGCGGCGCGGTCCTGATCACGCTGGCCAATCGCGACACGGAGATGCCAACCAGGACGAATGCCCCGTTTCGCGACGGCGACGACGGGTAGCCCAAGAGAAGACGGCGAGCAGAAAGGCGCGGCCCGAGTGGATGCGCCGGTGCGGGTTCGAGACGCGAACCGCACACCGCTCGCGACATCGACACACCCCGCCCGAGGAGGCGATGCGAATGCCCATTCGCAAGACCATCCGTGGACTGCTCGTGACCCTGATCGCCGTGGCTGGACTGGCGGCGGTGAACACCGCGCCGGCTTCCGCCAGCGCGTCCGGCTTCACCATGTTCAGCAGTGGAACCGTGCCGACGCCGTGGGGCGATTACCCGATCCCGAGCGGCGAACTCGACCATGGCGTGACCGGTGACGGGCTGTACGTCGAGAGCCAGTCCGCCGGCTTCTCCGCCGTGCCGTCCCTGTGCAACTGGACGCTGACCTACGAGCTGCGTGATGTGAACCACAACGTCGTCGACTCCCAGAAGATCGACCTGGGCTCGCGCTGTGACTCGAACCTGTACGTCCCGGGCGTCACCTGGAACAAGGACACCGTGCCGGGCTTCGCGTGCGCGGTTCTGCGCGTCGGCGAGTCCGAGATCGCCACGCAGTGCCACCAGGTTGCGGGTTAGCCCGCGTATTCCTCGTCCGTGACGTGATCCCCCCACGCCACGGCTGAGTGCGCCGCGTCGGCCTCGTTCAGCGCCAGGTGCGCCATGAACCGGGCCGGCGTGGCGCCGTGCCAGTGGTCCTCGTCGGGCTCGAAGAAGACGCGGTCGCCGGGCCGGATCTCCTCGACCGGCCCGCCGCGCTTCTGGCAGAGCCCGACGCCCTCGGTCACGTAGATCGTCTGGCCGAGCGGATGGGTGTGCCACGCGGTGCGGGCGCCGGGCGCGAAGCGCACGAGGTTCGCCTGGACGCGACCCGGGGCGGGCGCGGCACCCACGACGTCGATGTAGACGTCGCCGGTGAACCACTCCGCCGGGCCCTTCATGGTGTCGATGCTGCTGCGGGTGATCTCCATGCGCGGATACTATTCCGGCGACCATAGAACCATGCCCCGCACGTCAGACGCCCGACAGAGAATGATCCAGAGCGCCGCGCTGCTCTTCCGCGAGCGCGGCATCGAGGGCACGACGTTCGCCGACGTCCTCGAGCACAGCGGCGCGCCGCGCGGGTCGGTCTACCACCACTTCAGGGGCGGCAAGACCCAGCTCGCCGAGGAGAGCGTGCGGTGGGCCGGGGAGTTCACGCTCGCCGGGACCGCGGCGGTCCTGCAGGAGCACGACCCCGTCGCGGCCGTCGGGATCTTCCGCCGCCAGTGGAGTGAGATCCTGCGCGACTCGGACTTCCGCGCGGGCTGCCCGATCGTCGCCGCCGCGGTCGACGGCGAGCACGAGCCGACGGTGCGCGAGATCGCCGGCGAGGTCTTCGCCGACTGGGAGCAGCTGATCGCCGACGCATTCGCCGAGCGCGGCGTGCCCGCCGATCGCGCCCGGTCGATGGCGACGCTGCTCGTCGCCGCGATCGAGGGCGGCATCGTCCTCTCTCGCGCGCAGCGCAGCGTCAAGCCGCTCGAGCGCGTCACGGCCGAACTGGAGACCGTCATCGCGACGGCGTTCGCGCCGGTCGCCGGAGCGAGGAGCACCACGTGAAGGTCGATCTGATGAGCTACGTCTCGGCGATCTCCGAGGCGCGCGAAGCCGCGCCCCGGGCGGAGGCCGACGGCTACGACGGCTGGTTCGCGCCGGAGACCCAGGCCGACGCGTTCCTCGCCTGCGCCCTCGGCGCCGAGCACACCGAGCGCGTGGAGATCGGCACCGCGATCGCCGTCGCGTTCGCGCGCAGCCCGATGACGCTCGCGCTGCAGGCCAACGACCTGCAGGCCGCGTCGGGCGGGCGGTTCGTCCTCGGCGTCGGCTCGCAGATCAAGCCGCACATCGAGCGCCGCTACTCGATGCCGTGGTCCAAACCGGCGAAGCGTATGCGCGAGTACATCCTCGCCGTGCGGGCGATCTGGGACACGTGGGCGACCGACGCGCCGCTCGCGTTCGAGGGCGAGTTCTACACCCACAACCTCATGACGCCGTTCTTCAACCCCGGCCCAAATCCCCACGGGAACCCGAAGGTCCTGCTCGCCGCCGTCGGGCCGCTGATGACCGAGATGGCGGGCGAGGTCGCGGACGGGATCCTCTGCCACGGCTTCAGCACGGAGAAGTACGTGCGCGAGGCGACCCTGCCCGCACTCGAGCGCGGCGCCGCGAAGGCGGGGCGATCGCTCGACGGCTTCGAGATCACGGCGCCCGGGTTCATCGTCGCGGCCGACACCGAGGAGGAGCGCGCCGCCGGGATCCAGATGGTGCGCGGGCAGATCGGCTTCTACGGGTCGACCCCCGCGTACCGGCCGGTGCTCGAGATGCACGGCCGCGGCGAGCTGCAGGACGAGCTGCGTGAGCTGACCAAGCGCGACCGCTGGGGCGAGCTCGCGAGCCTCGTCGACGACGAGCTGCTCGACCTCTTCGCCATCGTCGGCACGCCCGAGGAGGCGGTGGCAGAGATCCGCCGCCGGTACGGCGACCTCGCCACCCGCGTCACGCTCCACCTCCCCGCGGGCATCGATCCGGACCGCCGCGCGGCGCTCTTCGCCGAGCTGCGCGGACCCGCCTAGCGGGCGGGGTCGAGGACGACCTTCGAGACGCCGTCGGTGCGGCCCGCGAAGAGCGCGTAGGCCGCTTCCCCCTCGGACAGGCCGAGGCGGTGGGACACGACCGCCTCGGGCTCCAGCCGTCCGGCGGCGGTGAGCTGCAGCAGCGCCGGGAGCTCGTACTGGACCGAGCAGAGCCCGATGTGGAACTCGAGCTCCTTGACCTGCGCGAGCGGCATGTTCAGCTCGTACTTCGTGTTCTGGTTGACGCCGACGACGCTCACCCGGCCGCCGTGGCGCGCCGCGCTGAGCGCGAGCTTGATCGTCGCGTCGGCGCCGACCGCCTCGACGACCGCGTCCGCGCCCGGCCCGCCCGTGAGCTCGCGGATGTGGGTCTTCGGGTCGTCGGGGTGGACGGGCTCGACGCCCATCGCCTCCGCCCGCGCACGCCGCTCGGCGACGAGGTCCGCGCCGAGCACCCGTGCGGCGCCCATCGCGAACGCGGCCTGCGCCGCCATCAGCCCGACCGGGCCGAGGCCGATCACCGCGACCGTGTCCCCGGGCGCGATCCGCGCGCGGCGCGCGCCGTACCAGCCCGTCGGCGCGTTGTCGGTCAGGACGATGGCGGCCTCGTCGGAGATCTCGTCGGGCAGCCGGACGAGGTTGCCGTCGGCCTCCGGGACCGCGACGAACTCGGCCTGCGAGCCCTGCAGCGCAGCGCTCAGGCCGTAGCACCCGACGACCTCGCCAGCGCGCTCGCAGTACGCGACCCGCCCGCGCGCGCACTCCCGACAGCGGGAGCAGCCGACCGACGCCGTGACGAGCACGCGGTCCCCGACCGCGAAGCGCTCGACACCCGGCCCGGCGTCGACGATCTCGCCGACCGCCTCCTGGCCGACGCAGAAGCCGAGGTCCTCGCTGAACCCGTGGCCGTCGTAGATGTGCAGATCGCTGCCGCAGATCCCGGCGGTCGTCACCCGGACGACGACCCCGCGCTCTCCGGGGCGCTCCGGGTCGGGCATGTCGGTGCACCGGATCGCCTGCGGCCCCTCGTAGGTCAGCGCCTTCATACGGCCGCGAGCCCCTGCGCCCGCTCGAACAGGCCGACCGCGATCGAGTGCAGCAGGTCGCCGACGTCCGCATTCGCCTTCCCCGCGCATGCGCGCGCGTGGGTTCCCTCGAGGATGATCGCGAGCTTGAAGCAAGCCATCACGGTGTACCAGTCGATCGCCGACAGGTCGCGCGAGGAGTGCTCGGCGTAGCGGGCGAGCAGCTCGTCGCGGGTCGCCAGGCCGCCGGCCATCGCCAGGGCGCCGGCGACAACCGCGGCGCCCGCGTCCTCATCCGGCCAGGTCGCGAGCAGCCACCCGAGATCGAGCAGCGGGTCGCCGACCGTGCACATCTCCCAGTCGACGATCGCCGCGAGCTCCGGGCCGTCGAAGCGGAACATGAGGTTCGCGAGGTGGTAGTCGCCGTGGACGATGCCGGGCGTGAACGTCGCCGGGCGGTTCGCCTCCAGCCACGCGGCGACCTCGTCGATCCCCGGCAGGTCGGGGCCCGGGTATCCCTCGTGGCGCGAGTAGGACTCCAGCTCGGAGATCCACCGCGGGACCTGGCGCTCGAGGAACCCCTCGGGCTTGCCGACGTCGCCCAATCCAACCGCGCGGTGATCGACGGCCGCCAGGGTCGCGAGCGCGGTGACCGCGTCGAGCCCCATCGCGTGCCGGACCGCCGGGTCGCCGGCGTGGAGGTCCGGCAGGGACACCGTCGCGTTGAACCCGTCGACCGGCTCCATGAGGTAGAAGACCGCGCCGCCGAGGACCTCCTCGTCCTCACAGCCGGCGATGAACCCGGGGCAGCGGACGTCGGTGTCCGCAAGCGCGCGAAGGACGCGCATCTCGCGCCGGAGCGCGTCATTCGTCTTCGGCCGCAGGTGCTTGGGCCCGCGGCGCAGCACGAACTCCCGGCCGCCGCGTGTGAACAGCAGCATGATGTTCTGCGTGCCGCCGCCGAGCGGCTTCGGGTCGGTGATCGGCTCGCCGGGAATCCCCTGCGCGTCCATCCAACGCGCCAGCACGTCGAGATCAACGTCCTTCATTGGCCGCCTCCGTCGAGTCGCAGAGTCGCGCCGGTGCAGTAGCTCGACGCGTCGGAGGCCAGGTACAGCGCGGCGCCCACGATCTCGTGCGGCTCCCCGACCCGGCCGAGGGCGAACATCTGCTTCGCCATGGTGTCGACCGCTGCCCGGTCCCACGCCTTCGCGATGTCCGTGGCGAACATCCCCGCCATGATCGTGTTGCACCGGACGGTCGGTCCGAACGCCGCGGCAAATCCCTCCGTCAGCGCGTTGAGCCCGGCCTTCGCCGCCGCGTAGGGCAGGTACTCCGGCCGCGGCCGGATCGAGCCCACGGAGGAGATGTTGATGATCGAGCCGCCGTCGCCCTCCGCCATCCGCGCGCCGATGAGGGAGCCCAGGCGGAACGGCCCACGGAGGTTCAGCGTGATGACCTTGTCGAAGAGCGCTTCCTCGACCTCCGGGAGGCTCGGGTACAGCGGCGACATGCCCGCGTTGTTGACGAGCACGTCGACCCGGCCGAACTCCGCGTACGCGGCCTCGACGAGCGCGTCGCACTGGTCCCAGTCGCTGACGTTGACCGGCAGCGCGGCCGCGCGGCGCCCGTACTGCTCGCGGACGTCGACGGCGACCGCCTGGCACGCGCCGAGCTTGCGGCTCGCGACGATCACGTCGGCGCCGTGCTGCGCGAACGCGTGGACCATCTCCTTGCCCAGCCCCCGGCTCCCGCCGGTGACCAGGCAGACCTTCCCACTGAGGTCGAACAGGTCTCCTCCCACGAGCGCGCGAGCCTATCCGCCGAGCAGACCCTCGCGCTCCCACGCCGCGGGCACGGTGACCGGCAGCGCCAGCAGGATCGCCCCGTAGGACTTGCCCTGCGGGTCGAGCCGCAGCGACGACGTTCCGCCGCGCCCGCCCAGGACGTCGCGCATGAGGATGTTGATCGCACCGAGGCCGGGGAGCTCCCAGCGCCGGACGTCGCCCTCGAGCCACGCGCCGAAGACCTCGGCGACGCGGGCCGCGGTCACCTGCTCGTGGATGACGGAGACGAACTCCGGCCGCCGCGCCATCACCCCGACGTTCGCGTCGTTGCCCTTGTCGCCGCTGCGGGCGTACGCGATCGCGCGGAGCGGGACGGTGACGGTCTCGCCGCCGCCCGAAGCCACGGCCGCGGGCTCGGCGAGCGGCTCCGTCCCCGGCACCTCCGCGTTCCCCGGCGCCACCTCCACCGCCCGCGTCTCGTCGCCGAGCGTCACGGTGACGGGCACCGACGCCTTGTCGACGAGCACGTGGAACAGGCGGATCACGGGCTGGGGCTTGGGCCGTCCCGACGCGACACCCGTCAGCCCCTGGGCGATGAGCCCGAACGGGATCATCTCGGTGCTGAGGATCGCCAGCGCGGCCTGGTCGGCATGCCGCGCGCCGATCTTCACGACCGCCTCGCGGCCGTCCGTGATCGCGCCCGGCCGCCCCTCGGCGTCGCCACCGCCGGAGACCTCGACCGACGTCTGCGAGAACGGCGCCAGCCCCTTCTCGCCGGCCAGCCGCTCGGTCCGGGCGAGCATCGCCTCGCCCGCGCGGCGCGCGCGGCCCGCTGCGTCGAGGCCGTTGAACGCCATCGTCGCGAGCATCCGGAACCCGTCGAGCGCAGTCGTGGTCGCCTTGTACGAGCCGGTCGGCGCACTGCCCTTCGCGCCCGAGACCCGCACCCGCTCGGAGCCGACCTGCTCGAGCTGCACCGAGCGCCAGTCACACACGACGTCGGGCAGGATGTACGCGCCCGGGTCGCCGATCTCGTAGAGGATCTGCTCGCCGACGGTCGGCGGCGTCACGAGGCCGCCGGTCCCGTCGGGCTTTCCGATGACCGCGGTACCGTCGGCCTCGCACTCGGCCACCGGGTAGCCCATGTTCTCCCAGCCGGGAACCGTCCACCAGTCGGTGAACAGGCCGCCCGTGCACTGCGTGCCGCACTCGACGACGTGGCCGATCAGCGAGCCCGCCGACAGCAGGTCGAAGTCGTCGTCGCTCCACCCGAACTCGTGCATGAGCGGGCCGAGGACGAGCGCGGAGTCGGCGCAGCGGCCGGTCACGACGATGTCCGCGCCCATGTCGAGCGCGGTGGCGATCGGGCGGGCGCCGAGGTACGCGTTCATCGTCAGGGCGTGCTCGGGGAGCGCCTCGCCCGTGAACATGTCGACCGCACCGGCCTCGCGCAGCCCCGGCAGCCGTGGGAGGACGTCGTCGCCCTCGACCCACGCCACCTTCAGCGAGACGCCCGCCTCCGCGGCGGCATCGCGCAGCGCCGCCGCGCAGCCGGCCGGGTTCAGCCCGCCTGCATTGGTGATGACCTTCACGCCGCGCGCCGAGAGCTCGCCCATCAGCGGCGCGAGCCCCTTCACCACGTCGGGGACGTAGCCCAGCGTCGGGTCCTTCATCCGGAACCGCGCGAGCAGCGCCATGGTGATCTCGGCCAGGTGGTCGCCGACGAGGTAGTCGAGCTCCGTGCCCAGCACCAGCTGCTTCGCCGCGCCGCGCGAGTCGCCCCAGAAGCCGGCCCAGCTGCCGATCCGCACGCTCATCAGTAGGACTTCGGCAGGCCGAGGGAGTGCTGGGCCACGTAGTTGAGGACCATCTCCGCGCTCACCGGCGCGGTTCGCATCAGGCGGGTGGCCCACCACATGTCCGAGATGCCGTACTCGATGGTGAAGCCGTTGCCGCCGTGCGTCTGGATCGCCGCGTCCACGGAGTGGATCGCCGCCTCGGCGGCCGCGTACTTCGCGAAGTTCGACGCCTCACCGGCCCCCGGCGCGCCCGCGTCGAACAGGACCGCGGCCTTCTGGGTCATGAGGCGCGCGAGCTCGAGCTCGACCTTCGCCTTGGCCAGCGGGTGCGCGACCGCCTGATGCGTGCCGATCGGCGTCCCCCACACCTCGCGGTCCTTCGCGTACTCCGCCGCCTTGTCGAGCGCGAGACGGGCGCTGCCGTTGGCGAGCGCCGCGACGATGATCCGCTCGGGGTTCAGGCCGTCGAACACCGGGGCGAGCCCGCCCTCCTCGCCGCCGACGAGCCGGTCGGTCCCCACCTCGACGTCGTCGAAGAACAGCGTCCACTGCCGGTCGGCGCCCATGTACGGCATGGGGATCACGTCCCGGGTGAAGCCGGGGGCGTCGACGTCGACGATGCACAGGCACGGCATCCCCAGCTCGCCGTCGGCGCGCCGGAACCGGGCGACGACCAGCACCGCGTCGGCGTCCTCGACGCCGGAGATGAACGTCTTCTGACCCTTCAGCCGGTACGAGCCTCCATCCCGCCGCAGCTCGGTGCGGAGGTTGTGCGAGTTCGTACCTGCGTCGGGCTCGGTGATGGCGAACGCGAGCTTCGTCGTGCCCGCCGCGATCCCCCGCAGCCAGCGGTCGTTCTGCTCGGGCGAGCCGTGCCGCGCGAGGACCGAGCCGCCGATCGCCGACGACACGACGAGCATGAGCGTGGCGCCACCGGCCGCCGCGATCTCCTCAGCGATCATCTGCAGCCCGTTCATCCCCATCCCGCCGCCGCCCCATTCCTCGGGGACGTTCGCGCCGACGAAGCCCTTCTCGGCGAGCGCGTTCCAGAGCTCGGTGGGCGGCTCCTCGGCCGCGTACTTCTTGCGGGCGTAGCGGCCGCCGTACGGCTCGCAGACGGCGCGAACCGCTTCACGGATCGCGATCTCGTCGTCGGTGGGAACGAGCGGCAGGCTCGCCGACGTCATCGTGCTCATCTCGGGCTCTCCATCCGGGGCGAAGCGGGGGACGAAGCGAGACGATACGCCGCTGACAGAATGGACCGATGCCGGACCGCGCCGCCCTTGCCTCTCTCGACCCTGCCCGACTCGAACGACTCGTCGAGGCGGGCCGGGATCTCGTCAGCGAGCTGCGCGTCGAGCAGGTGCTCGACCGGCTGCTCGACGTCGCCCGGGAGCTCACCGGGGCGCGGTACGCCGCGATGGGCGTCCTCGACGCCGAGCGGGTCGCGCTGAGCCGCTTCATCACCCGCGGGATCGACGCCGAGACGCACCGCGCGATCGGGGACCTGCCGCGCGGCCGCGGCATCCTCGGCGTGCTGATCGACGAGCCCCGGCCGCTGCGCCTGCACGACGTCGGCGCCCACCCACGATCCTTTGGCTTCCCGCCCCGCCACCCGCCGATGGGGTCGTTCCTCGGCGTGCCGGTCATGATCCGCGGACACGCCTGGGGCAACCTCTACCTCACCGAGAAGGCGGGCGGCGGTGACTTCGACGAACGCGACGAGGCGTCCGTCGTCGTCCTCGCCGACTGGGCCGCGATCGCGATCGAGAACGCCGGCCTGTACGAGACGCTCGACGCGCGCCGGCATGAGCTCGAGCGGGTGGTGCGCGGCTTCGAGGCGACCGCGGCGATCACGCAGGCCGTCGGGGCCGAGACCGACCTCGACCGCATCCTCGAGCTGATCGTCGCACGGGCCCGGACGCTCGTGGCGGCGCGCAGCGTCGTCGTCCTGCTCCGTGACGGCGACACGCTGCGGGTCGCCGCCGGTGCGGGCCAGATCGCGGGCGACCGGGGCGTGGAGATCGCCGGATCGCGCGCCGGCGAGGCGCTGCTGGGCACCGCCCCGGTCCGGATCGACGACGTCGACGCCGACCCGCTGCTCGACAGCGCGCGTCTCGGCGTGCCGGACGCGTCCAGCGCACTGCTCGTTCCGCTCATCTATCGCGAGCGGCGACTCGGGCTGCTGTGCGCCTTCGACCGGACCGACGACCAGGGCCGGTTCGACGGCGACGACGAGCAGGTCCTGCGTGCGTGCGCGGCGAGCGCCGCGATCGCCGTGGCGATCGCGAAGTCCGTCGAGGCCGGCCGCCTGGAGGCGATGCTGGAGTCCGCCGAGGCAGAGCGCCGCCGCTGGGCGCGCGAGCTGCACGACGAGACGCTGCAGGGGCTCGGCGGACTGAAGATGCTGCTGTCCGTCGCCGCCCGCGGGGAGGACGAGGAACGCACCCAGGCGGCTGCGCGGTCGGCGATGGAGCAGATCTCCCAGGAGATCACGAACCTGCGCGCGATCATCGCCGACCTCCGCCCGGCCGCGCTCGACGAGCTGGGCCTGGGGCCCGCGCTGCAGACGCTCGCCCAGAGCTTCGCCGCCCGCGAGGGGGTCGAGACGAGCGCCGCGATCGAGCTCGGCGGCACCCGGCTCGACCCCGACCTCGAGACCGCGGTCTACCGCGTCGCGCAGGAGGCCCTGACCAACGTCGCGCGGCACGCCGGCGCACGGACTGCATCCGTCGCGCTGCGGGCCGAGGCCGGTCAGCTGCTGCTGACCGTCCGCGATGACGGTGCGGGCTTCGACCCCAGGGCCCCGTCGACGGGCCTCGGCCTGCGCGGCATGCGCGAGCGGGTGGGGCTGACCGGAGGCCGGCTCGACATCGCGTCGGACGCGACCGGCACCCGGATCGCCGCGCGCTTCCCCTGCGCTCCGTGATTTCCCGCAGCGGGTCGGCGGTGAGGGGCGGACGCTGCGGTCCCGCCACGGGCGGATCCTGCATGGATGCAGCCTCACGACCCTTCCGTGCGTGATCCACTGCGCGTGGTCATCGCCGGCGGCGGGGTGGCGGCGCTCGAAGCCCTCGTCGGTCTGAAGACGCTGGCCGAGGACCGTGTCGCCTCCGTCGTCATCGCCGCGACCGACGCGTTCGTCTACCGCCCGCTGGAGCTCGGCGAGCCATTCGGGCGAGGCGCGCCCCGGCGGTACCCCCTGTCGGAGCTCTGCGCCCCGCTCGGCGCCGAGCTGCACATCGGGATGGTCCGCGACGTCGATCCCGCGCAGCGCGTCGTGCGTACGGCCGGCGGCGCCGAGTTCGCCTACGACGTCCTGCTGCTCGCCACCGGCGCGCACGCCGACCCGGCCTTCGAGCACGCGGTGAGCTTCGACCGTGAGCACGACGCCGCGGACTTCGACGAGCTGCTCGGAGACCTCGATGAAGGGCTTGCGCCGCATGTCGCGATCGTGGTCCCCGACGGTGTGGCGTGGTCGCTGCCCGCCTATGAGGTCGCCCTCCTGACCGTCGCGTGGGCGGAGGAACGAGGCCTCGACGACACGCGGGTCAGCGTGGTGACCCACGAGGCCGCGCCGCTCGACGTGTTCGGCGCGCGCGCCAGCGCCGAGGTCCTCGCCGCGCTGGAACGCGCAGGCGTCGACCTGCACACCGGCGTCCACCCCGATGTCGTCTCCCCGGGCGCGCTGCGGATCGGTGGGCACTGGATGGAGGCCGACCGGATCGTCAGCCTCCCGGTCGCCCACGGCCCGCGGCTGGAAGGCATCCCCCGCGACGTCCATGGCTTCATCCCCGTCGACGCGCGCAGCCGCGTGGTCGGACTCGCCGACGTCTACGCCGCGGGAGACGGCACCACGACGCCCATCCGGCAGGGCGGGCTCGCTGCGCAGCAGGCGGCCGTCGCCGCCGCGCACATCGCCGCCACGGCGGGCGCCGACGTCCAGCCCCAGCCGCTGCGACCGGTCCTCCGCGGGCTGTTGCCCACGTCGCACGGGCCGCTGTTCCTGCGCGCGGAACTGGACGACCCCGACGGGACGTCAACGGCCGCCGACGCGCCGCTGTGGTGGCCTCCGAGCAAGATCTCGACGCGTTTCCTCGCCCCCCACCTCGCCCGGCTCGAGGCCGAGCAGCGCTGGCGTGAGGCCGAGCGGACCGGCGCGCTAACGCCCGACCGCTGACCGTCCGGGTACCTTCAGGCCATGGCTCGGATAGGAATCGTGCTCGCCGACGACCACGCCGTTGTCCGCTCGGGGCTGCGGCTGCTGCTCGACGGCGAGGACGACTTCGAGGTCCTCGCCGAGGCCGGCGACGCCGAGGCGGCGCTGCGCGCGGTGCTGGGCCACAAGCCCGACGTCCTGGTGCTCGATCTCAACATGCCGGGCGAGCTCACGTCGCTGGACGCGCTCCCGAGCGTCGCAGAGAAGTCGTCCGGCACCCGGACGGTCGTGCTCACGATGCAGGACGACCCCGAGTATGCGCGCGCGGCGCTGCGCGCGGGCGCGGCGGCGTACGTGCTGAAGGACGCCGCCGACGCCGAGCTCGTGGAGGCGATCCGCCGGGCCGCCGCCGGCGAGACCTACCTGGCACCGGCGCTGGGCGCGAAGCTCGCCGCCGCGCCGACCGAAGCCGAGCAGCGGCCCGGCGGCCTGACCGAGCGCGAGGTCGAGGTGCTGCGGCTCATCGGGCTCGGGCACACGAACGCCGAGATCGGCGAGCAGCTGTTCCTCTCGATCCGGACGGTGGAGACCCACCGCGCGCACGTGCAGCAGAAGCTCGGCCGCTCCACGCGGGCCGAGCTCGTCCGCTACGCCCTGGACCACGGGCTGCTGCAGGACCCCTAGGCGGGCGCGCCCGCGCCCGAGGCCTCGGCCAGGTCGGTGCGCTCGACCAGCTTCCCCCGCGCCATCCCGACCTGCGCGACGACGAAGGCCAGCGCCATGATCCCGGCCATGACGAACGCGATGTGCTGCGTCGCGTGGGCGACGTCCATCTGGATCGCGTGCAGGGCCTCCGGCGGGAGGGTCGTCGGCGGGGCCGCTCCCAGCCCGCCGCCGCCGAGCTGACCCGTGAAGATCGAGCCGAGCACCGCCATGCCGAGCGCGCCGCCGAAGTTCCGGACCGTCTGGTTGACGCCCGTCACCTCGCCGTAGCTGCCGCGCGCCGCCCGGCTGAGCGCATCCGCGCTGACCGGTCCGAGGACGAGGCCCAGGCCCGCGCCGGCGATCGCCAGGCGCAGCCACTGGTCGCTGAAGTCCAGGCTCGTCAGCGACTGGCCCCAGAGGAAGAAGCCGACCGCGGAGATCAGGCAGCCCGCGACGACGGCAGGACGCGCGCCGCGGGAATCCACGATCCGCCCGCCGAGCTGCGCCGCGACGACGTAGCCACCGAAGAACACCAGCAGCAGCGTGCCCGCCTGCGTGGCGCTGTAGTCCAGCGCACCCTGCGCGTAGACGCTGGCGAAGAAGAACACCGGCACGAAGACCGTCGACATCAGCAGCAGGACGCCGCTGTCGAAGGAGAACGCCTTCTCGGCGAAGATCCGCATGTCGATCAGCGGGTTCCGCTGGCGCAGCTCGAAGGCGACGAACCCGGCGAGCAGCACCGCGCCGACGATCGCGCAGCCCAGCGTCCGCGTGTCGGTCCAGCCCCACACCGACGCCTGCTGCAGGCCAAGGACGATCAGGCCCATCGCCGCCGAGATCAGCACGGCGCCGCGGTAGTCGATCGGGACGATCCTGCGCTCCTGCGCGGGCTTGGCCTTCAGGGTGAGGACGATCGCGACGATCGCGACCGGGATGTTGATCCAGAAGATCGAACGCCAGGTCCACTCGGTCAGGTAGCCGCCGGCGAACGGGCCGACGGCGGTCAGGGCGCCGGTGACGCCGAAGAACGTCGCGAGCGCACGGCCGCGCTCGGCCAGCGGGAAGGCGCCGATGACGATCGCCAGCGCAGCGGGGAACAGCAGCGCGGCGAAGCCGCCCTGGATCACGCGGAACGTGATCATCCATTCCTCACCGTGCGCGCCGATCGGCGTCGCGCCGCAGAGCGCGGAGGCGACGGCGAACCCGCTGACGCCGATCAGCACCATGCGCCGATGGCCGAGGACGTCGGCGAGCTTGCCGCCGAACGCGAAGAACGCGGACAGCGACAGCAGGTACCCGTTGATGATCCATTGGGCCCCGCTCGCACTGAGCGAGAGATCCTTCTGTAGACCGGGGATCGCCAGGGCGACGATCGTCTGGTCGATGAACATCATCGCGACGGCGAAGATCATCGCAACGAGGACGAGCTGCTTGTTCTTGGGCGACGTGGCGGTCATGGGGACTCCTTGGAGGTCGTGGCGATCGCTACGCGGTGGCGATCGGGTCCGTGATGATCGCGCCACCGGTCGGGTTGCTGATCGTGACCTTCAGCTCCTTCTTGACCTGCGAGACGGTCTTGCCCTTGAAGGCGAACCGCATCGGGTAGACCTGCTGGACCTCGTCGGGGTGCACGGCCCCGGGGATGCCGATCTTGCCGCTCGTGGCCATCCAGGCGCCCTTCGTCGGCGCGTAGGTCTTCAGGTTCGAGGTGACGTTGACGTAGACCGTGTCCTTGCCGTTGTTGATCATCGTCAGCGGGCACGTGGCGTACGTGAAGCCCGCCTTCGCCTTGACGACCTTGCACGTGTCGACGTGGACCTGCGGCGCGTTGGCCTCCTGGTCCGCCGTTTCCTGTGCCACCGCGGGGCCGGCCAGCGAGCCGGCGGCGATGAAGGTGACAAGACCGGCGACGAGCTTGGTGCGATTGCGCATGACTGCACTCCTGTGGAGTAGGGGGTTGGACTGCTTGACGAGAGGAAGGTTCGTCGCCCGGCGGGTCCGCGCCATCAGCAGTGCGCTACTGCATTTCGCCAGAGGGACTACGTAGACGCGGGTTCATCCGATCGGGATGACGCAGGAGCAGCCGTCCAGGCGTACGTTCGAGCGTGGTCAACCACTCAAGGAGACAGCCATGCGAGGAACCGGTCGAGCCGCATTCGCAGCGACCCTGCTGCTGATCGTCGGCGTGCTGAACATCATCTACGGCATCGGAGCGCTGGATGACGCGAACATCTTCACCGACGACCAGCGATACATCTTCACGAACCTGAACACGCTCGGCTGGGTGCTGATCGTCCTCGGGATCGTCCAGTTCGGCGGCGGCATCTCGCTGCTCGGCGGCAACACCTTCGGCCGGATCATCGGCATCATCGGCGGCAGCCTCGGGGCGATCACCGCTCTGCTGTCGGTCGGCGGCGCCTACCCGTGGTGGTCGCTCGGGATCTTCGCCCTCTGCATCTACATCGTCCACGGGATCCTCGTCCTGGGCGACGACGAGCGCACGGCTTGAGAATCCGGGCCGTGAGTGCGCGCCTGCTGGCGTAGCATTCGCGGCCCGATGCCCGTCGCGGACCTCCCGTTCGACCTCGTCGACGTCAAGCTCGCCGCGCCCCAGGCACGGCCGGGGACCGTGACCAAGGCCGACCTCATCGCGCGGCTGTCCTCGTCCGGCGGCCGGCTGGTGACGGTCATCGCTCCCGCCGGGTACGGCAAGACCACGCTGCTCGCCAAGTGGGCGGAGATCGATCCGCGCCCCTTCGCCTGGGTCGCGCTCGACGGCCAGCACGACGATGCGGTGGTCTTCCTGCGCTACGTCGCCGCTGCCGTCCACCGCGTCGAACCGCTTCCCGTCGAGGTGTTCACCGCGCTCAGTGGGCCGGGCATCTCCACGTGGTCCACCCGCATCACGCGGCTCGGCAGCGCGCTGAGCGCGATCGATCAGCCGTTCGTGCTCGTGCTCGACGACCTCCACGTCCTCACGAACTCCTCGTGCCTCGACGCCCTCGCCGCGCTGTTCGAGTACCTCCCCGCCGGCGCGCAGCTCGCGATCGCCAGCCGGGAGGAATCGGCGCTCCCCGTCGGCCGCTGGCGCGCGCACGGTCTGACCGACGAGGTCGGCGTGGTCGACCTCCAGCTGGATGAGCGCGAGGCCGGCCAGCTGCTGCAGGCCGCCGGCCTCGATCTCGAGGAGGACGACGTCAGCCACCTGGCCGAGCGGACCGAAGGCTGGCCCGCCGGCCTGTACCTCGCCGCGCTGTCGCTGCGGGCCGGCGCGCCGAGCCCGGACAGCTTCACCGGGGACGACCGCTTCGTCGCCGACTACTTCCGTTCCGAGCTGCTCTCACGCCTGCCGCCGGACGAGGCGGCGTTCCTCAAGCGCACGTCCGTCCTGCACCGGCTGTGCGGCGGCCTCTGCGACGCCGTGCTCGAAACGCCCCGGTCCGCGGAGACGCTGCATGCGCTGGAGCGGGCAAACGGCTTCGTCGTCGCCCTCGACCGGCGCGACGAGTGGTACCGCTACCACCACCTCTTCCGCGAGCTCCTGCGCAACGAGCTCGATCGCACCGAGCCCGAGCTCGCGCGGGCGCTCAACCGGCGGGCGATGGAGTGGTGCATCGCCCATGAGCTGCACGAGGCGGCGATCTTCTACGGGCACGCCGCCGGTGAGACCGACACCGTCGCCGGACTGGTGGACGCGCTCGCACTGCCGCACTACTTCGACGGGCGCCTGGAGACCTTGGAAGAGTGGCTCAGCTGGTTCGACGAGGACGCGCTGGCTCAGTACCCGGCCCTGGCGGTCGCCGGCGGCTGGATCCGCGCGCTGACGGGGCGACCGGCGGAGGCCGAGCGCTGGCTCTCCATCGCCGACGGAGCCACCTCCAGGATTCCGCTCTCCGACGGCTGCGAGACGATCGCGCCGTGGGTCGCGAACCTGCGCGCGTGCATGATGCCGGCCGGCATCGAGCAGGCCATCCGCGACGCCGACGTGGCACTGGCGGGGTACCCCGCCGACAGCGCGTGGCGGCCGACCGCCCTGGTCGTCCGCGGCTCGGCGCACGCGCTGAACGGAGCCGTCGAGCTCGCGATCGCGGACCTCACCGCCACGGTCGAGGAGGGACGCGTGCTCGGGTCCGTCGACACCGTGCACTTCGCGATCTCGGAGCTGGCGCTCCTGGCGGCACGCCAGGGGCAGTGGGCGGAGGCGGCCCGTTACGCCAGGGATGCGCAGGAGCTCGTCGAGGAGACCGGCCTCGGCGGCTACTCCACGAGCGCACTCGCGTACGTGGCGGCCGCGCGGGTCGCGCTGCACGAGGGGCGGAAGGACGACGCCCGGCTCGCGATCGCGCGCGCCCACCGCCTGCGGCCGCTCCTCGACCACGGCATCCCGTGGCTCACCGTCCAGGTCGGCCTCGAGCTGGCGCGCTCGCATCTCGCGCTCGCCGATCCGGGCGCCGCGCGAACGATCCTCACCGAGACCGACGCGGTGCTGGCGCGTCGTCCCGACCTCGGCCTGCTCGTCGACGACGCCCGAGAGCTGCGCGAGCGCATCGCCGCATCCGCCGATCCCGCCGGGACGTGGGCCATGAGCCTTACCGGCGCAGAGCTGCGCCTGCTGCCGTACCTGGCGACCCACCTCACCTTCCCGGAGATCGCAACACGGCTGTTCATCTCCCGGAACACGGTCAAGACCGAGGCGGTCTCGATCTACCGCAAGTTCGGCGCCTCGTCCCGCAGCGAGGCGATCGCGAGAGCGATCGAGGTCGGGCTCCTGGAGAGCTCGATCTATCCGCCGCGCGCGGATCTCACCCTGGATGGATGAGGTTTCGCCGGCTGCGGACCGGTTACATCTGGACCAGCCCATGGGTTCGTACAAACAGCGCCTGCGGCAGCTGGCTGTCCACGACAACGCGCTCCTCGATCAGATCGCCGTCGACGGCGGGTCCTCGGCGATCGACGCCCGGACCGCGGGGCTCGTGCGGGTCGCGGCCACCATCGCGGTCGACGCGGCGCCCTCGTCGTTCCAGCACGCCGTGGCCAGCGCCCTGGCCGCGGGGGCGACGATGGACGAGATCGTCGGGACGCTCGAAGCGGTCACGCCGGTGACCGGGGCGTCGCGGGTCGTGCAGTGCACCCCGAAGGTCGCGCTGGCCCTCGGCTACGACGTAGACGCCGCGCTCGAGTGACGCGTCACCCGGTGACGCCGAGCACGGAGCGCATGCAGCGCCGCGCACGGGCCTTCGCGCCGGGCTCCTCGAGCTGGATCGCGACGCTCGCCGCCGACGCGAGCGCGTAGAGCGCGAAGGCGGCGTCCTTCGGATTCGTCGCGGGCGGGAGGTCCCCGGCCTCGACCGCGATGCGGACGTCCGCTTCCAGCACCGCGTGCATCTGCGCGCGAGCGCGGGCGACGGCGTCGTGCAGCGCGCCGGGTCGCGCGTCGAACTCGATCGTCGCCGTGGTGACGAAGCAGCCGCCGGGAAGCGCGCGCCGCTGGTGGTAGCTCAGCCAGCGGTCGACGAGCGCGAGGAGCCTGGGCAGGCCGGGCTCGCGACCTGCGACGGGGCGCCACACCTCGCGGGTGAAGTGCGTGACAGCGGCGTCGAATGTCGCGGCCTGCAGCTCCTCCTTGCTGCCGAACAGGCCGAACAGGCCGCTCTTGCTCATCGAGACCTCGCCGGCGAGCTGACCGATCGTCAGGCCCTCCAGCCCGTCGATCGATGCCCGCCGGACCGCGACATCGAGCACCTCGGCGCGGGTGTCGGCGACGGCAGCGGCAGATCGACGGGGCACGACTCCCATGATAACGTCCGAACGATCGTGCGCTAAACGAACAGGGAGGCATCATCATGCAGGTGCGCTGGCTAGGCTGGGCAGGCGTCGAGCTCGAGGCCGACGGAACGACCATCGTCATCGACCCGCTCGCCGACCCGGGCGCGACGTTCGCCGGGCTCGGCGACGCGGCCAAGGACGCCGAGGTCCCTGTCGTGGAGGCGCCCGCCTCCGGGCGCGCGGTCGCGGGGCTCGTCAGCCACCTGCACCGCGACCACACCGACGCGGGAGCACTCGCGGCGGCACTCACCGACGGCGCGGAGGTCCACCATCCCGTCGCCACAGAGGAGTCGAACCTCGCGATCGCCCAGGCCGAGTACGAGCTGGGCCAGGCCGGGCTCCCCCGTCGCGCCGTGCCCGCGTGGGACACCGTGACCGCCGGACCGTTCACCTGCACCGCCCTGCCGGCGGTCGACGGGCTCGGCGACCCGCAGGTCTCCTGGCTCGTCGAGGCAGACGGGCAGCGGGTCCTGCACCTGGGCGACACCGTCTTCCACGGGGCCTGGTGGCAGATGGCCCGGCGTGCCGGGCCCTTCGACGTCGTCTTCGCGCCGATCAACGGCGCGGTCGTCAGCTTCCCCCACCAGCAGCCGGCCAGCCCGCTGGCGGCCGCCATGGACCCCGAGCAGGCCGCGCTCGCCGGAGAGCTGCTCGGCGCAGGCACGGTCGTGCCGATGCACTACGACGGCTACGCGCTCGACCCGTACTACCTGCCGGTGCGCGACGCGCGCGAACGGTTCGAGCGCGCGGTGCGGGGCCGCGCCTACCGGGCGGCCCCGCTGGCTCCGGGAGAGAGCCTCTAGTTCGAGGCGGCCTTGGCGTCGGCTTCGATCGCCTCGGCGTCGGCCTTCAGCTCCTTCTGCTCGATCTTCTCGGCCCGTTCCAGTGCGCGCTCGACCTTCGCGCCCATGTCCGCGACGGCGACGACGACGAGCCCGGCCTGGCCGGCGTCGAGGTGTTCACCGAGCTCCTTGAGGTCGTTGCGGCTCATCCCGGCCGCCGCGTGGCCGGCGACCGCACCCAGGACCGCGCCGCTCCCGGCCGTGGCGGCGAGCAGACCGCCACCGACCGCGGCGAACGGGAACAGCGCGACGACCAGGCCGGTCGCCAGCCCCATCCCGCCGCCAAGCACGCCGCCCACGCGCGTCGGCGTCTCGTGCTTCTTGACGATCTTGACCTTCCCGCCCTCCTTGCGTTCGACGATCGCGGCGTCGTAGCCGTCGATCAGCCCCGCCTCGCGGTGGAGCTCCTTCACCAGCTCGTAGTCGGCCTTCGCGTCGTCGACGCTGTCGTAGGTCGCGGCGTAGGCGATGAGCGTGTCGATGGGCATGTGGTGTCTCCTCTTTGGTTGTAAAGCGGGTCAGGCCGGGGACTCGGCCGTGACCCGGCCGGAGGCGACCGCCGCCCGCAGGGCGTCGTAGTCGCGCTCGTTCTGGTCGGCGTACGTCTCGGCGAAGGTCGACATCGCACGGTCGAAGGTGTCGCCGGTCCCGAGGTAGGCCGAGATCGCGATCGCGTCCCCGGAGCGGGCGTGCGCCTTGGCGAGCGCCTGGCCGCAGAGCTGCGCGTAGAACGTCATCGCGTTCGGATCCATCAGCTCGACCAGGGCCGAGCCCTTGCCGTCCCAGAGCTGGCGCACGTAGAAGTCCCGGGCCACGCCGTCCGGCGCGGTGACCTGGATCCAGCCGAGCATGATGTCGGTCGCGGCCTGCGTCAGCCTCTGCCCCTCGACGACCCGCTGGCCGTGCTTGGGGAACTTGCTCTTGCCGAGGAAGGGCTCGAGCACCGACGGCTGGGCCTCCTTCAGCTGGAGGAACAATGGGTCCGACGCATCCCGACCGAGCATCAGCACGACCCACGCGCGCGTCCCGACGCTCCCGACCCCGACGACCTTGCGGGCGGCGTGGACGTAGCGGAACTGCTCGAGCAGATGACGGCGGTCCGTCGTCAGCGTGCGCCGGTACGACCGCAGGACGCCGCGCAGGAACTGCTCGATCTCCTCTTCGGCGACCCCGGCGGCGATCTCCTCGATCGGGACGATCAGCGGAGGATCGCTGATGATCCGCGGCTCGCCGTCGACCTCGGTCGTCAGCTTGCCCAGCGCCCGCATGTTGTCCTTCGACTGCGCCTTGGCGGCGTTGCGCTCGAAGCGCTTGCGCTGCTTGGCCGTGCCCTGCGCCATCGCCAGCTCGGCGATCTCCTCCAGGTGGATCCGGTCGTACCAGAGGTCGAGGTTCGGCATGCCGGCGAGACGCTGCATCTCGTCCCGGTAGCCCTGCACGACCGTCCGGTTCACGACTGCGCGCTGTTTGGCGGAGAACTGCCGGTCGCGGCCCGCCACGGCGAAGCTCGCAGCCAGCCGCTTGACGTCCCACTCGAACGGGCCGGGCAGGGTCTCATCGAAGTCGTTGAGCCCGAAGACCATCCGCCGGTCCGGCGCGGCGAACGCGCCGAAGTTCGACAGGTGCGCGTCACCGCAGAGTTGGACCGTCAGCCCGGTCCGCGGCTCGCCCGCGAGATCGGCCGCCATCGGGTAGGCCGCGCCGCGGAAGAACGTGAACGGGGAGACGAGCATCCGCCCGTAGCGCAAGGGCACCAGCTCAGGCACCCGGGACGCCGCCTGCTCCTCGAGCAGATCGACGACATCGGGCCGGTCGGCCGCCGGCTCCCACGCGCCCTGCCGGGAGCGGGAGGCAGCCGCGCGAGCCGCCTTCCCTCGGGCCGCTCGCTCGGCGGCCGTGAGATGCGGCACCTTCTTCACGGAAGTCATCGTGACCCATCCAACCGGGCACCACAGACGGCGGCATCGTCCGATCCGCATGAAATGCCGCCGCGCAGTGGGAGACTCCCGCCATGAATCGACGACTGGCCGCCATCCTCGCGCTCCTCCTGGGGGCCGCGACGCTCGTCCTCGCGGTCGTCAACGCGATCGACGAATTCCCGCGCGGCCTCTGGCTGCTGGCCCTCCTGACCTTCGCCGCGGCCTGCGGGTGGTACAGCGTCCTGCGCCGCGGCGCGGTGCGTGCCATCGGGCTGACGCTCGCCGCCATCGCGCTGCTCGACGTCGTCGTCATGCTGGTCACCGACGACGCACCGCTGCGCGAGGCGCTGGTCGTCGTGGGTGTCCTGCTGACCCTCGCCGCGGCACGAGCCACGCTCACCGTGCACGTCACGCTGCCTGACGCGACGCCACCAGAGCGCCCGGTGCTGTTCTACAACCCGAAGTCCGGCGGCGGCAAGGCCGAGCGCTTCAAGCTCGCCGACGAGGCGCGGGCCCGCGGGATCGAGCCGATCGAGCTGAAGCTGGGCGACGACCTCGAGACGCTGGTCCGCGGCGCCGTCGAGCGCGGCGCCGACGGGCTCGCGATGGCCGGCGGCGACGGCTCGCAGGCGGTGGTCGCGGCGATCGCCGCCGAGCTGGACCTCCCGTACGCGTGCATCCCCGCCGGCACGCGCAATCACTTCGCGCTCGATCTCGGCGTCGACCGCGACGACGTCGTCGGCGCGCTCGAGGCGTTCGTCGACGGCGGCGAACGCATCGTCGACCTCGCCGAGGTCAACGGGCTCGTCTTCGTCAACAACGTGTCGCTCGGGCTCTACGCGGAGGCGGTCCAGCGCGAGGGCTACCGCGATGCGAAGCTGCGAACGATCCTGAACACCGTGCCCGAGGTGCTCGGCCCCGAGGGCGGCGGGGCGCTCGACATGCGCTGGGACGGGCCTGGCGGCCACGAGCACCACGGCGGCGCGGCCGTCCTCGTCTCCAACAATCGCTACCGGCTGGGCCGCGCGATCGGCTCGGGGACGCGGCCGAGGATCGACGACGGGTTGCTCGGCGTGACGGTCATCGGCGCCCACCGGGGCCGCGGCGAGGACGGCGGCCGGCTCCAGCGCCCATGGCGCGAGTGGACCGCGCCGACGTTCGAGGTCGACGCCGATCACCCTGTCCCTGCGGGCATCGACGGCGAGGCGCTCGTGCTCGACCCGCCCCTGCGCTTCACCATCCGCCCGGGCGTCCTGCGGGTCCGCGTCGCGCGGGCCCACCCCGGCGCATCGCCCGCCGCCACAGCCCCGGAGGGCGTCTGGGCGGGCATCCTCGAGATGGCGCGCATCGCCACCGGCAGGGACTGAGCCCCGCGCCGGCTACGACCGGCGCCAGAGGTCGCGGTCGAGCTCGGCCCGGCCGCGCAGACGCAGGTGCTCCAGGTAGGCGTGGGTCTCGAGTTCGACCCGCAGCCGCATGGCGCGCCGCATGGGCGCGCCGTGGACGCGGTCGGCCAGCACCGAGAGCGTCTCGGGCCCCTCTGCCAGCAGCCGCTCGAGCTCCGCGAGCCGCTCGTGGTGGTAGGTGCGGATCTCCGCGATCCGGCCCGCCGCATCGGTGAACGGCGCCCCGTGGCCCGGAAGCACGAGTCGGACGTCGAGCGCCTCCACCCGGTCGAGCGAGCGCAGGCACTCCTCCAGCGAATCGGGCATCTCGACCGTCACCTGCAGCCCGGGGACGACATGCTCGAGCAGCTGGTCGCCCGCGATCAGGACGCCATCGCGGGCGCGGTAGAGCGCGACGTGGCCCGTGCCGTGCCCGGAGGTGCCGATGACGTCCCACTCACCCACGCGGTCGCCATCGGCGATCGGGTCCATCTCGGGGACTCCGGCGAGCAGGGAGCCGTAGCCGGTGACCAGCCGGGCGACCGCGCGCTCGACCTTCCAGCCCGGCGGCAGGGTCCGCTCGACGGCGTCGGGATGGACCATGTTGCGCATCTGCGCGTGGGCGTCGGGATGCACGAGGACGCGGTCGGCGTATCGGACGGCCAGCCCCCAGTGGTCCGGATGGGAGTGCGTGATGAGGACGCGCGCGACCGGTTCGCCGCCCGCGGCGACGGCCGCGTCGATCGCCTCCTCCGAGCCGACCATGGCGGCGTCGACGAGCAGCGGCCCCTCAGCGGTCCGCACCAGATAGCAGTTGACCTCCGGCGGGTCGCCGAACTGCAGCGGCGCCACGATCCGGACGACGCCGTCGGCGACTTCGTCCACGCTGGACAAGGCTATGGGACGAGCCGCACGGGCAGGCGGCTCGGCCCGTGCACGGTGGGGTTCGCGCGCCACGACACCGGGCCCGCGAGCTCGATCCGCGAGACCCGCTCGATGAGCTCCTCCAACACCACCCGCGCCTCGATCCGCGCGAGCTGCGCGCCCAGGCAGAAGTGGATGCCCATCCCGAAGCCGAGGTGGTCGTGCGTCTCACGGTCGAGCGCGAATCGATCAGGGTCAGGAAACACGCGCGGATCGCGGTTGGCGGCGCCGAACAGGAGCATCACGCGCGCGCCCGCGGGGATCGTGGTCGCGCCGACCTGGTAGTCGGCGGCGGCGGCGCGGAACATCGACTGAATCGGCGAACCCCACCGCAGGCCCTCCTCGATCGCGGCGGGGATGCGCGACGGGTCGGCGCGGACGCGGTCGTAGAGCTCCGGCTGCTCGGCGAACGCGATCAGCAGCAGGCCGATGAGGTTCGTCGTCGTCTCGTTGCCGGCGACGAGCAGGAGGAGCGACATCCAGAACAGCTCGTCGTCGCCCAGCGTCCCGCCGTCCTGAGAGGCGAGCAGCGCGCTGATGACATCGTCGCCGGGCTCGCGGCGCAGGCGGGCGAACACCCCGCGCATGTAGCGGTGCAGCTCCAGCGCTGCGGCTGACGCGCCGAGCCCCTTCGGCAGCGCGGCCAGCGAGGTGCCCGCGTAGGTCCCCTCGACGAGCCGGTCGGAGATGCGGTGCAGGCGCGGCAGGTCGGCCTCGGGCACGCCGAGCAGCCGGCCGATCACGGAGACCGGCAGCGGAATCGCCAGCTCGGCGACGGCGTCGCTGCCCGGGCGCGCGAGCATCGTGGCAAGCGCGCGGCCGGTCAGCTCGCGCATCCCGGGCACCATCGCCTCGGCCCGCTGCGCCGTGAAGTGGCGGGCCAGCACGCGGCGCAGGTCGCCATGACGCGGGCGGTCGGTGGTCAACAGCATCGGCATCGCCGCGGGGAACAGCGTCACGCCCTGCCCCGAGATGAGCACGTCGTTGGCCTTCGCCCCCGTGCGCACGTCGTCGAACCCCGAGAGCGCGAACACGGCGCGGCCCGCGGGATGGACGCCCGGGTGCGCGTGCAGCCGCCGGTAGGCGGCGGCAGGGTCGGCGATCGTCTCCGGGCTGAACCCGTCGAACGGCACGGACAGCGGCCCGGTGACCCGGCGGGCCGCCTGCGACGGCCGGCGCATCCCGCGCAGCGACGCGCGCACCATCGCGGTCGCCGGATGCGCCGCGACGGCGCTCATCGGTACGCCGACTCGAGCACGAGGTCCTTGATGAGCGACTGGTACTCGACGTGGGTCTCGTGCTCGACCGTGTCCCAGGCGCCGCCGTCCTGCTGGCGCTCCATGTACTTCCGGTACTCCGGCGCGCCCGGAATCCGCACGTTGTCGGCGACCGCCACGCTGCCGGGACGCAGCCAGCCGCGCTCCTCGATCGCGAGCAGGTCAGGCAGGTACGCCGACTTGTCGTGATCGATGAAGACGAGGTCGACGCTGCCCTCCGTGAAGTCGTGCTCGGTGGCGAGGGCGTCGAGCGTCGCGCCGCCGTCCCCCAGCGAGCCGACGACGACCGTCACGCGGTCGCTGACGCCGGCGTGCATCCAGATCCGCCGCGCGATGTCGGCGTTCGCGGCGTTGAACTCGATGGTCGTCAGGTGCCCGCCGGGCGGGAGCTGGCGGATGATCCGCAGGGCGCTGTAGCCGCAATACGTCCCGAGTTCGAGCACCCGCTGCGGCGCGACCCGGCGGACGGCCGCGTCGAGGATCTCGCCTTTCTCGTCGCCCACATTCATCATCAGGCTCTGCGTGTAACAGAACTCGTCGACCGCGCGGATCGCGTCGTCGAGATCGCCCGGGCGCGCCTCGTTGAGCACGTAGGCGCCGAGCGCCTCCTCGCGGCCGTCGCCGACCTGCCACTCGTTGGTGAGGTGCCGCATCCCGACGACCATGCGGATCGCCGACCAGCGCAGGAACGGGAGCCGGCGGCCGCCGATCTCGGTCAGCGTCTTCACGACACGACCTCCTTCCCGCCGGGGAGCCGGCCCGCGAGCCGGCCGATCGGGCCGACCGCGCGCTGCAGATCCGACGCGGCGGTCGAGAGGTCGCGGACAGCGGGCGTGAACTCGTCGAGCCGCTCGCTGAGCTCGTGGACGAGCACGTCGATCGCCTCGACCCGGATGGTCAGACCGGGGAGCGCGGCGGCGTGCACCGTGAGCTCGGGCAGCACCGCGGC
The DNA here is from genome assembly GCA_016462625.1 of Solirubrobacteraceae bacterium. The sequence continues at coordinate 72,560 of JAEMSV010000001.1, read as the reverse complement.
ATGCAGCGTGAGATCGGCCAGCGCCTCCGCGTGCGTCGTCAGCTCGGCGAGCGCCGACGCGTGCGTGGTCAGCTCGGGCAGGACCTCGACCGCGTCGGCGAGCCGGTTCAGGCTCTCCTCGAAGGTGCTCAGCGTGCGGAGCGTGTCATCCAGGGCCGCGAGCCGATCGAGCGCGACCAGCGCGCCCGACAGCCGGTCGAGCGCTCGCGGGAGCTCGAGGATCGACCGGACGACGTCGACCCCCGGCACCCGACCGAGAAGACCCAAGACCACGCGATCAGCCTCTCACACGCGGCATGCCGCGGCGAACCGTGCTCAGCTCGCCGCCGGAACCGCCACGCCCCAGGCCGCGAGCGCGTCCTCGGGGCTCGGCGCCTCGCGGATCTCGTTCTGCGTGCGGCTGAACCGCGGCGCCGGCGCCGGCTGGACCACGCCGCCGCGCTCGATGAACGTCCCGCGCGCGACGTTGTGCGGGTGCTCGTGCGCGTCGCCGAAGCCGTAGATCGCAGTCGCGCACGCCTCGGCGGGCTCGAGGATCTCCGCCCACTCGGCGGTCCTCTTCGTCGCGATGATCCCCGCGATGCGCCCCTTGAACTCGCCCCACCGCGACTGGTCGAACTGCGGCATCTCTTCGGCCGGGATCTCCAGCAGGCGCAGCAGCTCCGCGTAGAACTGCGGCTCGATCGCGCCGAGCGCGACGTGGCCGCCGTCCTTCGTGGTGTACGTGTCGTAGAAGTGCGCGCCCGAGTCGAGGAGGTTCGTGCCCGGCTCGTCGTTCCACGCGCCGACCGCGCGCATGCCGTACATCATGGCCGTGAGCAGCGCCGAGCCGTCGGTCATCGCGGCGTCGACGACCTGACCCTTGCCGCTCGCCCGCGCCTCGAGGATGCCCGCGAGGACGCCGACGATCAGGAACATCCCGCCGCCGCCGTAGTCGCCGGCGAGGTTGATCGGAAACAGCGGGCGCTCGCCCTTGCGCGCGATCGCGCCGAGCACGCCCGAGATCGAGATGTAGTTGATGTCGTGGCCGGCGACGCTGGAGAGCGGGCCGTCCTGGCCGTAGCCGGTCATGCGGCCGTAGACGAGCTTCGGGTTGCGGGCGGCGAGCTCGTCCGGGCCGAGCCCCAGCCGCTCCATGACGCCGGGGCGGTTGCCCTCGATCAGCGCGTCGGCCTTCTCGGCGAGGGCGAGGACGAGCTCGCGCCCCTCGGGCGTCTTGAGGTTCGCCTCGACGACGGGACGGCCGCGCAGTGTCGGATCGGTCGGACCGAACGCGGCGGTGCCGCCGGGGCGGTCGACGCGGATCACGTCGGCTCCGAGATCTGCGAGCACCATCGCGGCGAACGGGCCGGGCCCGATGCCGGCGATCTCGATGATCTTGACGTCACTCAGCGGTCCCATGTCTCTCCTGTGCGCGGTAGGTCGCCGGCCAGCTTACCGAGCAAGCGTTCTGTTTGTGGTGCCGGTTCCCTCGGGGGGGTGTGCCCAAAATCGGACCTACCGGGTGGCTCTAGGGTCACACCCATGAAGCCGCTCGCCGCGCTGCTCCTGCTGTTCGCCTGCGCCGGGATCGCGGCATGCGGCGACGACGAGAGCGGCGCGAGCGTTCCGCCCACGATCCTCGACGTGCCGTGGCTCCTGCGCGACAGCACGCCGAGCGCGACCTTCGCCCACGACCACGTCGCCGGATTCGGCGGCTGCAACCGCTACTCGGCTCCCGCGGAGATCAACGGCGACACCGTCTTGGTCGGGAAGGTCGCGGCGACGCAGATGGCCTGCCAGGGGGCCGCCGCCGCGGTCGAGAAGGAGTTCCTCGCGAAGCTGCAGCGCGCCGAGCGGTGGCGCGTGACCGGCGACGTACTGACGCTGTCAGACGCCGACGACCGGGAGCTGCTGCGCTTCGGCGTCCCCTCCGTCGAGGGGACGTGGGAGGTCACGAGCTTCCTCCAGGGCGACGCGGTCACGGGGCCGCCGCCGGGAACGACGCTCACCGTGACGTTCGGTCAAGACGGGCGAATCGACGCGACGGCCGGCTGCAACGCCGTCGTCGGGACGTACCGCACCGACCGTGGATCGATGGACATCGAAGGGCTCTCGACCACGGCCGTGAAGTGCGGCGGTGAGGAGGACGCGATGCAGCAGGAGGACGCGCTCGCTGCGGTGCTGCCGCTCACCGCGGGCTACCGGGTCGAGGGCGACTCGCTCTCCTTGCTGACCGCCGACGGCACGTTCGTCGCGACGCTCACGCGGTAGGACTGCCGGCGTCCTCGATCCCCGCCAGCTTGCGGGCCAGGACCTTCTTCAGCTCGAGGTCCATCCCCCGCCAGATCTGGATCCGCTGACCCTGGGGCGAGCCCGCGCCGTGCAGCGACTCGGTGAGGTAGCCGACCGCGTTGCGGCCTAGCGTCAGGTTCTCGATCAGGCGGATGATCCGCATGCGGTCCTCGGTGGGCACGTCCGCGCGACCGGCCAGCATCCGCTCGAGCAGCGGGCCGACCTCCTCGGAGCGGAAGTCCTCCTCGCTGGGCATGGTCGCGACGATGCCGCCCGCGAGGTCCTGGGCAAGCCGCGAGATCTCGTACGGGAAGCGCGTGACGTTGTGCTTGCAGACGTTCGCGAGCATCTCGTCGTTCATCCAGATACCCGAATCGAGCTTGCTGGCCTTTGCGGCACTTGCGATCGACGACGAGTAGATCGTCTCGTTGAGGTGCACCATCTCGACGAGCTTGTCCTTGATGTGCGCCGCGTTCGGGACGCCGTTCATCTCGACGACCTCGGCGGCCGCGCCGGTCAGCACGTCGCCCAGGCCGGTCTTGCAGACGTAGCTCGCGCGGTGGTAGGCGGTGAAGCGCGAGACGAGCAGCTGCGCGAACTCGAACTCACCGTCGAGCATCACGTGCTCGTACGGGACGAAGACGTCGTTGAAGTGGACGAGCACCTCCTGGCCGCCGAACTTCGCGTTGCCCTTGTCGATCGTGCCCGGCTCCATCGCGCGCGTGTCCGAGGCCTGCCGGCCGTAGACGTACGTGATGCCCTCGGCGTCGGCCGGCACGATGCCGACGACGGCGTAGTCCTTGTCGGCCTCGCCGAGGTTCATCGTCGGTACGACGCAGATCCAGTGCTGGTTCCAGCCGCCGGTCATGTGCGCCTTTGCGCCGCGCAGGAAGACGCCGTGCTCGTTGCGGCCGGAGACGTGGAGGAAGAGATCCGGGTCGGCCTGCTGGTGCGGAGGCTTGCCGCGGTCGCCCTTCGGGTCGGTCATGCCGACCGAGATCAGGATGTTGTGGCGCTGGGCCTCGGCGAGGAAGCGCATGTAGCGGCCGTGGTACTCCGTGCCGTATTTCTGATCGACGTCGTAGGTCGCCGAGTGCAGCACGCTGATCGTGTCCAGCCCGGTGCAGCGCTGGAAGCACGTGCCCGTGAGCTGCCCGAGGCGGCGCTGCATCGCGTGCTTGTCCATCAGGTCCTGCGGCGACTCGGCCACGTGCAGGAAGCGGTTGACCCGCGCGTCGATGATCGGCGAGTACGCGGTGGCGACCTCGGGCTCGTCGATCGCGAGGTCGTACGTCGCCTTCAGGGCGTTGATCGACGGCTGGATGATCGGGTGGTCGGCCGGCTCCTCGATCTTCTCGCCGAACATGTACAGCGTCGTGCCGCGGTCTCGAACGGACTGCAGGTAGTCGTCGCCCGTGACGATGACCGGCATCCGCCCCCACCGATCCTCGGCGGTCTCCAGGCGGCGCGGCTCCCCGATGGGGGCGACGCCCACGTTGGCTTCGGTCTGCGGGCTCATGACGTAGGAGTATCGCTCGGGACGGGGCACGTCAACGCACCAGCGGCGCGATGGTCGCACGCGCGTAGGCCCGCGCGCGGGTCTCGTCGGCGACGAGCTCGGCGGGTGGGGTGACGAGGACCGAGTGCGTGAAGCGCACGAGCACGTCCGCGAGCGCGCCCGGATCGGCGACGGCCGTCTGCCCGAGCGCCATCGCGCGGTCGATCTCGGCGCGGATCCACGCCCGGCCGAGGTCGAGCAGCGCATCCGCGTCGGCGAGCTGGAGGGCGAGCGATTCGGGTTCGAGCTCGCGCAGCCGCACCATCAGCGGGTGCCCGACGAAGACGCGGAGCACGGCGACGAACGTCTCGGCGATCCGGTCGTCGAGCGCGTCGTAGGGCTCGACGGCCTCGGCGATCTCCGCCAGGCAGCGCTGCGTCTCGCGGGCGATCGTCGCGCCGACCAGCTGCTCGCGCTGGCCCACACGCCGGTAGATCGTCGCCGGGCCCACCCCGGCACGCTGGGCGACCGAGCCGACCGTCGCCCGGCGGAACCCGATGAGCAGGAACTCCTCGAGCGCGGCGTCGAGGATGCGGTCCTCGGTGGAGATGAGAGAAAGCGACACGATCTCTATCATTCTCTCACATGGCGACCACGACCCTGCCCCGGACCGGCCGATTCACCCGTGAGGGGGACGCTCCGGCCGGCGCGCCGCTCGGCCCCGGCTCCCTGACCTGGAAGCACTTCGGCGACACCCGCGGGCTGCTGTTCGCCGCGCGCACCGGCGGATGGCTGCAGAACCTGCACCCCGCGGTCGGCTGGATGCTCCAGGAGCACACCGACACGTTCTCCAACCCCTGGGACCGGATCTTCCGCTCGCTGCCCATGATCAACGCGGTCATCTACGACGAGCCCGTCGAGCAGGTCTTCGGCGAGTACGAGGCCGAGCGCGTCTCGACCGCCCGCGGCCGCCGCATCCGCGACTTCCACAAGAACCTGAACGTCAAGGACGTCGAGGGGCGCACGTGGCACGCGCTCCAGCCGGACGTCTTCTACTGGACGCACGCGACCTTCGTGGAGGCCATCGTCGCAACGCAGGACCTGTTCGGCACGCCGCTGACGCTCGCCGAGAAGGACCAGCTCATCGCTGAGTCCGTGACGTGGTGGCGCCGCTACGGCATGGCCGACATCGACGGGATGCCGACCGACTGGGCGTCGTTCGACGCCTACTGGAACGACATCCTCGAGAGCGTCCTCGAGCGCAACCCGACGAGCGACTTCACCAACGACGTCCACCTGCTGAAGATCAGCTCGCCGCCCGGGCTGCCCACCCCGCTGTGGGTGCTCGTGCGGCCCGCGGTGATGAAGACCTACCGCTGGATGAGCGTCGGCATGTCCCCGCCGCGCGTCCGCGAGCTGCAGGAGCTGGAGTGGACGGCGCGCGACGAGCGGCTGTTCAAGCTCGCCTGCCGCGCGGTCGGCGCTGCGTGGAACGTCCTGCCGGAGTCGCTGCAGTACCAGCCGAACGCGCTGCAGGCCCGCCGCCGCAAGCGCGTCGCGGACGACCGCCGGGCCGCCGCGGCCTGAACGGCTGGCGCAGGCCCGTCGGGCGCGGTACGTTTGGTCGACGATGGCTGACAAGGTCTACGTCAACAACGACGAGGCGACCGAGGCCTGGAACACGGTCCTCTTCGATCGCTTCAGCGAGTACCGCCACATCTTCGTCACCGGGCTCACGCAGTTCGGCGACGATGCGATGGCCCACGACCCGCCCAAACGGGGCGACCGCGTCGTCGACCTCGGGTGCGGCTTCGGCGACACAACCCAGCAGCTCGCGCGGATCGTCGGCCCGACCGGCCACGCCGTCGGCATCGACGCCGCGGCGCGGTTCGTCGAGGCCTCCCGCGAGGAGGCCGCGGCCACCGGCGCCGAGAACGTCGAGTTCCTCGTCGCCGACGTGCAGGCCGGGGTCCCCGGCGGCCCGTACGAGTACGCGTTCGCCCGCATGGGGACGATGTTCTTCGCCAACCCCGTCGCCGCGATGCGCAACGTCCGGCAGGCGCTGCTCCCCGGCGGGAAGCTCTGCATGGTCGTCTGGCGGCGCAAGCTCGAGAACGAGTGGATGCAGCGCTCGGAGGAGGTCGTCGACCGGCACGTGCCCAAGCCCGACGCCGACGCCTCCGACGAGCTGACCTGCGGCCCCGGGCCGTTCTCCATGGCCGGCGCCGACACCACGAGCGGAATCCTCAAGGCGGCCGGCTTCGAGCACATCGCGCTGCGCCGCGTCGACATCGACATGTTCATCGGCGACACCGCCGAAGCGGCCGTCGAGGTGGCGTTCGCCATCGGCCCCGCCGCGGAGACGATCCGGCTGGCCGGTGACGACGCCGAGCGCGTGCGGCCGCTGATCGAGCAGGACCTCGTCGCACTCGCGGGCGAGTACGACCGCGGCGACGCGGGGATCGTGGTTCCCGCCACGGCGTGGGTCGTGACGGCGCGCGTGCCCGGCTGAGCGGCCCGCCCGGCCATATGGCCGCGCGTCCGTCGAACGCTCAAGCGTCCATGCGGTAAGGCCGACCTCCCTGGAAATGGGGAGTTCGGAGATCAAGCGGCGTCTGCGCATGGATCCCTCCGACGCGCTCGGGCAGGCGAAGATGGACGTCGCATTCGCCGCCCAGGTCGCGATGGGGATGTACCTCGGAGCTGCTGCGTGTTCGATCGCGATGGTGATCGTGCCGTTCAGTCCGGTGCAGAACACCACCGCCTGCGCGGTGCTCGGCGTGCTGTCCCTCATCGGCGCGCTGGCGTGGTTCGTCGTGTTCGACCGCGCGCCGATCTGGTTCGTCTACGTCGGCATGGCCTTCGGCACGGCGATCATCACCGCCGGCGCGCACTACACCGGGCAGGCCGAGACGCAGGGCCTGCTGCTCTTCATCTGGGGCGTGATCTACGCCTTCGTGTTCTTCCGCTTCAAGATCGCGCTGATCTACCTCGGCCTCGCCTGCGTCGGCGACGCGTTCGCGCTGTATCTCGGCGATCCGTCGTTCGGCTGGCTCGGCACGTGGGTCACGACCTCCCTGACCCTCCTTTGCGTGGGCGTCGTCGTCGGCGCGCTGCGCGCGCGGCTCGCGCAGGCGCTGCGGGAGACCGAGGTCCAGGCGCTCACCGATGAGCTGACCGGCCTGCCGAACCGGCGCCAGCTCATCCGTGATCTCGGCGCCGCCTGCGCAAACCCGGATCCGCACGTGCTCGTGCTGTTCGACCTCAACGGCTTCAAGCGCTTCAACGACGAGCGCGGGCACCTCGAGGGCGACGCCCTGCTCCAGCGCCTCGGGGCGCGCCTGACCGAGACGCTGCACCAGAACGGCAGCGCCTACCGGCTCGGCGGGGACGAGTTCTGCCTGCTGCTCGACGGCGACGGGGAGCTCGCGACACCGCGGGCGGTCGCCGCCCTGTCGGAGGACGACGGCCACCTGCACGTCACGGCCGCCCACGGATTCGTGGACGTTCCCGGTGAGGCGAAGACGCCAGTCGACGCCCTGCGGATCGCCGATCAGCGGATGTACAAGGACAAGCAGCTGTCGCACCAGCTCCTCGCAGAGCGGCGCACTGCCGGCTAGCCCGCCAGGTGCCGCTGCAGGAACTCCAGCTGATCGCTCACCACCGCCTCGTGCTCGGGCCCGTCGTAGACGTCGAAGTGGTCGACGCCCGGGTAGGTGCGCAGCTCCCCCTGCGGCGCGCGCCGGGCGGCGGCGATCGCCGGCCCGGGCCGCGCGACGCGGTCGTCCTCGCCGACGCAGACCAGCCACGGGCAGTGCAGCGACGCGGCGTGGCGGCCCGGGTTGTACGGCCTCCCCAGCAGCCACCGCGCCGAGACGCGGTTGCGCCAACGCGAGTCCTCCCCGATGGCGACGACGTGCCGCCAGCCCTCGGCGCCGCCGGGAGCGTTGATGAACGCCGGCTCGTCCGGCTCGCCGATCGCCGGCAGGTGCTCGCCCCGCGCCGCGGCGCAGAGCATGCGGGCGGCGACCTTCGGCGACGAGCGGCGCGCCTGCCGCCGCATGTCGAGAAACGGCACCTGGCTGATCGCCGCCGCGACCCGCCTGTCGGCCGCAGCCGCGGCGAGCGCGTTCCCGCCACCCATCGACGAGCCGAACGTCGCGACGCGTTCGGGGTCCACTCCCTCGAGCGTGCGGACGAACGCCAGCGCCGCGGACCAGTCCTCGAGCTGGCGGGCGGGGTCGAAGTGGTCGGGCGTGCCGGTGCTGTCGCCGAAGCCGCGGTGATCGAAGACGAGCGCGCCGAACCCCGCCTCGGCGAAGCGCTCCGCGAACGCGCCGAGGCGATCGCGACGCGTGCCGGAGAGCCCGTGCGCCATGACGACCATCGGGCCGTCGCCAGGGAGGTGCCACGCCGCACAGGTGTCGCGGCCGGAGGAGAACTGCACGTCGAGTCGGTTCATGCCCGTGAAACGCGCGACACGCCCGGTGTGTGAGGCGCGACACTTCCCCCATGCGCAAGCTCCAGACCCAGGGCGTCCACCACATCACCCTCGTCGGCGCGGACCGGCAGACGTCGATCGACTTCTGGGAGGGCGTGCTCGGCATGCCGTTCGTGTTCGAGCAGCCGAACCTCGACAACCCCGGCGAGAGCCACCTCTACTTCGATCCGGGCGATGGCCGGCTCATCACGATCTTCACCGACGAGGCGCGTGCCAAGCCGGCGACTCCGCACGCCCCACAGGACATCGGCTGCGTGCACCACGTGGCGTTCTCGCTGTCGAACGCGACGTTCCGTCAGGCGGTCGAGCGCCTCGACGAGCGCGGCATCACGCACAGTGGCGTCAAGGACCGCGGCTTCATGGACTCGATCTACTTCCGCGACCCGCTCGGGCTGCTCGTCGAGCTCGCGTCCTACCGCTTCGAGCCGCCCGCGGGCGTGTCACACGCCGAGGTGCTGCTCGCCGCGCACCGGATCCGGGTCGAGCGTGACGACTACAACATCGCCCCCACGCACCTGGCCGACGCGATCGAGCAGCTGATGACGCGGACGCGCGACTCGCTGTCGGACGACCGCGGACCCAAGAACCCGTACGCGTGACGCTAGGCGAGGGCGGCCTCGGCCTCCCGACGCGCCTGCAGCGGCACCGCCCGCCTGCGCACCCGTGCGGCGCCGCCGCGTGACGGCGCGAACGCGACGCCGCGGAACCGCCACTTCTCGTCGCGCTCGCTCGTCGGGATGAGCTCGAGCTGCTCGATCATCACGCGCAGCACGACGTCCATCTCGAGCTGCGCGAACGCGGCGCCGATGCACCGCCGCCGGCCGCCGCCGAACGGCACCCACTGATACGTGTCGGGCTTGGTGCCGACGAACCGGTCGGGGTCGAAGCGGTACGGGTCCGGGAACAGCTCGGGATCGGTGTGCAGCCCAACGCTGTCGATGAGCACCACCATGCCCGGCGGCAGCACCCACTCGCCCAGGGCGAACGGCTGCTCGACGAGCCTGGTGGCGCCGGCGATGACCGGCCGGGTGCGCTGGACCTCGTAGATGGTCGCCTCGCGCAGCGCGCTGCCGCCCTCCTCGATCTCGTCGGCCAGGCGCTGCAGCAGCACCGGATGGCGGCGCAGCCGCTCGACCGCCCAGGCGAGCGTCCCGGCCGTCGTCTCGTGTCCGGCGACGAGCATCGCGAGGAGCTGGTCGGCGATCTCGTCGCGGGTCATCTCGCCGCCGTCGTCGTAGCGCGCCTGCAGCATTAGCGCGAGCACGTCGGAGCGCTCGGTCAGGTTCGGGTCGTTCCGGCCTTGCGCGATCAGGCGATCCACCAGCCCGTCGAAGCGCCGCCGGTAGGCGAGGAAGCGCCCCCACGGGCTGCGGCGGCCGAGGTCCCGCTGGAGGCCGGGCGCCGACGTGAGCAGCGAGCCCAGCTTCACCCACGGCGGCATGAACTCGAGGAACTCGTCGAACTCCTCGTCGTGCGCGCCGAAGACGGCGCGGAGGATCGCGTTGAGCGTGATCCGCATCGTGCCGGGGATCGTCGGGAACTCCTCGCCCTCCGGCCACGTCGCGATCTCGCGGAGCGTCTCCTCCTCGAAGATCGACGTGTACGCGCCCATCCGCTCACCGTGGAACGGCGGGAGGAGCAGGCGGCGCTGACGCAGGTGCTCGTCGCCGTCGATCGCGAACATCGACTTCGGGCCGAGCGTCCGCGAGAGGGGGTTGAAGTCGCCGCCGGCGCGCACCACGTCGGGCTTCGCCGTGAACACCTGCTTGACGAGCGCGGGGTCGGACACGGCGACGCACACGCCGACACCGGGGATCTTGACCTGGTAGGCGCGGCCGTACCTCCCGCGCAGTCGAGCGGTGCGGCGCGCGCCGGTCAGCGCGAACACGAGGCCGGCCACGGGCGCCGGCACGGGGATCATGGGGGGCAGGCTGGGCTCGATCATCGGATCCCGACGATACTCATGAGTACTCACCTTCGCAACCCTCCCCTCCCATTTGGCATCCTCCCACTGTGATCACGCCCGTCTTCAAGCTCGACAAGCAGGAGAAGTGGCGGCCCCAGCCGGTCGAGACCGCCGAAACGCTGGCGAAGATCAACGGCAAGCCCGTCGACCTCGACCAGCTGCCGCCGGCGGGCGGGCGCATCGACTTCCCACCGACGATGAAGGACCCGAAGGACACGCCCGTCGTCGGCTACCACCGAGTGGTCGAGGCGGCGCACCTGCACTGGCACCAGTTCTGGCTCTGGTACCTCTACAACCCGTGGAACGTCGTCGGGTTCGGCGTCCACGAGGGCGACTGGGAGTTCGTGCAGATCGCCTGTGTCGACGCCGCCGGCGACAGGCCGGTCCTCCTCACCGCCTCCCAGCACAAGACGGGCGAGAAGCGCGAGTACTGGAACTGCGAGCGCATCGGCGAGCAACCGGTGATCTACGTCGCCGTCGACTCACACGCCAACTACTTCACGGCCGGAAACCGCCTCGACGACCAGGCTGATGGCAAGGGCACGGTGCTCAAGGACATCGAGTGGCGCGCGTTCGGCGACTGGGCGACGTGGAAGGGCCGCTGGGGCAACTCGGACAGCTCGCCGCAGTCGCCCGGCTCACAGACGGAACGCTGGACCAGGCCCGAGCTGTACCACGCCCGGGCCCGCTGAGACCCCGGATGGTGACTGCGCTAGCGAGTTCGCCCCAGGGAATGCGAGGCCCCCGGCCAAGTCATTTCCCGCTGAGCCAGTTGCGCGGCCGGTTCGGCGGCAGCGTCAGGACGAGCAGGAAGATGACCGCGGTCGAGCCGAAGTACGTGTAGATCGACGCGGTGCCCTCGTTGTTGCCGGTCGACGTCTGGCCGAACGAGAGACAGGCGTAGGTGAGGAGCGCAAGGCCCAGGCCGGTGAGCAGGAGGTTCTTGCGCTTGTGCGGCAGGAACTCGCCCGTGAGCAGGCTGACGAGCAGGATCACGAACACCGCGAACTCGAGCACCGCCAGAATCGCCCAGAGCGCATCTACGCCCGGGAAGGTGGCCACGAAGGTCCCGTCGAACTGCTTCTCGATCCCCGCGGGCGCCTTCGCGTCCCCGTCGAAGAGCTTCTCCTTGCCGGAATAGAAGAACAGCACGCCGACGAGGAAATAGACCGACAGCAGCGTCAGCCAGTACGCAACGTCGTCGAAGAGCGTGTGCTCGGAAGGAGAGCGGGCCTCGGTGGACATCCCCCGGCGTTCGACCCGCGGCGCGCGGCCCCTGCCGATGCTCAGCGGGTCGGCGCGAAGACGCGCTTGAGCGCATCCTTCGCGACCGGCGCGAGGTCCGTCACCGGCTCGCCGCGCGCGACGCTGCGCACGACCAACCCGTCGATGCCCGCCATGAGGAGGACGGCCTGCTCCATCGAGACCCGGACGCCCGCCGCCTTCATCGACGGCGAGCTCGCCAGCTGGACGACGAGCTCGGCGTAGCGCTCGACGCCGGCCCGGTGCAGCTGCGCCGCCTGCTCACCCAGCAGCGGCAGGTCGCTGACGAACGTGACGACCATCTCCGGGTCCTCGCTGAGGATCCGCAGATACGCGTCGATCGCCTGGTCGATCTGCGTCTCCCACGTCGCGTCGGGGTCGACCGCCGCGGCCACGTCGATCATCGTCGCCTCGTTGAGCCGCTCGGCGAGCGCGAAGAAGCACGACTCCTTGTCCGGGAAGGAGCGGTAGAACGTCGTGCGCGAGGCCCGCGCATGCCGGACGATGTCGGTGATCTGCGTCTTGGCGAGGCCCTTCTCGCGGATCGCGTCCGCGAGACCGGCCATCAGCCGCTCGCGGTGATCGCTCGAGTCGGTGCTCGGCGCCGTGGTCGTGGGTGAGACACGAGTCGCGATATCTCAAGACTAGTGACGATCACGTCACGGGAGCTCGACGATCAGCACGCCGATCCGCCGGGAGATCCTCACCGCAATCCGCGGCAGGGACTCCTCGGTGCCGTCGGTGACGACGCGCGGATTTGCAAAGGCCTGGCGTCGCCCGCGGCGGATGACCTCGCCCCCGCCGGCGGCCATGACGTTCTTCACCCACTGCGCGTCGGACCCGTAGGGCAGCGGAATCACCAGCAGCGCACCCCGCCGGAACGCGGTGACCGGGTTCTGAAACGTCCTGCCGGACCGGCGGCCGGTGTGGATCATCATCGCGTACGGCGGCAGGTACGGCGCCCAAAGGCCCTGGATGCGGTTCGTCACCAGTTTGTTGAACCGCGGCAGCCATCCAGGCATGAGCGAGCGAGTCGGCGGAGGCTGATCGGTCATGACCCAACCCTATCAGCAAGAGTACTCGTGAGTACTGTTCAATCAGCGATCGGCGCCAAGTTGCACCGGCAGGTCCGCAGATCGACCATGATGCACCTCATGGAGGAGCGCTCGTGGTGGGGCTGGGGCCGGGCTGAGCACGCCCTCACCGACGATGACTGTCGCGGGCTCGCCAGCGCTCTGCCGTCACTGGCCGGCGACCCGCTGCCGATCCCGCGCGTCGCAGACGTCTCCATGCGCGCGCCGCGAATCACGCCGCCACCCTCGCTCGCGCCGCTGTGCTCGACCGAGCCGGCCGACCGCGCGGGCCACACGTACGGCAAGGCCTACCGTGACGTGATCCGCGCGCTCCGCGGCCGGCTGGACCATCCGCCCGACGTCGTCGCGCGCCCCGTGACCGAGCAGGACGTGATCGACCTCCTCGCCTGGGCGGACGAGTCGGGCGCCGCGGTCATCCCGTACGGCGGCGGCTCATCGGTCGTCGGCGGCATCGAGTACCGCGGCGACGAACACGGCACCGCGATCAGCCTCGACCTCTCCGCGATGAACCGCGTCCTCGAGATCGACAGCGTGAGCCAGGCCGCGCACATCCAGGCAGGCGTCTTCGGCCCGCACCTCGAGGATCAGCTTCGCCCCCACGGGCTCACCCTCCGCCACTTCCCGCAGAGCTTCGAGTTCTCCACGCTCGGCGGCTGGCTGGCGACCCGCGCGGGCGGGCACTTCGCGACGGTTGAGACCCACATCGACGACCTCACCGAGTCGATCCGCGCCGTCACCCCGACCGGGGTCATGGCGTCATGGCGCCTGCCCGCGTCGGGCGCGGGCCCCTCACCTGACCGGCTGCTGCTCGGCTCGGAGGGCACACTCGGCGTGATCACCGAGGCATGGATGCGGGTGCGGCCGCGACCGAGCCGGCGCGCATCCGGGAGTGTGCGATTCTCGCACTTCACCGACGGGCTCTCCGCGGTGCGCACGATCGCGCAGTGCGGCCTGCACCCGACCAACTGCAGGCTGCTCGACCCCGGCGAGGCGAAGTCCAGCGGCGTCGGCGACGGCGGCGCGAGCGTCCTGCTCCTCGGCTTCGAGTCGACAGGCGTGCCGGTGGACCAGCGGCTCGCGTACGCGGTCGAGCTCGCCATCGACCACGGCGGGCACGCGGACCCGCCGGACGGCCGCAAGGGAAGCGACGCAGCCGACGCCTGGCGCGACGCGTTCCTGCACATGCCGTACGTCCGCGACGGGCTCGCGCGCATGGGCGCGCTGGTCGAGACCTTCGAGACCGCGGTCACGTGGGACCGGATCGAGGGGCTCTACGCGTCGGCGCGCACGGAGTTCCTCGGCGCCGTCGAGGAGCTGTGCGGCGCGCCCGCGATGCTCAACTGCCGGCTCACGCACGTGTATCCCGACGGCGCGGCGCCGTACTTCACCGTCATCGCGCCGGGCCGCCCCGGCGAGGAGCTGCAGATGTGGGACGAGGTGAAGGTCCTCGCCGGTGAGCTGCTGCACGCCCACGGCGCGACGATCACCCACCACCACGCGGTCGGGCGCGACCATCGACCCTGGTACGACCGCCAGCGCCCGGAGCCGTTCGCGGCCGCGATGCGCGCCGTCAAGCGCGAGCTCGACCCGAACGGGATCCTGAACCCGGGCGTCCTGATCGACCCGTGAGCGGCCTGGGTCACTTCGTGGTCGCTATGCGGACACCGTTTGCCCCAGGCGCGCCGCGAGGTCGCCGATCTCCCAAGGCCCGGTCGTCTCGATGGCGCGCTCCACCGACCAGCCGCTCAGCTCCTGAATCGAGCCGCCCTGTACCGCGAACACCGTGCCGGTGATCGGGCAGGTCTCCGTCGCCAGGTACGCGACGAGCGGCGAGATGTTCGAAGGGTCGAACAGGTCGTGGCCCGTGGCGTCCTTCGCGCCCGCCGCGAACACCGCTCCCATCCCGGGCGTGGCGAGGGTGAGCCGGGTGCGGGCGATCGGAGCGATCGCATTGACGCGCACGCCGTAGCGCTCGAGCTCCGCCGCCGCGACGAGCGTCATCGCCGCGATGCCGGCCTTCGCCGCGCCGTAGTTGACCTGGCCCGGGTTGGGCAGCGTCACGCCCGAGGCCGACGAGGTGTTCACGACCGCCGCGGTGCGCGGACGCCCGGCCTTCGCCTCGTCCTTCCAGTACTCGGCGGCGTGGCGCAGCACCGCAAAGTGGCCCTTGAGGTGGACGTCGATGACGTTGTCCCACTCCGCCTCGCCGAGCGACGCGACGAACCCGTCGCGCAGGATGCCGGCGTTGTTGACGACGACGTCGAGGCCCCCGAACACGTCGACCGCCTGGGCCACGAGCCGCTGTGCCCCGTCCCAGGTCGCGACGTTGTCGGTGTTCGCGACCGCGCTCCCGCCGGCCGCGAGGATCTCGGACACGACCTCCTGCGCGGGTCCGGAATCCGATCCTGATCCGTCGTTCGCTCCGCCCAGGTCGTTGACGACGACGTGCGCGCCCTCGGACGCGAACAGCAGCGCGTGCTCACGGCCGATGCCGCGCCCCGCGCCGGTGATGATCGCGACGCGATCCTCGAGTGCTCCCATGGTCAGGCCTCCATCTGGATGAGTCCGTCCTTCAGCACCGGCACGTCGTCGACCGTGGTCTCGAACGCGTACGTCCCGTCACCCGCACGCCACGCGCGCGTGCGGATGTCCTGCCCGGGCAGGACCGGCTTGGCGAAGCGCACGGCGAGCCGCTTCAGCCGCGCGGCCTCCGAGCCGCCCACCTCCTGCAGCGCCGCCCACGAGGTGATCGCCAGCACGCAGAACCCGTGGGCGATGATCCCCGGCAGTCCCATGTCGCGCGCGACCTGCTCGTCGGTGTGGATCGGCATCGGATCGCCCGAGGCCGGCGCGTAGCGGAAGGTCTGGTCGTCGTCGATGTGCTGGGTGACGTCGTACGCGGGGTCGTCGGAGCGCAGCGCCTCGTCGAAGCCGTGGCCCGGCGAGAGCTCCCCGACCTTCTTCCCGTCGTCGAACCCGCGGACGAAGAAGGTCACGTACTGGTCGTTGACCAGCTCGCCGGCGGCGTCCCGGGTCTCCAGGTACACGCACGCGCGCGTGCCGTTCTCCAGCCCCTCCCAGCCGATCATGCGGCCGCGGGCCGTCAGCGTCTCGCCCGCGACGATCGGCCGGTGGAAGCGGAAGTCCTGCTCGCCGTGGAGCACCTTGCCGAACAGCGGCAGCGGGACCACCTTCAGCGCCGGCTCCATCAGCGCCTGGAAGACTGGGACGATCGCGAACACCGGGCTCGCGACGTCGCCCGCGACGTGCGCTGCGATCGGGTCGTTCGTCGCCGCCGCGTACTCGGCGATGCGCTCGCGCGTGACCTCGAAGACGTGCTCGTCGGTCCAGGCGTCGAGTCCCTCTTCGTTGAACTGCAGTGTCTCGGTGCTCATGCGGCCGCGACCTCGGCGAGCTTCGCCAGCGACTCCTCGAGGTTCTTCTTCGCATCCTGCTCGATGGCCTGCGCCAGCGCGCCGACGATCATCTGCCCCTCGAACTCCGCGACGATCGTCGCCCGCGAGCCGCCGTCGCCATCGGACGCGACGCCGAATGCGAACGTCGTCCGCACGCCCGCCATCCCCGTCCCGGAGATCGTCAGCTTCGACGGCGCCTCGAGCTCCTCAACGGTCCACGAGATCGTGTTTGCCATCCCAAGCATCGTCACGACCTCCTCCGTCTGGGTCCCGACCTCGTACTGCGCGGGGATCTCGCTCTTCCACTTCGTGTGGACGGTCATCCAGCGGTCGTACGTCGAGGGGTCGACGATGACGTCCCAGACCTGGTCGACCGGCGCCGCGATGTCCACGACGGTGCTGATGCTTCCCATGGCGTTGTCTCCTTAGCGCTCAGCGCGCTGGTAGGCGGTGACGACCGCGGCACCGCCGAGGCCGATGTTGTGCTGCAGGCAGGCGTCGACGTCGTCGACCTGGCGCCTGTCGGCGGTGCCGCGCAGCTGCCAGGTCAGCTCGGCACACTGCGCCAGGCCGGTTGCGCCCAGCGGGTGCCCCTTGCTGATCAGCCCGCCCGATGGGTTGACGACCCAGCGCCCGCCGTAGGTCGTGTCCTCATCGTCGATGAGCCGCGGCGCCTCGCCCTCGTCGCAGAGGCCGAGCGCCTCGTAGAGCAGGAGCTCGTTCGCGGAGAAGCAGTCGTGCAGCTCGATGACCTGGAAGTCCTCAGGCCCGAGCCCGGCCTGCTCGTACACGGCCTGTGACGCCTTGACGTTCATGTCGTAGCCGATGACGTCCTTCGCCTTGCGCGTGCTCAATGACGACGCGAAGTCCGTCGTCATCGCCTGCCCGACGATCTCGATCGCCTGCCCGGCGAGCCCGTGCTCCTCGACGAACGCGGCGCTCGCGATGATGGCCGCCCCGCTGCCGTCGCTCGTCGGCGAGCACTGCAGCTTGGTGAGCGGCGCGTAGATCTCCGGCGCGTCGAGGATCTCGTCGAGCGTGTACTCGGTCTGGAACTGCGCGTACGGGTTGTTGACCGAGTGCTTGTGGTTCTTCAAGCCGATCTTTGCGAAGTGCTCGGGCCCCGATCCGTGCTCGGCCATGTGCTCCCGGCCGGCCGCGCCGAACATCCACGGCGCGGGCGGGAACTTCACCTCGCTGATCTGCGCGAGCAGCTCGATGTGCTTGAGCATCGGCTGCTCGCGGTCGGTGAACGTCGCGCCGAGCGAGCCCGGCTGCATCTTCTCGAAGCCGAGCGCGAGCGCGCAGTCGACGGTCCCGCTGCGCACCGCCTGCGCGGCGAGGAACAGCGCCGTCGAGCCGGTCGAGCAGTTGTTGTTCACGTTGACGACCGGGATGCCGGTCATGCCCAGCTCGTAGACCGCGCGCTGGCCGGAGGTCGACTCGCCGTAGACGTAGCCGACGTACGCCTGCTCGACGAGGTCGTAGGCGATGCCCGCGTCCGCGAGCGCCTTCGTCCCCGACTCCCTGGCCATCTGGGGGTAGTCCCAGCCCTCGCGCCGGCCCGGCTTCTCGAACTTCGTCATGCCCACGCCGACGACGTAGGCGGGGTGGCTGTTCTTCATCACGAGCGGGACCGTACCAAGAAACCGGCAGTGCTGTTTGTTTTATCGGGGATACTCTTCCCGGCCCATGCCGCAGCCGAAGCGCCGCACCCAGGCCGAACGCCGCGCCACGACCCAGGCCGCGCTGCTCGACGCCACGATCGACTGCCTCGTCGATTACGGCTACGTCAACACGACGACGACCCGGATCGCCGAGCGCGCCGGCGTCTCGCGCGGGGCGCAGGTCCACCACTTCCCGACAAAGGCGGCGCTCGTCACCGAGGCGCTGCGACATCTCGCCGAGCGCCGGACCGCGCAGCTCACCGAGCGCCTGCCCGACCTGGCGGCGGACAGCGCCGGCATCGGGGAGATGCTCGACCTCCTCTGGGAGGGCCATTCGGGTGCGGTGTTCGACGCGACGCTCGAGCTCTGGGTCGCCGCGCGCACCGACCCTGTGCTCCGGGAGAACCTCGTCACGCTCGAGCGAGACGTGACGATGTCGATGTGGAACCTCGCCCAGTCCACGTTCGGGGAGAAGTCGAAGGACCCCGAGTTCCGTGAGGACATGGAGCTCGTCCTGGCGGTCGTCCGCGGGGTCGCGCTGCTGCGCGCGTCGAGCGGGGAGAAGAGCCCTGCGGTCGAGCGCCGGTGGCGGGCGGCCCGCGAGCGCCTGACCAGGCTGCTCGCCCGCTGGGCGTAGCCCGATCAGGGGGTGTCGTCGGTCCACACTGCGGCATTCCATACCCTCGGGTACCGTCCCGCCCATGGCACGTCTGGATGGGGACCAGCTCGCGCGCAGGCTCGAGGAGGTCTACGGGGAGATCAAGGTGGCCGGCACCCCGCGCCGGCTGTCGAGCGGCGCGTCGCGCGAGACATGGCTCGGGACCACCACGGGCGGTGACGACTTCGTCGTCCAGATCCGGCGTGGCGCGACCGCGACCGCCGAGTACGACGAAGCAGAGCTGCTGCGCGCAGCCGCCGAGGCCGGCGTCCCGGTTCCGCGCGTGCTCGCCGACGGCGCCGACGATCCCGTCCTCGGCACGTACGTCGTCACGAACCGGGTGGCCGGCACCGAGGATCCGCGCGTCATCCTCGGCGGCGAGGGCGTCCCCGATGCGGAGAGCCTGATCGAGGACCTCGCGCGCGCGCTCGCGCGAGTCCACGAGATCGACATCGACGCCTCCGGCCTGCAGCCCGCCGATCCGCTCGCGCTCGTCCGCGGGCTGTACGACTTCCTCGGCCAGCCGCACCCGATCTTCGAGCTCGCCTTCCGGCGGCTCGAGACCAACCGACCGGCGCCGAACGAGTCGACCGTCGTCCATGCCGACTTCCGCATCGGGAACCTCCTCGTCGACGAGACAGGCCTGACCGCGGTGCTGGACTGGGAGCTCTCCCACATCGGTGACCCGGCGAACGACCTCGGCTGGCTGTGCACCCGCGCCTGGCGCTTCCAGCGCCCGGACCGGCCCGTCGGTGGCCTCGGTTCGCGCGAGGCCCTGCTGGAGGCGTACGCCCGCGAGAGCGGCCGGACCATCTCGCTGGAGACGCTCGAATGGTGGGAGCTGCTCGCGAACTTGCGCTGGGGCGTCATCACGATCCAGCAGGCGTTCACGCACCTCTCCGGCCAGATCACGTCGCTCGAGCACGCCGTGATCGGCCGCCGCGCCGCGGAGGTCGAGTGGGACCTGCTCGAGATCATGCTGGGCCCCGACGCCGACCCGCGCACCGATCGCTACGAGGGCGCCGAGTCCGCGCCGGGCCCGCACGACCGGCCGACCGCCGTCGAGCTGCTGCGCGCGGCGCAGGGCGCGCTCGGCGACGACGTCCTGCCGCAGCTCGAGGGCCGCGCGAAGTTCCAGACCCGCGTCGCGATGCGCGCACTCGGCATGGTCGCCCGGGAGCTCGAGCACGCACCGATCGACGCCGCCGTCCGCGCCGAAGCGCTCGCCGCCCTGGGCGCCACGGACGAGGCCGACGCGGCCGCTCGAGCCCGAGCCGGCGAGTACGACGCCGACGAGGCCGCGGCGCTCACCGCGCTTCGCGAACTGACCCGCAGCAAGCTCGCAACGGCGAACCCCCGCCACCTGAGTCCGATCGCCAGTCCCAGCCAGGAGACCGCATGACCGTCACCGCCATCCCGCAGGACGTCGCCGCGTTCCTCGTCGAGATCGATGAGTTCATCGAGCGCGAGATCGCGCCGCTCGAGGCCGAGGGCGACAACGTCCGCTTCATCGACCACCGCCGCGAGATGTCCCGCACCGACCTCGAGCGCGACGGCCTCCCATCCAAGGAGTGGGAGGCGCTGCTGCACGAGGCCTCGCGCCGCGCCGACGCCGCCGGCCTCCTGCGCTACGCGCTGCCCGAGCACCTCGGCGGCCGCGGCGCGTCAAACCTCGACATGGCGATCGTGCGCGAGCACCTCAACCGCAAGCCGATCGGCCTGCACAATGACCCGCAGACCGAGATGTCGATCATCGGCAACTTCGTCTTCGCCTTCCTCCTCGACGAGTTCGGCACGCCCGAGCAGAAGGCGATGATCGAGCCGGTGATCCAGGGCGAGACGATCGTCGCCTTCGGCCTGACCGAGCCCAACCACGGCAGCGACGCGACCTTCCTGGAGACGACCGCGACGCGCGACGGCGACGAGTGGGTCATCAACGGCGGCAAGCGCTTCAACACCGGCATGCACGTCGCCACGCATGACCTGGTCTTCGCGCGCTCATCCGGCGAGCCGGGCCACCCGCGCGGCATCACGGCGTTCCTCGTGCCGACGGACCTGCCCGGCGTCGACGTCCCCTTCCACTGGTGGACGATGAACATGCCGTCCGACCACGCCGAGGTGACGTTCACGGACGTGCGCGTGCCGCACTCGTCGATCGTCGGCGACGAGGGCCTCGGCCTCGCGCTCGCGCAGCGCTTCGTGCACGAGAACCGGATCCGCCAGGCGGCGTCGTCGCTCGGCGCGGCCGCGTACTGCATCGACGAGGCCGTCAAGTACGCGCGCGAGCGGGTCACCTGGGGCAAGCCGCTGTGGAAGAACCAGGGCATCCAGTTCCCGCTCGCCGAGCTGTGGACCGAGGCCGAGCTCCTGCGCGGGCTGATCCGCTCGACGGCGGCGGCGCTCGACGAAAACCACCACATGGAGGTCACGCACGCGGTCGCGATGTGCAACCTGCGCGCGAACCGCCTGGCCTGCGACGCGGCGGACCGCGCAATGCAGACTTGCGGGGGCATGGGCTACACGCGCCACATGCCGTTCGAGCACCTCTACCGCCATCACCGCCGATACCGGATCACGGAGGGCTCGGACGAGATCCAGATGCGCAAGATCGCGCAGGAGCTGTTCAGGTCCGCGTAGCCGGAGGGCGTAGACGCAGACACCAGAAGGTGGTGTTCAGCGGGGCCCGCGGCGCCTAGCTTCGGCCGATGCGCTCGACGTCGCTCCTGCTCTTCCTCGTGCTGCTGCTGCTCGCCCCCACGGGCGCGCACGCCGCCACCTGCCCGACGGGCACCACGCCAGTGGGCGCGAAGAAGTCGCCCAACGCGTGCCTGGCGAAGACCGCGCCGACGCCGATGGTCGCGCTTCAGCGCGTGCTCGCCGCGAACGGCAAGGCCCACAAGAAGGGCGCCCGGCGCAGCAAGCGCGCCGAGCGGCTGCTGCAGACGGCGTACGCGTGGGCGGCGGGGCGGATGGACGCCGGGGAGCCGGTCTTCGTGACCGGCCCGGGCGCCACGCCGCGCGGGCTCCGCGGCGGAGACGGGCCGCCGGTCCGCATCACGAACGCCCCGGCCTCGCTCGGCAACCAGGTCCAGACGACGGTCGGCCCCGACGCGAGCATCAGCTCGACCTTCGAGACCGGCGGCGTGAAGCTTCAGATGACCGGGAGCCAGGACCACATGGAGTTCTCCGCACGCGACCGCACGGGCGCGGGCGGGTTCGTCCGGTTCGGGAAGGACGCCGCCAACGTCCCGCGCTGCCCGACGGCCGCCGGTGACGTCCCCGTGGACCTCGGCATGAAGATGACGATCGGGCAGTCCACGACCGAGCACGGCAAGCGGACGACGATCAGCGTGACGCTCGACCTCGACGGCAGCTGGCACGGGTACGTCGGGGTGGGCGGAAAGGCCGAGCGGTTCGACGTGTCGCTGCGGACGGCGATGGAGTTCCGGCTCTGGATCGACATCGCGGCCACCGGCAAGGTCCTGGAGCGCGAGCCGACCCGCACCTTCCGCGCAGCCCTCGACCGCAAGGGCCTACCGATCGGGACGAGCGGCAAGTCCGTCGTCGGCGACATGCGCCTGCGCGGGCCGAAGGGCAAGAGCCTCAGCGGCGCCGACCTCGTGCTCTCGTCGCAGCTGGTGACCATGACGGCCCAGCAGGTGGACCTGATCACGGGCGACCTGAAGTTCGGCGACGAGCGCTGGTACGACCGACGGATGTGCGCGACCACCGTGGTCGACGACTACACCCCGGGCGAGGTCACGAAGGGCGGGACCGTGCAGTGGTCGGTGCGCGCCATCACCGAGCGCGGCGAGCAGGTCGCCGACGCCCGCTGGACCCCGTCGAGCTCCTGCGGGCAGATCACGGAGTCGGTCACCCAGGGCCCGGTGCTGAAGCTGACGGTCGCCGACAGCGCCGGCGCGTGGGGCTGGGACCCGTACAAGGAGGCGTGCGCGACATCGGAGATGACGAGCACCGCGGGTCGCGCGTCGGCGTGGTCGCACGCGATCCCGCCGAAGCAGCCGGGCGACCTGCGGATCTCGGTCTCGGTGACCTACAACGAGAACATGGGCAGCGGGATCACCGAGACGAACATGACCGGCAGCGGCTCGGTCGTGTTGCCGTGGAACGCGGATGAGGCCGAGAGCACCGGCACCTACACCGGCACGGAGTGGGACGGGACGATCGGCAACCCCTGCGGCAACAACATGACGGCGGTCCGGGGATTCAGCGGGACGGCGATCGTCGGCGCGGACCGCAACGACGACGGCACGCTGACGGTCGCGTTCGTCACCAAGGAGCGACCGCTGCGGATGTCGTGGCTGCTGGTGGTGCCGATGACGGGCGAGAAGCGGCAGATCAAGCACGCCCAGCCGTTCTGCGGGACGGCGGGGCTGGCGAAGACCACCGCGGACGTGACGGTGACGGTCAGCCCGATGTAGGGCCCGCAGGCCGGGCAGGAGGACTTTCGCTCAGAATGATCTGACTGACGAAACGGGCGTATGGCCGGCGTTTCGTCAGAACGATCCACCGCCGCGAACGCTTCACCAATGTCGACATCGACCGAGGACATATCCCTACCGCGCATCATCTCCGAACCGCAGGAACCCGGCTGAAGAAGCGGGCGCCCTGCGACCCTTTCTTCAGGACGATCCAGGCCCGCAGGCCGGCCGCGCCGTCAGCGCACCGCCGACATCCGCGCGCCCACCGCGGCGCGTGACGACCCGGGGCGCGCCGCCGCCCCACCAGCCGCCGCCCGCATCCACGGCGAACCCCGTGACCTCCAGGTCCGCCTTCCGGTTCCCGTGCAGGCAGTTCCCGCGCAGGTCGAGCCACGCGCTGCCGGTCCGCCCCGTCACGAGCTGATCGACCGCCACGCCGAACCCACGATTGCCGGTGACCTCGGTGCCGCTCATACGCAGGTCCAACACCCCCAGCGGGGTCGAATTCCCGATCTGGATCCCGTACTTCGCATGCCCGGCGATCCGGCTGTCAGCGATGTCGAGCACCAGCGAGCGGGGCGCGCCGACCCCATTGCCGAACGCGAACCCGCTCAGCACGCTGATGCCGTTGTTGCAGCCTTCGAGCACGGAGTCACGCATGCGGAAGGTCGTGGCGTTGCTCCCGCCGTTCTGCCCGACGAGCATGCAGTCGCCGACGTTGAACGGGATCGGGTTCACGCCCGGATCGCTCGTCAACGGGCTGTTCGGCAGCCGCATCCGCGTCTTGCGCGCGACGACCCGCTCCATCGACCACGTCATCGTCGAGCCCGACCCGAGGTTCGCCGCTTCGAACATGTCGCCGACGTTGTCCTCGAAGGTGCTGTCGGTCAGCGTCAGATCGATCGTGCCGCTGCCGTTGCTGATGACCGCCTCGAAGCCGTTGCATGAGAAGCCGCCAATGCCGCGCCGGAAGGTGTTGCGCGTGACCGTCTCGATCACCACCCCCGACTGCGACGTGTTGATGAACTGCCCCTCGCAGTCGGCGAGGTCGCTGCCGATCCACTCCTGGCGGTTGCCGGACTGATCGACGCGCAGCCGCGCCGTGTGCCGGGCCTGCATCCCGATCGCCAAGACCGAGGTGAACATCCAGCCCTGCTTCAGGTGCGCGACGTGGTTGTCGTCGACGCGCGCGGTCAGGTCCGACGTGCCGGTCGCGCGGATGTCGATCCCGTCGCCGCACGTCGCGTCGTGCACGCGGTTGCCCGAGATGACGATCGAGCCGGCGGCCCGCTCGCCGTCGACCATGATCCCCGCCCACCCGTTCTGCGGCGCGATCGGCCGGCCCAGGCCGACGTAGGGGATGCCGGTCGGGATCATGAACGGCTGGACCTTGAAGCCGCGGGCGCACGACGTGTTGTGGCCCGAGACGTCGTTGCCCAGGACCTGCACGCCCACGCTGTCGAGCCCGTAGATCCCGCCGCGGCGTGGTCGCCGGATCACGAGGTTGGAGACCGTCGTGTCGTCGGCGAGGCGCACGCCGTCGCCCGCGCGATTGGTGATCACCGGCAGCGCAGCGGGCGCGACATCGCCGACGACGCTCGGACCACCGCCGACCAGCGTCTGGCCGGCCTTGAGCACGATCCCCCCGTCCAGCACTCCCCGGGGAACGGGCGCCACCACGATCGTGTCGCCAGGCGCCGACCTCGCCTCGACCGCAGCCAGCGACGACAGGGGCGCGGCCGCGGAGCCGTCGCCGCCGGCCGCCGCACCCGCCTGCACGTGCCAGGTTGCCGCCGACGCGGTGGACCCGCCACTGATCATCACGACGACCGTCATCGCGCACGCGGCAGCCACGCGCCGCGCCCCTGTCAACTGCGTCATCAACCCTCTCTCCCTCAGACCCGAAGTGACGTACTGGACGTTACTCCACTGTCCGCGAGGAAGGCAAACCAGCCCCCAGAGGCCGTCTAGGTGTAGCGCAGCGCGACGCAGGCCGAGAGGATCCGGCCTGCCTGCTTCTCGAGTTTCAGGCCGAGCTGCACGCTCGTGCGTGCGTAGTCGAGGATCATGCGCACCGCGTTCAGGTCCTCGCTCTCGCACTTGTCCAGATTGCGTTGGAGGCCCGCCATCACGAGCGCGGCCATGCGTTCGGGCATCGCGTCGGCGCGGAACCTGAGCTCAGCCGGTGCTGAGGGAATGAGCGCGACCGAGGACATCCACGCGTAGCTCTCGTTCAGCGCCTCGGCAGCCAGCGGGTCGGACTCCATCCCCTTCCAGATCAGCTCGGCGAGCACGGTGTCGTGGTACTGGATCGACTGCACGACCCATGGCTCGGGCAGCGGCTCGACGACCTCGACGCGGTTCCGGGTCGCGCGGCAGTTGTCACCCTCGCGGCTCTCGTGGATCGTCCGTCGGGAGTCGGCGCAGACGAGCACCCGGTGGCGGCCCGGGCGAAGCGTCGCGGGCAGCCTCACCCGAGCCTGGACGATGCCGGCCGCCTTGGGGCCCACCGGACCTGTGGCGACGCGACCGAGGACGGTGTCGCCAGAGCTGCGGACGGCGTCCTTCGACAGCAGGACCACGGCCTGGGACCGGCCCGCCGGCGAGGCCCCCGTGTTGCTGACCAGCGCGGTGACCGCGGCCTGTCCGCCGGCCTGCAGCACCCCGCCGACGGCGACGTGCAGCACCGTGAGATTGGACCTCTCCCGCTGGGCCGCAGCCGTTGCAGGCAGCACCAGAGGCAGGCCGGCGAACACGGCCACAAATGCGAGCACGCGTCGTCCACGCATGCGCCACACCATGGTTCCCCCCTGGACACGCTGCATCAGTTCCCCCTCAGAAACGCGAGCAGGCTACAGAGACGTCGAGGCTGGTGCCACCCCCAACCGGAGGTGCTGGTGTCGTCAGGTGTACAGCCCGGAGATCTCGTTGGCGTAGCGCTCGTGGATCGCCCTGCGCTTGAGCTTCATCGTTGGGGTCAGCTCCTGGCCGCCCGGGACCCAGACGTCGTCGACGACCACCCAGCGCTTGACCTGCTCGATCCGCGCCAGCCCGGCGTTCGCGCGCTCGACCGCCTCGCCCAGCTGCTCGTGCACCAGCGGATCGCCGACCTCGGCACCGCGCTCGGGATCGAGCACGAGCAGCGCCGTGATGTACGGCTTCCCGTCGCCGATCGCGACGGCGTGGGCGAGCAGCGGGGTCGCGCCCTTGACCGTCGATTCGATGTTCGTCGGCGAGAGGTTCTTGCCCGACGCCGTGATCAGCAGCTCCTTCTTGCGGTCGACGATCGACACGTAGCCGTCGTCGTCGATCGCCCCGATGTCGCCGGTCTTCAGCCAGCCGTCCTCGGTGAACGTCTCGGCGGTCTTCTCGGGGTCGTCGCGGTAGGCGCGCATGACGACGTCACCGCGGACCTCGATTTCGCCGTCGGAGGCCAGCCGCAGCTCGACCCCCGGAATCGGCTTGCCGACCGTCCCGAGCTTCGGCGCGCCCGGAGGGTTGACCGTCGCGACGCACGTCAGCTCGCTCATCCCCCACAGCTCGCACAGCGTGATGCCGATCCCGGCGAAGAACTCGAGCACGTGCGGCGGCGTCGGCGCAGAGCCGACGACGGCCCAGCGCACGCGGTCCAGGCCGACGGCCGCCCGGAGCATCTCGGGCTGATCGGCGAGCCCCGGGTTCGCAGCGATCGCCGCCTGCAGCCCCGCGTAGAGCTTCTCCCAGACGCGCGGGACCGATCCCCAGATCGTCGGCCGCGTCGTCTTCAGCACGGCGGGGAGCTCGGCGAGATCCGCGACGCACGTCACGTCGAGGCCGTGGGCCATCCCCTGGTAGTGCGTCGCCCAGCGCTCAGCGGCGTGGGCCATCGGGAACGCAGACGGCACGACGTCGCCCGGCTCGAACGGGAGCACCGCCGACGACGCGCGGACGTCGGCGAGGACGTTCGCGTGAGTCAGCTCGACACCCTTGGGCGGGCCGGTCGTCCCCGACGTGTAGATGATCGTCGCGAGCGCGTCGGGTGCGACGGCGCGCCAGGCGGCCTCGAAGTCGAAGTCCGCTGCCGGCGCGAGCACGGCGAGCTCGTCGAGCGTCACGACGTCGGCGTCGACCGCCGCCTTCTGCACCGCGCCGAGCAGCTCGCGTGCGACGACGACCACCTTCGGCCGCGCGTTGCCCAGCAGGTGCGCGATGGTCGCGGGCGCGAAGGTCGTGTAGATCGAGAACGGCGTGGCGCCGAGGTGCAGCGCCGCCGTGTCGACGACGTGGAACTCCGGCCGGTTGCCCATCATCAGCGCGACGGTGTCGCCCGGCTCGACGCCGAGACCGGCCAGGCGGGCCGCCGTCTCCCGCACCGCGTCGCGGTACTGCGCCCACGTCAGAGACGTGGTCGCGTCGGTGGTGCGCAGCGCGGGACGGTCGCCCAGCTCGGCGCTCGTGTGCTGGAACAGCTCGCACAGCGTGCGGGCGTAGGACAGACCGGCCATCGTGACCTCCTCCGGGATCAAGAAGACGTCTCGGCGTCGGAGCGCCGGACGAGGTCGAGCAGGGACTTGTCGCGCGCGGAGACGTCGTCGAGCAGGAACGGCACCAGGCCGCGCGCGAGAGCCAGCGCGTGCCACGCCTTCGGGGCGAGGGTCCGGGGCGCGCGCCGCTCGATCCCGTCGACGATCACGCGGCCCGCGTCCTCCGGCGCGATCCGCTTGCGCATCGGCGCTGGAAGCTTGCGGCTCAGCGCCGCGGCGATCGGGTCGCCGTCCATCGTCACGTGCGTCATCTCGGTCTCGACGATCCCGAAGTACGCGACGCCCGCCGTCGCCCCGTGCGAGACGAGCTCGAGCCGCAGCGCGCGTCCGAGCTGCTCCACCCCGGCCTTGCTGATCATGTACGGCGAGCCCATCGGTCCCGGCGCCATCGCCGCGACGGATGCGACGACGACCACGTGCCCGCCCGCCGCGATCACCGGCTCGATCGCCGGGCGGACGGTGTTGAAGACGCCCGTGACGTTGATCGCGAGCACGCGGTCGAAGTCCTCGGGATCGAGCGTGCGCAGCGTGCCGCGCTGCGGCGTCACGCCCGCGTTGGCGACGACCACGTCGAGCCGGCCGAACTCCTCGAGCGCGTGCGCCGTCGCGTCCGCCATCGCCTCGCGGTCCCGGACGTCGGCGCCGACCGGCAGCGCGCCGGAAAGCGACGCGGCAGCCTCTTCGGCGCGCGCCGCATCGACGTCGACCAGCGCGACCCGTGCACCACGCGCGGTCAGGTGCCGCGCGGTCGCGAGGCCGATCCCCTGCCCGGC
The DNA here is from genome assembly GCA_016462625.1 of Solirubrobacteraceae bacterium. The sequence continues at coordinate 44,485 of JAEMSV010000001.1, read as the reverse complement.
ACCGGTGACGAGCGCGCCCGCGCCCGCGAGGTCAAGCGACGACATGGGCGGGCTCCCGGACGGGCGTGGTCTCGAACGCGGCGACGTCGAAGCGCTCGGTGCGCCGGCGGTACTCCCAGCTCCAGTTGGGCCACAGCCCGGTGTTCCGCCCGTACTGATCGGTGTAGTAGCTGTTGCAGCCGCCCGTCTCCCAGACCGAGCCCTTCGAGCGCTCGCGCATCTCGCCCATGAACGCCGCCTCGGCCTCCGGCCGCACCTCGACGACGCCGATCGCTTCACGCCGCATCGTGCGCACCGCGTCGACGATGTAGCGCGCCTGGTTCTCGATCATGAACAGCGCCGACTGGTTGCCCGCACCGGAGAACGGGCCGAGCACGGTGAACAGATTGGGGAAGTCGCGCAGCGTCGTCCCGAGGTAGCCGCGCACGTCGGTCGCCCAGACGTCGGCGAGCGTCTCGCCGGCCGTGCCGTGCACCACGCGCTGGCGCTTGGGCGGGACGTCGAACCCCGTGCCCCAGATGATGGTGTCGACCTCGTGCAGCAGGCCGTCGGCGGTGCGAATGCCGTTCGACTCGATCCGCTCGATGCCCGTCGTCTCGACCGCCACGTTGGGCTGGGTGAGCGCGGGATAGAAGCGGTCGGCGAGCACGGCCCGCGCGCAGCCGACCATGAAGTCGGGCGAGAGCTTTGCGCGCAGCGCCTTGTCCTTGACCTGCCGGCGCAGGTGGTTGCGCCCCGCGATCTCGTAGGGGAAGCGGAAGCGCGTGTCGACGAAGCCGACCAGGCCGAGGCCCTCGATCATCGTGTAGATCAGCCCGCGCAGCGCGCGCTGCGCCGCGGGGACCCGGCGGAAGAACCGCTTCTGCGCAGCGGGTGACGTGTGGTCCATCCGCGGCAGCACCCACGACGGTGTGCGCTGGAAGACCGTCAGGTGCTGGACCTGCGGCTGGATCTCCGGAACGAACTGGATCGCCGACGCGCCGGTCCCGACCACCGCGACCCGCTCGCCGCGCAGGTCGTGGTCGTGGTTCCAGCGGGCGGAGTGGAACGTCGTGCCGCCGAACGCGTCGAGGCCGGGCAGGTCCGGGACCTTCGGATCGCCGAAGGGGCCGAGCGCGGTGATGAGCACGTTGGCGGTCAGCTCGCCGCTGCTCGTCGTCAGCCGCCAGCGCTGCTCGGCGGCGTTCCAGCGGGCGTCGGTCACCTCACTCCGAAAGCGCACGAGCTGGTCGACGCCGTGCTCGCGGGCGACGGTCCGCGCGTACTCGAGGATCTCCGGCTGCGTGGCGTAGAGCCGGCTCCACTCCGGGTTCGGCGCGAAGGACAGCGAGTACAGCGCGGAGGGCACGTCGCAGGCGCAGCCCGGGTACGTGTTCTCCCGCCAGACCCCGCCGACGTCGTCGCCGCGCTCGAGGATGACGACGTCTTCGATCCCGGCCTGCAGGAAGCCGCGGCCGAGGGTGAGGCCGGCGAACCCGGCGCCGATGACGGCAACCGCGTGATGGGGCGTGGACATCGGCAGCTCCTAGAGATCCAGGACGAGGGTCTCGCCGGCAGCCGCACGGGAGACGCAGATGAGCATGGAGTCGTCGCGCTCGGTGTCGACCAGCACGTGCTTGTCGCGGTGCTCGATCTCCCCGCCGAGGACGCCGCACTTGCACGTCCGGCAGAACCCCTGCTGGCAGGAGTAGCGGACATCGGGCAACACCCGGCGGATCGCGGTCAGCGCGGTCTCGTCGGCGGCCACTTCGACGGTCTTGCCGGTCTGCGCGAGCTCGACGGTGAACGGCGAACCGCCGACGACCGGTAGCGCCGAGAACCGCTCGCTGAACACGGGAGCGAGCGGATCGATTGCCCGCATGAGCTGCCGCGCGGTATCCATCAGCGGGGGCGGCCCGCACACGTAGAGGTCGGGAACCGGAGGCAGCGCGTTGAGCTCACCGAGGATGGCGGCGACATCCGCGAAGCCGTCGCCGTCGTCCTGATGCACGAGCACGTCCCCGCCCCGGCACTCGGCCAGCTCGTCGAGGAACGGCATGGTCGACTCCGCGCGGCCGAGATACACGAGCCGCCACGGCTTTCCCCGCGCGGCGACCGTCTGGACCATGGGCAGGATCGGCGTGATCCCGATGCCGCCCGCGACGAACAGGTACGACGGCGCGTCGACGAGGCGGAACGCGTTGCGCGGCCCGCGGACGTGGAGAATCGCGCCTTCGTGCAGCTCCTCGTGGACCTCGCGCGAGCCGCCCTGCCCGTCGGGGATCAGCCGGGTCGCGATGCGGTAGCGGTGGCGGTCCTCCGGCCGGCCGCACAGCGAGTACTGGCGCAGGCGCCCGGAGGGGAGGAACACGTCGAGGTGCGCGCCCGGGTTCCAGGTGGGCAGCTCGCGGCCGGCGAGGTCCACCAGGGTCAGCCGGACGACGTCGTCGGCGACCAGCTCGCGCTCGGCGATCCGCAGGCGCAGGTCGAAGCCCGACCGGCGGACCGGCTTGGGCCGGGACAGCGCCCGTCCGCCTCGGCCGCGCGCGAAGACCCGCTCGTACACGTCGAACCCGCGCGCGATCAGCCGGACCGTGCCGTCCAGCTCGATGTCCGGCGTCGTCATCAGTGCGCGGCGGCCTGCGCGGCCGGCGACCGTGCCAGGTACCGGAGGGCCTTGTCGAGCGAGCCCATCTGCGACGGGTGGAAGTCGCGGCGGAGGTAGGTCGGGACCTCGGTGATGAAGTGCGCGCCGCTGGGGACCAGGCCCTTGCGGACGGCGCTGACGAGCTGGAAGAGCCAGAAGTTCTGGTCCTTGCGCGTGGGGTCGCTGCGGTAGAGCAGGGTCGTCCCCCACGCGAAGATCACGAGCAGGAGGAAGCTCGCCATGATGCCCGTGCGCGCCCGGCGGAAGTAGCTGCCGTCCACGTACATGTAGGCGTCGAAGGCGACGTTGCGGTGCTCGACCTCCTCGGCGCCGTGCCAGCGGATCAGGTCGAGCATCGTCGGGTCGACGTTGTCGTCGAGCGTGTCCGCGTCGAGGACCCACTGGCCCATGACGGCGGTGTAGTGCTCCAGCGCGGCGGAGAGCGCGAGCCGCTCGCACAGCCATGCGTGCTTGGCGCGCCCCTTCAGCCCGGGCCGATTGAAGACGCGGTCGACCAGCCACTCGAGCTTGCCGACGACGGGGCCGACGTTCAGGCCCTGCGCCTCCAGGTGCTCGTGAAGGTCGTCGTGCGACGAGGAGTGGATCTCCTCCTGGCCGATGAAGCCGATCATCTCGTCGCGCAGTCGCTCGTCCTCGACCAGCGGGAGCGCGTCGGAGAGGGCCTGCACCATCGCGCGCTCCCCCTCGGGGAGCGTCACGTGCATGACGTTCGTGATGTGCGTGGCGATCGGCGACCCTTCGATGTAGTGCAGCGGGAGGTCATCCCAGCTGAACTGCACGTCGCGCGGCGTGATGCTGATCGCTTCGTCCGTGTAGAGCTCAGTCACGCTCAGCATGGTGACGCGAGCGATCGCTCAGCTTCAACTTGCGTTTCATCGCCCGGCGCTACTGGTGATTTCTGGCGGATTCGCTCTGCCGCTCGCGTTTGGTCGCCGTCCGGAGTACCGTCCTCGCATGGACCGGATCGAAGAGATCGGCAAGGCGTTCGAGTGGGTCGGGGTCGTCGTCATCGTCGTCGCCGCGTTCGCGACGCTGTGGATCGCGTTCACCACCTACCGCCGCGATGGGGGCGACGCCGCGTACGTCGCGGCCCGCCGCTCGTTCGGGCGCGGCCTGCTCATCAGCCTGGAGATCTTCGTCGCCGCCGACCTGTTGCGGACCATCTCGGTGGACCTCACCCTCGAGGGCATCGGCGCACTCGGCCTCCTGGTCATCATCCGCACCATCCTCAGCTTCTCACTGGAGATCGAGCTCACCGGCACCCTCCCCTGGCGCGCGCGAGAGGCGGGCGCGACCAGGGCGTCCTGATCATGCCGTCCCGCCGGATCCCGCAGCAGGAGCGCTCGCGCGAGATGGTCGACCGGCTGCTCGACGCCGCCGCGTCCGTCCTCGCCGAGGACGGGTACCAGCGCGCGTCGACCAATCGGATCGCGGAGGCCGCCGGCGTCTCGCCCGGCTCGCTCTATCGGTACTTCGACGACAAGGACGCGATCGTCACCGCACTCGGCCACCGGCTCGTGGAGGACTTCGCCACCGCGATCACCCCAGCCCTGCGCGCCGCCACGTTGCGCCCGCGCGACGAGGCGATCCGACTGATGAGCGGCGCCGTCCTCGATGCACTCGAGAGCCACGCGCCGCTGCTGCGCGCGATCGTGGACCGGGTCCCGCCCGACGAGCAGGCCGATGCCCTGCGCGAGGTGCAGAGCCGGATCTTCGACGCGACCTACGCACTGCTGGCCGTCCACAGCCAGGCCGACGATCCGGCTCAGCTCGAGGCGGCGGCGTGGATGATCGTGCAGTCCTCGCAGCACCTGTCGGTCCGCTGGGTGCTCGATGCGCCCGGCATCCCGCGCGAGGCGATGATCGACGGGCTCGAGCGCGTGATCACCGCGCTCATTCCCTGACTAGGGAGAGCAGACCTCGTCGCCGCGGCGCAGCGCCCGGGTGAGCGCGACGAACCCGATCGAGCCGCCGGCGAGGGGCAGCCAGAACAGGATCACCCGGTAGACGAGGACCGCCGCGACGGTCACGGCGGCCGGCGCGCCGAAGACGATCAGCGTCCCGATGAGCCCGCCGTCGATCCCCCCGACCCCACCGGGGATCGGCAGAAGCCCGCCCAGCTGCCCGATCAGATAGCCCATGAGGATCACGCTGACGGCGACGTCCGCGTCGAACGCCTGGAACGCGGCCCACAGCACGGCGTTGTCCCACGCCCAGTAGCCGATCGCGCCGACGAGGACCAGCAGATCGCGGGTCTTCACGATCTCGGTCGCCTCGTGGACGCCATGGATCACGCTCGCGCGCGCGTGGCCGAAGAAGCGCCGGACCTTCCCCGCGTCCTCGGGGATCGCACCGCCGTCGCCGAGCTTGGGCAGCGCCAGCACGATGGCGATCGTCGCAACGGACATCGCCGCCGGAACCGCCGTGAGCCACAGCGAGACGTCCGGCCCGAACAGACCCAGCGCCATCAGCGTGCCGATCACCGCGACGGCGATGAAGTTCACCGAGCTCTTGATCGTGAAGAACGCGACCGAGCGCCGCGCGACCCGCTCGATCGACATGCCGCCCTGCGTCAGCGCCCAGCCGCCGAGCGCGAGGCCGGCCGCGCCACTCGCGGGCACGATGGAGCCGACACCGAGCGACGACCAGCTGATCTTCGAGCTCATCGCCCACGACATCCGCCGGCAGAAGATCGGCCGGAACATCAGGACGTACGAGAGACACGACAGCAGCTCGAGCCCGACCGCCAAGGCGACCCACCAGGGGTCCGCCGCGCCGAGGTGCTTGCGGACGTCTCCGAGGCCGGGGGCCAGCAGCGCAACGAGGACGAGGAGCCCCAGGATGAGGGCAACCTGCGCCGCGCGGCGCGCGAGCGAACGGAGATCGAGGCCCTCCGGGAGTGTGGTCGTGGGGTCCACGACCTCGACACGGGCGACGGAGGGCATAGGCCATTGTTGCACGTGCAACCAAAGGTGCAAACCCTCAGCGGACAGATCTCCGGACAGGCGAGACGGCTGCGGGCCCGGGCGTGACCACAAGAAACGCCCGGACCCCCGCGCTCGCGCTGCGCTCGGGATACAAATGACGAGCGCGCCGGATCTCGGGGCATGGGAAGAGATCACGGACAGCCGCCGACTGACAACCTTGGTTGCCAGATGGACCCTGTCTAACAGTTGACAACCTAGATTGTCAACTTTGTCGCACCATACTCTTAGGTACGGTTAGCGGCATGTCACGCTCGGCTCACGCGCCGGCTCCGACGCGATGACCGAACGCCAATCCCGCGAACCCGCCTACACCAGGTCCTGGCCGCGGTAGCGCAGCACGACCGCAAGGGTCACGAGCGCGGCGACCACGAGCACGACGTTCGTCAGGATGATCGGCAGGTCACTGGTGACGAGACCGCGCGCGAGCCACACGCTCCCGCCCGCGATGAGCAGGTACAGCCAGCCGAGGCTCACGTCGTCGGAATGGTGCCGGCGATGCACCCGCGCCGCCTGCAGCAGCGGCGCGAGGCTCATCAGCGTCCCGAACACGATCGCGGCAACCGCGGTCGTGGTGTCGGCGTCCATCAGTCGTTCGCCGTGACCGTCTCGAGGAGGTCGGCGAACTTGCGCCGGGCGTCCTCGCGACGCGTCGGAACGTGCTCGGTCGGCACCTCGTCGGCCGGCGGCTCGTAGCCGCGCAGGATCTGCCGCGCCACGGACTGACGGTGCACCTCGTCCGGCCCGTCGTAGATCCGGGCGGCGCGCGCGAAGCGGTACATCCCTTCGAGCGGCAGGTCGGTCGAGTAGCCCAGCGAGCCGTGGATCTGCAGCGCGCGGTCGACGACGTCGTGCAGCACCTTGGCGCCGAAGAACTTGATCATCCCGATGTCGGTGCGGGCAGCCGACGCGCCCTCGGTGTCCATCTTCCATGCGGCGTGCAGCGTCATGAGCCGCGCGGCCTGCATCTCCGCGGCGCTGTCGGCGATCCAGTTCTGCACCGACTGCTTCTCGGCGAGCGTGCTGCCGAACGCGTAGCGGTACGTCGAGCGCTCGCAGAGCATGTCGAAAGCGCGCTTGGAGACCCCGAGCCAGCGCATGCAGTGATGGATGCGTCCGGGCCCGAGCCGGTGCTGGGCGATGAGGAAGCCGGTGCCCTGAGCGCCGAGCAGCGCGTCGGCGGGGACCCGCACGTCCTCGTACAGGATCTCCGCGTGGCCGCCGAGCTTGCCGTACTCCTCCTGCGGGTGCTCCATGGTCGAGACGTCGCGCAGGATGTTCACCCCGGGCGTGTCGGCCGGGACGAGGAACATCGACGCGCGCTGGTGCGGCCGCGCGTCGGGATCCGTCACGGCCATGACGATCAGGAAGTCCGCGATCGACGCGTTCGAGCTGAACCACTTGTGGCCGTTGATGACCCACTCGTCGCCCTCGCGGACGGCGGTCGTCTTCAGCAGCGTCGGGTCGGCGCCGGCCGTCGGCTCGGTCATCGAGAACGCCGACTTGACGTCCCCGGCGAGCAGCGGCTCGAGGTAGCGCTCCTTCTGCTCGGGCGTGCCGGCGAGCGCGAGGATCTCGCTGTTGCCCGAGTCGGGCGCCTGGCAGCCGAACGCGTTCGGGGCGAAAGGCGAGGTCCCGAGGATCTCGTGCAGCAGGCCGAGCTTGACCTGGCCGTAGCCCTGACCGCCGAGCTCGGGATCGAGGTGCACGGCCCACATGCCCTGCGCCCGGACCTGCTCCTGCAGCGGCGCGTACGCGCGGTCGAGCTGGTCCTGGCTCATCTCGCTGAAGACCGTCTCCAGCGGCCAGATCTCCTCACGAACGAACTGCCGCGCCCAGTCCAGCTTCTCCTGGTACTCCGGCTCGGTCTGAAAGTCCCACGCCATGTCGTCTGCCTCCCGGGGGTTCTTTCGAGACGGTATCTCGCGACGGGGTCAGCGGTGACCGAGCTGGAGCCCGAGCCGTCCGTCCGGTGCCAGGTGGAGCACCACGGGGTGGAGATCGCCCGTGTGCGTCGCGCGTGTCGCGTCGGCCTCGGTCTCGATCGGATCGAAGGTTCCCCCCGGGCCACCCGCCGGTCGCAATTGGAGCAGCGGCTGCTCGACAACGTCCGACGTGCCCGGCGCAAGGGACGACCGGACGCCGGCGATCGTGAGCGTGCCATCCGCGTCGTACCCCGCCTCGGTGAAGATGACGTTGGTCCCGATCTGCTCCGGCGCGGAGAAGCCGGCCCCCGCGGAGGACGTGGCCAGCCATGTCGTCGACAGCTCGGACAGCTGCCAATCGCCGATCCCCCAAGCGAGGGCGAATCGCCCGCCCGGGCCGGCGACGAACTGATGAGGAGGCTGGTAGCACGCGAGGCCCTTGAGCAGGAGCTGCGGGGTGCGGAACCGCGTCGCGCCGACCTCACGAGCGCTGGCCCAGAGGCGCCGTGGCTGATCTGAGGAGCAGTCGCCGCCGCCGCTGATGCCGCTGTCCTCGACGAGCAGGCCGAGGCGACCGGTCGAAGCGCGTACGAGCCTCGGAACGCCGACCGGGCCCTTGATGCCCTGCCGGGACACGAAGGCAGAACGGTGGGTCGCCGTCGCGAGGATGAGCCGTCCGCGCGTCGGGTAGGGGGCCGCGGTCAGGGCCGTCAGCGCAAGCACCGTTCGTGCACCGTCCTCCACGAGATCGATCCCCGCCACGCCGTGACGACGTTCCGCGTTGGTCAGCAGCCCACGCACAGGCTGGGGCGTGCCGAACCGCCGACCGTCCTGGCTGCGGACCAACCGTGGGACCGACTTCCCTTCCGAGAGCCACACCACTGTGATCGCACCGGCGGGGCGCGCTGAGACCGCACCGGCCCACGCACCGGGGGTGCGCAGTGACCAGACCGGAGCGCGCGCCGCCACGCTCGCAGACCCGCCGAACCGGAGCCGGAGCAGCGCCAGCCGTGCACGCTCGCGCTCGCCGATCCGCACCAACACCGACATCCCGTCCGCATCACTGGCCGCGTCGACGAAGGTCCAGCCGGACTTGACGACGGTGTGTGGGTCCCCACCTCGCCGCAGGGTGTCGATGCGAACGACGGGCGGGTCTCCGTATCCCTTCCCTGCGCTGGAGACCGCGATCGCGTCCCCTTGCGCGTTGGCCGTCACCGGTCCCGGCCACGTGAACGTCCCTGCCGGGAGTGCGACGGGCGGATCCCAGGTCACCGCCTCTGCCGTTGCCGGCCCCGCGGCCAGCGCGGCGACGCTCAGCGTTATCCGAACAATCCACGATCCCATGCGCACGTCAACGCGCCAGGGTCGAGGAAGTTGCGATGCACGCTCAGGCGGGGCGCAACGGAACCGGCAACCCGCGCACGCGGACCTCATTGCGCTCGGGGAACCACACCGCATCTCCGGGGACGACGGTGCCGAACATCAGGAGCTCCAGCGGCCCGGTGAAGGCGTGCGGGATGCCATCGCCCGCGGGCAGGCCGACCACGCTGCCCTCGCACAGGGCGATCGGCTCGTCGTCCCCGAACGTGACGCTGCCCTCGCCGCCCAGCACGTAGGCGATCGCCTCCTCGGCGCTGTGGCACCCGGCGGGAGTCGTCTCGTCCTGCGCCAGCGTCACCCGGTCGAATCGCGTCGTCGTGCGCGCGAAGACCGGCGCCGGAAGCTCGGCCTCCGGGATCTCCATCGGCCCGAGTTCCGCGTCGGCGGCAAACGGATGCGTCCCCTCGGCGGGGATCCAGCGGTTCGCCGCCCAGAACTTCTTCGTGCGCGGCATGTACGTCAGGTTCGTCCGCGAGCCCTCACCGAACATCAGGAAGGTCAGGCCGTCGTCGCCGGCCACGAGCGTGTGCGCGGCGCCGTTGCACGGGTGGACCAGCACATCGCCCTCGGCGACGGTGAACGCTTCGCGATCCTGGAGGCTGAGACCGGTGCCGCGCAGCACGACGCAGATCTCCTCCTCATCGGCGTGCACGTGCGGCGGGGTCGAGCGGCCGCCGGGCGGGAGCTCGAAGAGGCTCAGGCCGACCTGCGCGCAGCCCGCAGGGCCGGCCAGCCGGCGGCGCGCGGTCCAGCGCAGCTCGCCCTGGTCGAGCTCCATCGGCTCGACGTCGTCGACATGGATCACGCTCACGCGCGGCAGCCTACGCCGCGACACCCCGGAGCGCAGGGAGGACCTCCCGGCCGTAGAGGTCGATCGTCCCCATCGGATCGGCGTGTCCGATCAGCTGGAGACAGACGACGTCGGCGCCCAGGTCGGCGATCTGCCGAACGCGATCCACGTGCTCGGCCGGATCGGCGCTGACGATGAACCCCTCGCGCGCGAACTGCTCGTCGGTCAGCTGCGCGTCGGCGCGGCGCTGCATGTCGGCCGGATCGGAGATGTCGTCGATGTACAGCTCGGACAGCTGGGTCGGCTTCCAGCGGGCAGCGCCGCGCAGCACGGCGTCCGCGTCGTCGGCCCACGCCATCCCGCTCTGCATGATGATCGTCCCCGGCTCGCGGCCGTGCTTCACACACGCCTCGCGGTAGGCGTCGACGACCTCGGGAGCCTGCTCGGGGTCGCCGAGCGTCCACAGCCCGTCGCCGAAGCGCCCGGCGATCTGCGCGGCCTTCGGCCCGAACGCGGAGACGAAGAGCTTGGGGCGCGAGCGCGCGCGGCTGTAGAGCTTCGCCTCCTTCAGCGCGAACCAGCCGGCGTCCATCGTCACGGTCTCGCCGTCCCACAGCCGGGTGATCGCCTCCAGCCCGGTCGTGAACCGCTCGTGTTGTTCGTCGATCGACGGCCAGTCGAGGCCGAGCGGCGACTCGTTGACGGACTCGCCCGAACCCGCGCCGAGGAAGACCCGGCTCGGGTACAGCTCCTCCAGCGACATGAACGCCTGGGCGACCAGGCCCGGGTGGTAGTGGTGGACGATGGGCGTGACGCCGGTGCCGAGGGGCTTGTCGTGCTGCTGGCCGATCGCACCGAGCGTGACCCACGCCTGGGTGCCGCGCCCGTCGGGGAACCATGGCGCCCAGTGATCGGAGAGGCCGGTCCCGTCGAACCCGGCGGCCGCGGCGGCACGTGCCTGGGCAACCAGGTCGGCCGGAGCGAACTCCTCGGTCGAGCCGGCGAACCAGAAGGAAGTGTGGGGCATGTCCTGGCGGTACCCCCGCGGCGCCGGAGCGACCCATGCGCCCCGTGCCTCCGCTGCTCGCGCGCCATGCGCGCCGGTGGACGGTTGCCCAGCTGCCCGCGCGGGCATGTGCAGCGCCCCAGGCTTTCAGGAAGGCCCGCCATGAGTACGCGATCCAGTGATCCACGAGATCCCCACGCCGCCGAGAACGTGGCGGTCCGGGAGCGAAGCGACACATACGACCCCGACGCGACCCTCGTCTCGGCTCCCCCGGCGAGCACCTCGATGGGGGAGATCCGCGCCCGTGAACGCGCCCAGTTCGGTGGCATCGCGTGGGGCTCGACGCTGCTGGGCTGGCTCAGCGCGGCTGGAATCGTCGCACTGCTCGCCGGCATCCTCGGCGCCACCGGCGCCGCGCTCGCGCTGAACGAGGTCGGCGACGACGTGACCAGCGACGCCGAGACGATTGGGCTCGCCGGCGGCATCGGCCTCCTCGTCGTGCTGGCCATCGGCTACTACTTCGGCGGGTACGTCGCCGGCCGCATGGCGCGCTTCGACGGCGCCCGGCAGGGCGCGATGGTCTGGGCGTGGGGCTTCATCGCCGCGATCGTCATCGCGCTGCTCGCGCTGATCGGCGGCTCCGAGTACAACGTCCTCGACCAGCTGAACCTGCCGCGCGTGCCGGTCGACGAGGGGACGCTCACGGCCGGCGGCATCGTCGCACTGCTCGGCGGCTTCGCGGTGTCCCTGGTGGCGGCGGTGCTCGGCGGCAAGCTCGGCGAGCGTTTCCACCGCCGCGTGGACCGCGTGGGCCTCGCCGACGTCCGCGGCGTGGAGCGCTGACCCGACGGGCTACTCGGTCGGGGCCGCCTTCAGCACGTCCGTGCCCCCGCTCGTCGTCTTGACGGGCGGCGGGCCTCCGGTCGCGGTGGCGGCCACGATCGTCGGCGTCGAGCTGACCGTCGGCGGGACCGGTCGCGGATACGGCCGCTCGCGCACCTGCGCGACGTACTCGCGCTCGGGTGCGGTGGCGGCGACCACGGTCGTCCGCGGCTTCACGGCCGGCTTGGTGGCAGGAGGCGCCGCGGGCGTCGCCACCACCACCGCCACCGCCGAACGGCGTTCCTGTGTCGCTATGACGACACCAGACCGCCGTTCGACGGAACGGGGGGTCTGCTTCGGCTTCGGCTTCGCCACGTGGTCGGTCTTCGGCACAGGCAGGACCGGCGCGGTCGCCACCACCGCCGCGCCCGGCGCCGCGATCGTCCCGGCACACGCGACCGCGCACAGCTTCGCCACGCTGCCGACCTGCGGCTCGATGCTCGGGTGCAGCAGCGCCACGAGATCGCGGACGCGGTCACGGAAGGTCACCGGGATCAGCGCGAGCGCGGCCGCACGGCGGCGCCGGCGCATCTCGCGGTGCAGTTGCGCGCATTCCCGACAACCGCGCACGTGGCGGGTCGCGAAGCCCGACAGCCGCACCCCACGCTGCGCGGCGACGAGCAGCTGGCCCCGCACGTCCTCACACCCGGTGTCGGCATCGTGCAGTCGCTCCGACAGCGCGCGGCGCCCGCGCGAGACGAGCGCCTTCGCGGCCGCCGCGTTGACGTCGAGCGCGTCGGCGATCTCCGTGATCGTCCGGCCCTCGAGGACGCTGAGCACCAGCGCGGTGCGCTGGCGGTCGGGCAGGTCGCCCCACACGGCGAGCACCTGGTCGAGCTCCGCCCGGCGCAGCACGGTGTCCTGGGGTCCACTCGCCGCGCTCACGACGACGTCGGGATCCAAGGGCGCACCGTCACGCTCGCAGCGCAGGAGATCGAGCGCGCGGCGCCACGCGATCGTATGCAGCCACGCGCGCACGTCGGTGGGAACGCGGCCGTCGAGCAACGCGGCGTGGGCGGCGGCGAGGGCCTCCTGCACGGCGTCCTCGGCGAGGTCGGGGCGGGAACGGCGCGCCACGTAGCGGACGAGGGTGGCGCGGTGGCGGCCGACCAGCGTGGTGAACGCGCGGTCGTCGCCGTCACGCGTGCGCAGCGCGAGCGCGCGATCGGAGGGCTGGGGCGGCTTCATCGGTGATTCAGACGCAGACGGAGGGGAGTGGTGACGCTTCTTCTGCATACGTTCGATGGTGCGTCACCGTGACGGGCCGCGCATCGACCAAACGGTGTCCCTCCATCCATCCAGGAGACCCGATGCGAACCATCCGACCCATCCTTCTCGCCGCCGCGCTGCTCGTGGTGCCCGCCGCCGCCCAGGCCGCGCCGCCGGTCCCGACCGCGGCGCCCGTGCCGATCACCGACTCGCCGCCGGTCAGCGTGACGGTGACGATCCTCGACGGCGGCGGCGCCCCCGTCGCCGAGCACGCCTGCGACTGGGCGGGCACCGGCCCGACCGACGAGGACAAGCCGTGCCTGCAGTTCGTCGGCGATCCGCAGGCCGGGGTCGCCGCGATCAAGGAGGCCGGCGGCGACCGCGCCGTCCGCCGCACGATCTCGGAGTCCCGCGGGATCGACATCACCGCCGAGACGAGCCGCCGCGCTGACGGCACGTGGCTGCTGCGGAGCACCGGCACCGCCGAGGGCAAGCCGGTCCACCTCGGCTTCGTCTGCGACAGCGCGGGCTACCACTGCCGCTCGTGGGACGCCCAGGGCGCGCCGCGCGCGAAGAAGCAGATCCAGTACGCCGCGAAGCGGCTGAAGCAGGCCTAGCTCAGGCCGCCCACGGGATCGTCGCCTGCAGCACCGCAGCGTCCAGCGCTGCGGTGCGCAGGCCGGTGATCTGCTGGTACTCCGGGTCGGCGACCATGTCGGTGAACGCCTGGCGGTTCGGGTACTGCACGACGAGCAGGACGTCCCAGTCGAACCCCGCGTCCGGCACGGCGAGCGGTGTCGAGCAGTCACCCACGTAGATCACGCTCGCGCCGTAGCGCTCAGCGAACGGCGGGAACTTGCTGACGTACTCCTCGTACGAAGCCCGGCCGCCCTCCTTGAACTTCAGGAGGTTGAGCATCACGCAGGGCGACGGCGGGTCGGTCTCCTCGGCCAACAGTTGCTTGAGATCGGATCCACGCGGGTTCACAGCCATGGCCCGATCCAACCACAGAGGGGCGGCACCGCGTTCCGGCACCGCCCCCCTGAGACGTCCCTCCAGCTACGCGACCGAGACCTTCTTGACCTTCAGGGTCGTGAGGTTGCCGGCCTTGTCGAACGTCTTGACACGCACCGAGTACGTGCCCTTCGGCAGCTTCGCCTTCTTGATCGACAGCGACCACTCGGTCGCCTTCTTGGCGTACAGCCCGAACGGGATGTCGCACGCGGACTTCGTCCGCAGCTTGCCGCTCGTGCCGACGAACTGGCACAGGCCCTTACCGGCCGAGCGCGAGATCTCGACGACGGTGCGCTTCACGCCACCGGCGTCGACGCCCTTGCCCTCCGGGCAGCCCTTGTCGGCCGAGATGCCCTTCACCGAGATCGACGTCCGCGTGAGCGAGAGGCCCGTGACGGTCGTCGTCGGCTTGAACGTGTCGGCCGCGCAGGTCGCGGTCGAACCCGCGGCCGGGACGGGCGCCGGAACGCTGACCAGCGTCGGCTCCGGCGACGGCGGAACCGGCGCGGCCGGCGTGTCGACGACCGGAGCGGCCGGCTTGGCCGACTCCTGGAACATCACGTCCGCGAGCTGGATCGCGCCGGTCGCCGTGCGACCGCCGAACCCGAACTCCACCGACGTGATCTTCGTCAAGTCGACGCCCGTGAACGCCTCCATCGGGATGCGTAGCCCGTTGAGCTGGTTGTGCGGGATGCGCGTGCCGATCGAGGACTGCACGGCCTTGCCCCACTTCGCCGCGTTCGTCGTCGCCTTGTTGCCGTTGGCGTCGACGAGCGTCACGTCGAAGTCCTGCTTCGCGCTGCTCGGCGTGTAGCCGTCGGGCGTCGGATTCAGGTTGACCGCCGGAATCGCAGGCGTCGTCGACGTGGCCGGGACGGCCGGGCTCACCAGCGCGTCCTCACGGATGAACGCCATCCGCAGGTCGAGCGCGCCGAACTTCGAGACGTCCTTCGTCGCGCCGTCCGCACCGAGCGCGGCCGAAATCGACGAGGGCGCATCCCACGCGACCGTGAACTGCGTGCCGACCGCGCGGTTGCGGCCGTCCGCCGGACACGTCGGGTAGGCGCTGATCAGCGACGGCAGGCCACGGCCGTTCGCGGCCGCCGGACGGCAGACGTTGAACAGCTTCAGGCCGGTCGCCGTCAGCGGGCCGCCCTGGGCGGTCTTCGTCAGGGCGTCCGGGTCCATCGCCGGGAGCGGGTCCGGAAGCGGATCCACCGACGGCGTCGGGCGCAGGACGTCCAGGCGCTGCGTGACGGGACCGACGTACGAGGTCTTGACCTCGTCCGCGAGGTCCACGCCGCTCTCGAGGGCCTTGGCCGTCTCGGGCAGCGTGACCTCGCCGGTCATCATCGGGTCGAACGCCTTCTCGTTGCCAACGTAGCGGCGCAGGAAGGAGTTCATGATGCCCTGGCCCACCCGGCGCTGATCGGCTGGCGTGAGGCGCTTCGTGGTCGCCGTCTGCTGGCGGCTGCACGCGGCGTCGGTGGCGTTCGAGTTGTCGTCGCCGGTCCACGTCGTGTTGAAGAAGTTGTGGTTCGTCCCCTCGACGTAGAACTGGACCTTCGCGAAGTTCGCGTTGCCTCCCGCGTACTTCGAGTTCTCGTACAGCCGCGCGCCCTGCAGCGTGGAGACGTCGCCGTCACACGCCGGGAGGAGCACCGCGTAGTTCGTCCCCACCGGGGTCTTGTTCGCCGTGTAGTTCGTCGGCGCGAGGGCGAGCACGCCGCTCATCGGGTAGCGGCTGCCGCTGCTGAGCCCGGCGTTGTAGGTGATGTAGTCGGTGACCGCGTCACCGCCGCGCGAGTGGCCCATGAGGCCGATGCCCTCGGCGAAGTTCGCCTTGCCGACGAGCTTGGTGCCGATCGTGTGGTCGTCCTGGCCCACGACGATCGGGCCCTTGCCGTTGTTCCAGCGGAACAGCAGGTTCAGCGAGCCCTGGATGATCTGCGACCGCGCGTTGGCGCCAGCGTCGGAGTAGCCGTTGTCGAAGTTGGTGACGTTGGCCTCGATGCTCATGACGAGGTAGCCGTGGCTGGCGAGGTTGTCCGCCATGTAGTCGTAGCCGCCGTAGCTGCGGATGTCCGTGGTGACCGGCGTGCCGTCGGGCGCGTCCTCGTCGGGACAGGTCAGTGTCCCGGAGGGGAGCGAGCCGACGCAGATGCCGTGGCGGCCGTGGACGAAGACGATGATCTTCGAGAGGCCGGGGCCGGTCGGGTAGTGGATCGAGCCGCGCATCGGCACGGAGACTGTGGCGCCGGCGGTCGGGAGGTTCAGCAGCAGGGTGCCGGCCTCGTACTCGACCTTCTTGACGGTCCGGGGCCCTTCCTTCAGGGGGTCGGGCACGCCCGCATCGTCGGCGAGCGCCGACGGCGCGGCGACCGCGGTGAGTGCGAGCGCGGCCGTGAGGGCACGGATCAGTCGGGAACGTCGACGGCTGCCACGGGCAAGCGTCGTCGTTCCCTCCTCAGAGCGAGTGGGAATCAACGGGAGACCTTTCAGCGGGGACGGCGTCGTGCCGTCCCGGGTTGAACGCCCGGGAACTTATGGGCGCGGCGCCCCGTTCTAGACAGACCGTCAGTACAAGACACCGGAAGCCGGTTTCGACACGGTGTCATACCCACTCTCGGGGTTCTCCCAGGTTCGCCCTGCATCCTTGCCAGGTCCCCGCGGGAGCCTGCGGCGACCCCACAGGAGGAGAACCCATGAGAACCCGACGGATCGCCATCGTCGGCGGCGCGCTGGTCGCGCTGGCCGCCGGCACGGGCGGCGCCATCGCCGCCACGCAGAGCGACGACGCCAAGGAGCACGAGCAGACCATCCTCGACACCGCGGCCAAGAAGCTCGACGTCACGCCCGAGCAGCTGCGTGACGCACTGAAGGCCGGCCGCACCGCGGAGATCGACAAGCTCGTCGCCGACGGCAAGCTCACCAAGGATCAGGCCGACGAGATCAAGAAGCGCATGGAGGCCAGCGGACTCGTCCTCGGGGGTCCGGGCGGTCGTGGCGGCCCCGGCGGAGGCCACGGCTTCCGCGGGATGGACGGCGGCGGTCCGCGCGAAATGGGCGCCGACCTCGCCAAGGCGCTCGGCCTCAGTGAGGCCGAGCTGCGCAAGCAGTTCGAGGCGGGCAAGACCATCGCCGAGATCGCGAAGGCCCAGAGCAAGGATCTCGACGACGTGAAGGCCGCCGTGAAGAAGGTCGCAGTCGCGCGACTCGACGCGCAGGTCAAGGCCGGAAAGCTGACCGACGCGCAGCGCGACGAGATCGCCAAGCGCCTCGACGAGCGGATCGACCATCTCGGTGAAGGGCCCATGGGTCGCCGCGGCCCCGGCGGGCCGCACGGCGGCCCCGGCATGCCGCCTCCGCGCCAGGAGGGCGAGACCCAGCAGGACGGCTCGTACGTGCCACCCGCAGTGGGTAGCACTGAGACTTCCTGACGGCTATGGACCACCGGTTGGAGGTTTTCGAGCTTGACGCACCGTCAATGGAACTGGCGCGTTCCCGCTCTATCAAAGCGGGGCGCGGTGCCCCATGCTGGAGGCCTGTCTGACCGCGCCGACATCCCCGACGGAGCCCTCCTGCTGACCGGTGCGACCGGGTTCCTGGGGATGCAGATCCTGGCGCGCGTGCTCGATCAGAGCGACCGCCACGTCGTCGCCCTCATTCGTGCGGATGACGACGTGGCAGCGCGCGAGCGGCTGCGCAAGTCCCTCGGGATGATCCTCACCGGACCGATCCCCGAGCATCGTCTGACGGCGATCGCGGCTGACCTCGAGTCGCCGGCGCTCGACCTCGACGGCGACACCCACGCCCTACTCGCCGATCGCGTCACGACGATCCTGCATTGCGCGGCATCGATCTCGTTCGTGTTGCCGCTCGACGAGTCGCGCCAGATCAACGTCGACGGCACGCGGCGGATGGTCGAACTGGCCCGCCGGTGCGCCCGCACCGAGTCCGGGCTCGACCGGTTCGCCTATGTGTCGACCGCGTACGTCGCGGGCCGCCACCGCGGCGCGTTCGGCCCCGACGACCTGGAGACCGGCCAGCAGTTCCGCAACGGCTACGAGCGGTCGAAGAACGAGGCCGAGGTGCTGGTCCGCCAGGCCGCGAGCGATGAGCTGCGCGTGCAGATCTTCCGCCCGTCGATCGTCGTCGGCGAGCGCGAGACCGGCTGGACGACGAGCTTCAACGTCCTCTACGCCCCGTACCGCAGCTACGCGGCGGGCCAGTACACGGTGCTGCCCGGGCGCCTCGACGGGATCATCGACGTGGTGCCGGTGGACTACGTCGCCGACGGCATCTGGGCGCTGATGGGCGAGCCCCTGAAGCACGCCGTGTCGGCGCACATGCTCGTCGCCGGCGAGTACGCGCCGACGATGCGCGAGATCCGCGAGACCGCCGTGCGCTACTTCGAGAAGGGCACGCCGACGATCGTCCATCCGACCGCCTTCCGCCTGCTCGCGGCGCCGGCGATGGGGCTGCTCGGCGGCGCGAAGGCGCGGTCCGTCATCGCGCGCAGCAAGCCGTTCTTCCCGTACTTCGCCGTCGAGACCGAGTACGACGCCCGCTCGACCCAGGCGGCACTGCGCCGCCACGGCATCGCGCCGCCGGAGTTCGACGACTACTCCGACCGGCTCCTCGACTTCGCGGTCCGCGCGAAGTGGGGCAAGCGGATCCCGCCGCGGCACGAGGTCGCCGGCGAGGTCGCCGTCCAGGCCGCCTGAGGCGCGCTGCGGATACGGTGCGGGCGTGCCGACCGAGCTCCCGCCCGCCCTCCAAGCCCTCGCCGACACCGGGCTGAAGCTCGCGCGGCAGGCACCGAGCGGGCGCGTCGCGCTGATGCGCTCGGCCGCGCTCGTCGATCTCGACGCCGTCCCGCGCGACCTGCGCCCGATCGTCGAGCGGCTGTTCGCCGATCTGCCCGAGCCCGAGCCGCTCGACGCCAAGACGATCGAGAAGGCGCTGAAGGACGCGTGGGGCCGCGCGCCGGGCAAGGTGCTCGACGAGTTCGACCCGGCGCCGATCGCGGTGCGCGCCGCGGCGCAGGTCCACCGTGGCGAGCTCGACGGGACGCCGGTAGCGATCAAGATCCGCCGCCCTGGGCTGGACCGCGCGGTGCGCGCGGACCTCTCCCTGCTGGAGACCCTCGCGGTCCCGCTGCGCGCAGCGCTTCCCGCCGCCGATGTCGGCGCACTGCTGCGCGACATGCGCGAGCAGACCGCGGACGAGATCGACCTCGAGCACGAGGCGACGACCCAGCGCCGCGCCGCCCGCGCCATCCGGCACATCGAGGGTGTCGTCGTCCCGCGTCCACACACCGAGCTCGCCGCATCGGGCGTGCTCGTCACCGACCTGCTCGACGGGAAGACGCTGGCCGAAGGGGGCGCCTTCGACGGCCCGGCGACCGCAGCGACCGCGCTCGTCCAGGCGCACGTGACGGCCTCGCGCGATGCCGGGCTCGTGCTCGTCGACCCGCGCCCCGGGCACGTCGTCGCGCTGCGCGACGGACGGGTCGGGCTGCTGGGTGCCGGGCTCGCGCGGCCGGTCTCACCGGAGCGGGTGGCGGTCGCGCTGTCCTCGCTGACGGCGCTGCGTGATGACGACGCCGACACGCTCGCGGCCGCCGCGGAGCGGTCGGGCATGGTCTCTGCCGACGCCGCCCGGAGCGTGTTCGGCGGGCTGCGCGCGATCGCCGGCCCGATCGTGGATGGGCCCGCGGTCCTCGACGCGGCGGCGCTGGCCGGGATGGGCGTGCGCAGCGACGCGCACGCGGGGGCGCTCCTTCGCCTCGTCCCCGAGACGGCGGTCACGCCGGACGACGCGTGGCTGGCCCGGAGCGTCAGCCAGCTGCTGTCGGTACTGGCCCGGCTGGAAGCCGAGATCGACTGGGCAGACGTGGCGTTGTCGACCCCCGCCCCCTAGCCAGACGCGACGACGCGGACGGTCTCGCCCTCGGCCTCGACGACGTCCCCGTCGCCGAGCTGGCGGCCGCGCCGCTCCTCGGGCTCGCCGTTGACGAGCACGCCGCCGGCGTCGAGCACCATGCGCGCCTCGCCGCCCGAGCCGACGATGCCGGAGAGCTTCAGCAGCTGCCCGAGCCGGATGGTGTCGCCTGTGATCGCCACGTCTTGCACGGGAGAAGTGTCGCGCACCCGATACTCCGGGCGCCCGCACGGGTCTACGGTTCTGAGTACGTCATGCGCTGGACGCCCCTCACCCTCGCCGCACTCGCCGCCGTCCTGGCGGCCCCGGCGGCCCACGCCGCCGACGGGACGATGTTCAACATCGCGGGCAGCACGCAGGGATCCGCGGGCGACGGCGGGCCTCCCGGGGTCGCGCTGCTCGACACCCCGCGCGACGCCGACATCGCTCCGCCGGCGATCGGCGGCGGCATCCTGATCGCCGACACGACGAACCACCGCATCCGCCGCGTGACCCCCGACGGCGCGCTCATCGTGCGCGTCGCGGGCGACGGCACGCCCGAGTCCGGCCTCAGCGGCGACGGTGGGCAGGCGACGAGCGCGAAGCTCAACCTGCCCCAGGGCGTCACCCCGCTGGCCGATGGCTCCTACGTCATCGCCGACACCGGCAACCACCGCATCCGCCGGGTCACGCCCGACGGGGTCATCCGGACCATCGCCGGCACGACCGCCGGCATGGGCGGAGACGGCGGCGCCGCGACGAGCGCACGGCTCACCTCCCCGCGTGACGTCGCGCAGCTGCTCGACGGCTCCCTGCTGGTCGCCGACACCGGGAACAACCGCATTCGCCGGATCGCGAACGGCGTCATCACGACGTTCGCCGGCACCGGCGCGCCGGGCGCGTCCGGCGACGGCGGCGCGGCCACCGGCGCCCAGCTCTCGGCCCCGCGCGATGTCGCCCCGCTGAGCGATGGGTCGGTCGTCATCGCCGACACCGGCAACAACCGCATCCGCAGGGTCGCCCCCGACGGGACGATCACCACGATCGCGGGCGGTGGCGCGGCCGGCAGCGGCGGCGACGGCGGCCCGGCGACCGCCGCGCAGCTCAACGCCCCCTCTGGCGTGACGCCGCTGACCAACGGCGCACTGCTGATCGCCGACGCCGGCAACGACCGCGTCCGCCGCATCACGCCGCTCGGCACCATCTTCACCATCGTCGGTTCGGCGCCGGGCCTCTCGGGTGACGGAGGCCCGGCGTCGGCGGCGCGGCTCAGCAGTCCCAGCGACGTCGTGCGCACGTCCTCCGGCGGGATCCTCGTCGCGGACACCGCGAACAGCCGCGTGCGCGGCGCGACGGACACCGGGCAGATCCCCAACCCGGTCACGGACCGCTCGCTCGCGCTGGCCCCCACGACCGGCACCGCCCGCGTGCGGCCGGCGAACACCACGACCGCTGTCGTCCTCCGCGAGCCCGACCTCGTGGCCGACGGCTCGGTGTTCGACACCGAGGCCGGCGGCATCGCCGTCAGCGTCGCGCAGGCCGGCGAGGTCCGGACCACGACCTTGACCCAGGGCCGCGTGACGATCGATCAGGACGCCGGCCGCAACCCGATCACCAAGGTGAAGCTCGTCGCCCCGCTGACCGGCTGCCCGACGGCCCGCTCGGCGATCGCCGGCCGGCACGCCTTCGCCAAGACCGCGCAGAGCAAGCGCAAGGGTCGGCGCGAGCGTCGCGTCGTCGCCCGCGGCAACGGGCGGTTCCGCACCGACGGCAAGTACGGATCGGCGACCGTCCGCGGCACCGAGTGGCAGACCACGGACACCTGCAAGGCGACCTCGGTCCGCGTGTTCAGCGGCGTCGTGTCGGTCTTCGACCGCGTGCGCGGCAAGCGTGTGAGCGTGACGGCGGGCCAGCGCGTGGTGATCCGCGCGAAGAAGCGCACCCGCTAGCCCCCACCCCCACCGCGCCGAACGTCACATCGGCGCCCCTATAGGGGGACCGATCGGACGTTGGGGGCGAATCTCGTGGGCTCGTGCCCTAGAGAGGGCATGGACTTCGATGCGCTTCGCACACGACAGCACGGAACCTTCTCGATCTGGCAGCTGCGGCGTGCGGGCTGGAGCCGCAAGCGGGCGACCCACGCGACCCGTGGGCTCCGAGAGGTCCATCACGGCGTCTACGTCACCGGCGACGCACCGCTGACCGCGATGCAGCGGGCGTGGGCCGCCGTCCTGACCGAACCCGGAACCCGACTCAGCCACACGAGCCTCTCGCGCCTTGCCGAGTTCGACGACTGGCGGTCGGACGTTGAGACCGTCACCCGCCATGGCAACGGCGGCCCCATCCACCTGCCCGGTCTCACCGTCTACCGCTCGTCGTTCCTGCCGCCCGCATCGCTCGCGACCTTTGACGGCCTCCCGTGTCTGAGCCCGGCGCGGACAGTGCTCGACCTCGTCCCGGATCGCAGCGACCGCAACGCCCGACGCCTCGTGCGAAACGCGCTCCGCGTGCACGCCCTGACCGGCCGGGACCTCCACGTCGGCGTCGCGGTCCACGCACGCCGCCCGGGAATCGTGCGCCTCCGCGCCTATACGCGCGACTACGCCCACCTCCCCATCGGCCGGACGAGGAGCGACGCGGAAGCCTTGGGCCTCGCGATCCTCGACGGCGCCGGCGTCCCCATCCCCCTCGTCAATCGCAAGTGGGAAGGCGAGGAGGCCGACTACGCATGGCCGGCCGCACGCTGGATCATCGAGCTCGACGGCGGACAATGGCATCACCCACTCGACGACGCCCGCAAGCAGGCGGTGTGGGAGCGCGCGGGCTGGACGGTCAAGCGCCTGCCGACCGACGACGTCTACCACCGCCCCGAGCGCCTCCTCGCGCTCCGCCCACCATTCAACGTCACATCGGCGCCCCTATAGGGGGACCGATCTGACGTTCAACTACTTGATGAGGATCGTCGTGCCCACGGGAACCCGTGGGTACAGATCGATGACGTCGGGGACCTTCATGCGCAGGCAACCGTGTGACGCTGCGCTGCCGATCGACCAGGGCTCGCCCGTGCCGTGGATGCCCACGCCGTCGGTGATGCCGAGCCACCGCGCCTTCAGCGGGTTGTTCGGCGCGCCGCCCGGGACCACCGTGCCGGCCAGCGCGCCGGCCCAGTCGCTCATCGGAACGTGCCACGCCGGGTCGACCTGCTTGTTGGTGATCGTGAACTGCCCGGCCGGCGTGCCGTGGCCCGCCTGGCCGACCGCGATCCCGTAGGTCTTGCGCAGCTTCAGGCCCTTGAACAGGCGCAGCTTGAACGTCGTGCGGTCCGCGGTCAGGACGGTGCCGTACTTCTTCTTCAGGTCGTTCGCGTTGATCGCCGGGCGCACGCGGTTGTACTTCGCGCGCAGCCGCCGCGAGGCGTTGGGGTCATCCAGCGCCGCGTCGATCGCGGTCGCCAGCGTCGCGGGGTCGATGCTCGCGCCGACCTTCGCGCGGTGCACCACCATCTTGCGAACGGTGATCTTCAGCGTCGCGTTGCGCGCGCCACGCGCGCTCTTCGCCTGCACCGCAGCGGCAAACGCCGCGACGGCGCTCTTCGAATGGGAGATCGCCAGGCCCACGTCGACCCCTGCGGTCGCGCCACCGGAGTCCGGGGTCACCGGCTTGTCCGGACGCTTGCGGCCCTCGTACAGCGCGCGCTTGGCGGTGCGCTCGGCGTCGAAGACGACCTGGCCCTCGGCCGCCGTCAGGCGGAACGTCCCATTGCCCGCCTTGACGACGAGGTCGCGCGTGAGGCGCACACCGAGCGCGTCGCTCAGCGTCTTGGTGGCCTCCTCGACCGTCTTGCCGCCGACGTCGATCCCGCCGGCGTGCACGCCCGCCGCGATGCGCTCCTCAGGCTTCGGTGCCTGCGCGGACGCACCGGCGGGAGCCAGCGCGAGCAGAGCGAGAGAGAGCGTCAGAACAGCGCGGCGCACGACCTTCGAGGGTAGCCGCGAACCTCCTGCACGCTGCAACGGCGCGTGCAGCGCTCAGGCCGCTTCGGGCAGCGCCCCGGCCCCGCGCTCAGCCTCGCCGTGGTCGCGCAGGAACCGGTCGAGCTCCTCCCACGTGGTGCCGACGGCGCTGCGGCCGGCCAGCACGCCGAGGTGCCCGCCGGGCGCGGTGCGCAGGCGCACCTCCTGCGCTCCCGTCAGCAGATCGCCGACGGCGTAGACCGCGGGCGGCGGCGCGAGGACGTCGCCCGCGCCGGCGACGGCCAGCACCGGCTGCGTGACGTTCTCTAGCTCGATCTCGTGGTCGCCGATCGCGATGTGGCCGTCGGCGAGGTCGTTGTTGCGGAAGAACTGGTGGTAGAGCTGCGCCATCGAGCGGCCCGGGTAGCCGAGCATGTTCCCCATGAAGTGATCGACCGCGCCCATCTGCGCAAGCGTCTCGCGATCGTTGAGGTTCGCGAGGATCGCGGCGGGCTTCGTCAGGTACTTGTCGAACGACGTGAGCTGGAACGCGCGCTTGACCAGCGGCGCGGGCGCCCCGCCGAGCATGGTGTAGAGCGCGGTCCCGATCGCGCCGTCACCGAGCTGCGCGAGCGGCAGGAACGGCCGCGCGATGCTCAGCCGGCGGAAGTCGAACGGCGACCCCACCAGCGAGACCGAGCGCACCGGCAGGTCGGGCCGAGCGGCGACGGCGAGCAACGACATGATCCCGCCGAGGCACCAGCCGACCAGCTGCACGGGCTGGCCGGTGTCGTCGGCGACGTTCTCGATCGCGACGGGCAGCACGTCCTCGATCCAGTGCTCGAGGCCGAGCTCACGGTCGCGGAAGTGGATGCTGCCGTACTCGACGAGGTACGTCGCGTGGCCCTCGGCGAGCAGGTGCGCGGCGAGGGAGCAGCCGCGGCGCAGGTCGAAGCATTCGGCGGGAGCCGCCAGCGGCGGGACGAGGAGCGTCGGCAGCTCGGACGCCGGGCGCTCGTCGCTGCGCAGGTAGCGGTAGACCGTGCGCTGCGGGGCCTCGGCGATGATCTGCCGCGGAGTCGGGCGCAGATCGGCCAGGCCGTCGCCGAGCACCGAGTCGTACACGTTCGCGGCTGCGTCGCCGAGCTGGTGCGGAGAGAACGGGTTGAACATTCCTACGGCCAGGAAGGTAGTCGGTCGTCCTTTACCCGGACGTGAGTCAGGTCACGCCGGAACGGGCGCGAACTCGAGCAACGCGTCGACGACGCGGTCCGGCGCCTCGAGCTGCGGGCAGTGGCCACAGCCGCTGATCATCTCGTAGCGCGCTTCAGGGAGCGCCGCCAGGATGTGGCGCGACCCGCGGTGGGTGACCATGCGGTCGCGGTTGCCCCAGATGAGGAGGACCGGCACGTCGATGCGATCGAGTTCGAACGGGTCGCGCAGCTCGGGGAGCAGGCGCTTGCCGATGCGCATGATCCGCGAGAGGTCCGAGCGATCCATCATGTGCGAGGCGAACGTCGACATGACCTGCGGCGGAACGCCCGACGTGTCCGAGAACGCCAGCGTCCGGTAGACGCGGCCGATCGACGCGCGCATGACCGCCGTCGGGATCGGAAGCGGGCTCGCGAGGATGGTGCGCAGGATCGGGTCGCGCTCGATGACCGAGAACCAGACGGGATGGTCGAAGCCGGCCGGCGCGATCGGTGCGATCGACGCGACGGGCAGCTCCGGGTTCTGCGCGGCGCGCAGCGACGCACAGCCGCCAAGGGAGTTCCCGGCCACGACGACGTGCTGGCCCGTCTCCTCCGCCAGGCGGATGACCGCCTCGGCGACCATCTCGTCGAGCTGTGGCAGGACCTCGCGCTCGGGATCGATCGACGCGCACGCCCCGAATCCGGGCAGATCAATGGCCATCGCGCGGCGGCCGGCCCGGCTCATGCGGTCGAGGACCATGCGCCACGAGTCGGCGGAGTCGCCGAATCCGTGCAGGAGGAGGACCGGCGGGCCGTCGCCCTCGATCTCCAGGACACGGGTGAGGTGTCCTGCGATCTCCTCGGGATATTCGATCATCGGCTGCTGCATGGCGGTCACCCCAGAATAATCGCAACGATTGCCACGAAGTTGAGGTCGGTCATCATCCGTTCTGTGCGTGGCCTCCCCATTCCCGACGATCTCCTGAGTCGCCTCCGCGAGGATCCAACACGCGCTCCGGAGATCATTGCGCTCGCATCGGCGCACCTGCATGCGCCCCAGGCGGACAAGTGGATCGCCAAGCAACGGTCGCGCTATTCGCACGACGACGCGTCGTTCGCGTCCGCCGCAAAGGCCAAGCACGCGACCCTCGCGCGCTTCGAGGGCGCGGTGACGGGCGTCGGCGGGATCATCACGATGATCCCTGACCTGGTCGGCCTGGCGTGGATCCAGTCGCGCCTGTGCTTCTACGTCGCGGCGGCCTACGGCTACGACCCGTACGACCCGATGCGCCCCGCCGAGATGCTCGTGCTCCACGACGTCTACGAGGACCCGATCACGGCCCGCAAGGCCCTCGACGGCGAGATGGAGCACATGGCGCTGCACTACGTCGACCGCAAGTTCAACAGCAACATCCAGCGCGACGAGGCGCTCGCGGTGAAGCTGATGACCTACGTCGGCAAGCGCGGCGCCAAGCGCGCGGCGGGCCGGATGATCCCCGGCTTCGCGATCCTCTTCAACGCGACCGCGAACGAGCTCGACACCCGCCGGCTCGCCGACAAGGCGATCCGCTTCTACGGCGGCGAGCCGGCGAAGAAGAAGCGCCTGCTGCGCCGGTAGCGGCTACGCCTTGCCGTAGACCGGCACGTGGGCACCGCTCACGATGCCGGACCCATCGCCGCACAGGAAGAGCAGCACCTCGGCGATCTGCGCGGGCCGGACCCACTTGTCGTGGTCGGCGTCGGGCTGACCCGCGCGATTGGCGGGCGTGTCGATGACGGAGGGGAGGACCGCGTTGACCCGCACGTCGTCGTCGCGGTACTCGGTCGCGAGCGCATCGACGAACGCGAGGACCGCGGCCTTCGACGAGATGTACCCGGCGGCGCCCGGGAAGGGCCGCACCGCGGCGCGGGTGGAGACGCAGACGATCGCGCCGGACTCTGCGTTGACCAGGTGCGGGAGCGCGGCGGCGCAGACGAGGTAGGTCGGGCGGAGGTTCAGCCGGAACTGCTTCTCGAACTCGTCGACCGGCGTCTCGTGCACGCGGCCGCCCTGGGCGAAGCCCCCGACGAGGTTGATGACGGCGCGCAGCGGCGCGCTGGGCTCGGCGGCCGCGTCGACGACCTCCTTGACCGAGGCCTCGTCGAACAGGTCCGCCTTGACGAGCACGAGCGACGGATGCTCCGTGATCCGCGCGCGCTCGGCCTCGTCGTAGATCGGAACGACGACGCGCCAGCCGGCGTCGAGGAAGGCGCGGGTGACGGGCGCGCCAAGGCCGCCCGAGCCGCCGGTGATGAGCACGGTGCGATCCATGCCCGCGAGGCTATCGAGCCGCTTACCAGCGAGTGCTGCTGCAGTGCTCGCCGTTTGCGGTCCGGACGACGCCGTCCCGCGTCCGCTCTTCGACGAACGTGCATCCGGTGCGGGAGTACGAGCTGACGATGTACGTCTCGTCCGACAGCGCGGATGCGCTGACGTAGCCGGTCGTCACGCCGATCGGCAGGCCCGTCGCCGTGAGATCGCACGTGGTGTACTCGCCCGACTGCGCATGACACTGTTCCAGGACGGCGATGAGCTCCCGCGCCACGCGCTTGGCCTCGGCATCGTTGCGCTGCGCGATGCGCGCATGGTTGGACTCTGTGAACCGATCCAGGCGGCCGTTCGCGGCAGGGTCGTCAGACACGGAACCCTGCCCAACGACGTACGCCATCGGAATCCCGAGAGCGAGCAGGGTGACGAGCACCAGCATCCGGACGCGGGAGGACACGCTCCCAGGGTCCCACAAGGCCGTCCGACGCCTGGACGTCCGGTCGACCGCCGAAGCCGTCCGTCCCCGATGCAACGCTCCCAGCGTGGACGGTAGGGACCCACGCACAGTGCGCGACTGCGCCCAGATGGAGGCCGATCTCACGGACCTCATCGGGACAGTTCAGGACACGCATTTCCATGCGCTGCTCAACCGCCTGCTCGGCCCGGAGACGGCGACCGGGAGGCAGTACCGCGACGCGCCGGCCGCCAAGCACTATCACCAGGCCTACGAGCACGGATTGCTCGAGCACTCCCTGACCGTTGCGCAGGCCGTGAGCGCCGTCAGCGCGATCTTCCCAGGCATCGACCGCGACCTCGCGGTCACCGGAGCGCTGCTGCACGACATCGGCAAGCTCGACACGTACGCGGTCGCCGACGATGCCATCGACTTCACCTCCGCCGGCCGGCTGCAGGGCGAGATCCCGCTCGGCTACTACCGCGTCCGCACCGAGATCGACACGATGGGCGACGTCCCGCCCGCACGGGCCCAGGAGCTGCTGCACGTGGTCCTCAGCCACCACGGCTCGCTCCAGCACGGCTCGCCTGTCGTCCCGACCACGCGCGAGGCGACGCTCGTGCACTTCATGGACAACCTCGGCGGCCGCCTCGGCTCGTTCGATCGTCTCGAGCAGACCCTCGAGGCCGGCACGCAGTGGTCGGCCTACGACCGTGCGCTCGGCAGCGCGGCGCACTTCCCGGCGGCCGTCACGCCGCCCGCGGACGCGCAGTCCGAAGCCGCGTAGACCACTAGACCTGGTCAACCTGGTCGACCAGCTGTATCCTGTGATGATGGACGTCACCGTGCAGGAGGCCAAGACCCAGCTCTCCAAGCTGCTTCGTCGCGTCGAGGCAGGAGAAACGGTGACGATCCGACGGGGCCGCGAGCCGGTCGCAATGCTCGTCAAGGCCCCGGCACCAGCTGGACGCCGGCGCATCTGGGGCGACCTCGAGGGCGCGATCGGCCCCGAGTTCGACACGCTCCCAGACGGGTTCGAGCCGTACTCGTGAACCAGCTTCTGCTGGACACCAACGTCGTGGTCTGGCTGCTGCTCGGCGACCGCGACGCCGTCTCACCGGCCGCACGGGATGCGCTTGACGATGAGGGCAACACGCTGTCCGTCAGCGCGGCAAGTGTCTGGGAGATCGCGATCAAGCGCTCCCTCGGCAAGCTCGAAATCGAAGACCGGTGGCCCAGTGCGCTCGCGGCGCTCGACGTCGACCACGTCCCCGTGACTGCGCTTCACGCTCAGCACGTCGAGGGGTTGCCGTGGCACCACCGTGACCCGTTCGACCGCCTGCTCGTCGCACAGGCGATCGTCGAAAGCCACACCCTCGTCACTGCGGACCGACAACTGGCCGCATACGACGTTCCGGTGATCTGGTAGCCGCTCAGCAGCTGGTCGTCGTGTCGGCGTGGACCTTCACGGTCAGCGCCGAGACCGCCGAGGCCACGGATCCGCTTGCGAAGTACTGCGACGTCGTGTTCGTCGTGACGCCGGGGTTGGCACACGCGCGCCGGTAGATCTTGCACGTCTCGTCGGGAGCAACCGCGGCTCCGCAGGTGTCCGGGGTGATCCCGAACGACAGCTGCGGCGTCGACAACGTGATCGCCCCCGCGACGTTGCCGTCGTTGGTCACGACGAACTCGATCTCCCGCCCGTCAACCGGAAGGTTCACCGTCCGGTCGCTGTTGCTCACCCACACGCGCGAGACGAGATTGGCACTCACCGGGACCGAGCCCACCTCGGTGTAGGCCAGCGGACCGGAGGTCGCGGGTATGAGGATCGCGATCCGTCCCACCAGATCCTTGGCGCTCGCCCCGCCGCCGGGGCTCCACGACATCGTGCCGGTGCACGACTCACCGGGGTCCAACCCGTCCTGGGTCCCGCCTGGACACGTGAAGTCGTGCTGCACGCTGAAGCCCGGCGCGAGCGGCTGCACCTGGGCGCCGGGCGGCGCCTTCGCCGTGCCCGTGTTCGTCAGCGTGAACGGCCGCTCGGAGAGCTCGGCCTCGGTCCCGTCATCACCGGCGGGGATCGAGCCGAGGACGAGCGGGTTCGGTGTGATCTCCAGCTTCCAGTCCGGACCGGGAGGCGACGGCGGCGTGGGCCCCGGCAGAACCGGACCGGGGGTCGTCGGCGCCGAACCGGGTCCGGCGACCGGTCCCGGCAGCGGCGCGAGACCGGCGCCGGCCGTCGGCGCAGGCCGCGCCGTGACGACCAGCTTCGGCTTGTCGAACGTCCGGCACGCGCCACGGCGCTTGGAGGCCAGCTGGCCGGTGATGTCGGCGCATACGCGCACTCGCCAGTCCCCCTCCGCGCCGACAGGCGGCACGGGGACCGCCAGCGTCACGCGCTTCGACGCGTCCGGCTTGATCGCGGGTACGACGACCCGGCCCAGCCGGACCGTCCGAGACCGAGCACCCACCAGAGCGATCTCCGCGCGGGTGGCAATCCCAGTGCGGCTCGTCCGGTTGGTCAGCGTGACCTTGACCTTGAGCGGCGCGCCGCTCACGACGGTGGCCGGCATGGTCACCCCGGTGCCGAGCGTCATCGAGGGCTTCGGCTTCTTCGCCGCAGGCGCGCCGGCGGGCAGGGTCAGAAGGAGCGCAAGGACGGCGAGGGCCGCGCGGACAGGCATGCGCCCGCCATCCAAGCACGGCCGACGACGTTCCTCAATGGACCGTGTCGCTCAGGTGGCTTCTTGATCGCCCAGCGCGATCTCGCCGCGCTCGAGCGCGATGGCGATCGCGTTGACGCGATTGCGCGCCCGCAGCTTGCGGACCGCGTTGCGCACGTGCGTGCGGATCGTCTCCACCGAGAGGCCGAGCTTGACCGCGACGGCCTCGCCGGTCATGCCCTCGGCCATCAGCGCCATGATCTCGCGCTCGCGCGGCGAGAGCTGCGGCATGCGCTCGGTCGCCCGGGGGGAGAGCAGGACGCGGTCCAGGCGCGGGTCGACGTACGAGCCGCCCTGGGCGATCGTCTCGATCGCGCCCGTCAGCTCACCGATCGAGCCGGCCTTCAGCGCGTACCCGCGTGCGCCCGAGTCGAGCCCCTCGTAGAGCAGCTCCGCCTCGGTGTCGCCCGTGTACAGGATCACGCCGAGATCCGGGCGCCGATCGAGCAGCTGCCCGACCAACTGGATCCCGCTCTCGTCAGGGAGGCGGACGTCCACGATCGCGACCTGCGGATCGGTGACGGCGATGAGATCGAGAGCCGCCGCGGCATTGCCGCAGGTGCCCACCACCTCGAGTCCGCTCTGATCGAGCAGAGTCGCCAGGCCCTCCCTGAGGGCTTCGTGATCGTCGACGATGACCAGGCTTGTCACGTTGGCCGGGACCCTACCCCGTTCCAAGGACAGGCGCGCAAATCCCGCAATTAGCGGGCTTCGATCGGGCCAACCCTGCACGCACGCCTCCCCGTCCGCCGTATCGTGTTCGTCAATGGCCAAGGACACGGAAAAGCTGATCCGGCAGCTGTCGCTGATCTCGTATCTCATGGCGGAGCGGCGCCCCGTCACCGCACTGGAGATCCGCCGGGACGTCGAGGGATACAGCGGCATGAACGAGGATGCGTTCGCCCGCCGCTTCTATGCGGACCGCGCGGAGCTCGAGTCGCTCGGGATCCACTTGACCGTCGACAAGCCCGCCGACGGCATCGCCGAGCAGGAGAACTACTCGCTGCGGCCGGAGAACTTCCACCTGCCCGCAATCGCATTCAGCGACGGCGAGCTCGCCGCGCTGCAGACCGCCCTCTCGCTGCTCGACGGCGAGTTCGCGTACGCCGAGCCGCTGCGCCTCGCGCTGCAGCAGCTGACCTGGGGACGCCCGAGCCCGCTGAACTCGCCCGCCCAGCGCGCCGTCGCGCTCGGCATCACCGCCTCGCCCGGCGGCCACGACCTGAGCCAGCGCCTCGCGAAGATCGAAACCGCGATCTTCCGCCAGAAGACCGTCACGTTCGCCTATTACACGATGGAGCGCGACGAGACCGAGCCCCGCAAGGTCGACCCGTTCGCCCTGCTCTTCCAGAACGGCCAGTTCTACCTCGTGGGCCGCAGCCACGAGCGCGACGCGATGCGCGTGTTCCGCCTCTCGCGGATCCGCGGCAAGGTCGCGTACGCCACCAAGGCCGAGCATGACTTCAAGCGCCCCGCCGGTTTCGACCCGCGCGACTACGCGTCGCGCGCGCCGTGGCAGCTGGGCGAGACCGAGGCGACCGCCGAGCTGTGGGTCTCCGACCGCATCGCGTGGCAGGTCGAGCGCCACTACGGCCAGTACGGCGAACTGCGCCCGGCAGGCGACGGCGCGGTCATCTTCAGCACCCCGTACGCGAACGCCCGCCTCTTGGCGGCGTGGGTCCTGCGCCTCGGTGAGCACGTCCGCGTCGAGGGTCCCGCGGAGCTCGAGCGCGAGGTCTCCGAGCGGCTCGAGCAGCTGACCGATCGCCACCGCGACGGTGGCCTGGAGCTCGCCGCGCCGGTCCCCGCCCCGGCCGTGTCCGAGGAAGAGGAGGAGGCCGAGCCCGCCCGCGGCGGAAGCCGCCGCGCCGACGCCGCGATCCGCCCCGAGCGCTTCGCCCGCCTCGTCACGCTCGCGTCCATCCTCATCGAGGCCGGTCGCAAGGAGGAGCTGCTCAACGCCGAGGAGCTGCGCGACAACCTCCAGCTCTCCGACAGCGAGCTGCGCGAGGACATCGACCTGCTGAACGTCGTGAACTTCGGCGGCGGCTCGTACGTCCTGTACGCCGAGCTGCGCGACGACGGCACGATCGAGGTCGACCCGGAGCCCTACAGCGACAACTTCGCCCGTCCCGCCCGGCTGCTGCCGGTCGAGGCCAAGGCGCTCATCGCGGCCATCGATCTCATCGGCGACCACCTGCCCGAGGGCGCTCTGAGTTCCGCGCGCGAGAAGATCGTCGCCGCGCTGGGCGAGGACCCCACCGAGCACGGGCTGCACGTCGCGGCCGGCGCGGGCGACGACTCCAAGATCGCGCGCGTCGTCAGCGAGGCGATCGCGGCACGGCAGCTGCTCGAGATCGACTACTACAAGCCCAACGAGGACGAGTTCTCGCACCGCACCGTCGAGCCCTACGCGCTCGTCAACGGGCGGGACGGCTGGTACGTCGCGTCGTTCGATCCCGAACGGGACGACGTGCGGCACTTCCGCCTCGACCGGATCCGGTCGGCGCAGACGAGCGGGACGACCTACGAGCCGCGCCCCGAGGTCGACCCCGCCGCGGGCGTCGACGGCTGGCTGCGCACCGGTGAGGTCGAGACCTCGCGCACCGCGCGCGTGTGGATCAGCCCCGAGCGGGCCCGCTGGGCGCGCGAGGAGCGCCGCGTGGCCGAGGAGCTCGCCGACGGCTCGATCATCGTCGACCAGCCGTACGCCGGTACGGACTGGCTCGTCCGCGAGGTGCTCGCCGAGGCCGGCGACGCGGTCGTGCTCGAGCCGGCAGAGGCGCGCGAGGCCGTGCTGACCGCGGTCGAGCGGCTGCGCGCGACCGCGGCGCGCTAATCAGCGGCCTGACGGGGACGGGTCGTGGTGGGGTCCCTCGCCAACACGCGAGCTATCGGGATGATCACGGGGGAAAGCACCATTTGACCGAGGGGTGTGCGCATTCTGGTTCGTGTGACGAACCACAATGCTCACACCCCCTGGTAGAGCTCGGGGAGGAACGCGGCGAGGTTCGCGTACTCCTCGCAGCAGTGGCGCGCGAGGGCCGGCGCCAGGCCGTCCGGCATGACCTGGCGCCGCACGAAGCGGCGATTCATCACGCGACCGAGCGGCGCCGACAGGGGCGCAGGCAGCATCGGCCGCAGCCGCGCCCCCAGCCAGAAGCGGCTGCGCAGCACGAGTCCGTCGCCGTCGCGCAGCCACACGTGCGCCATGAGCGAGTGCCACGCCCGGCGCCTCTCATCGCCGATGAAGCCGCAGACGATCGTGCCGTCGATCTCGTCGCGGGAGAACCCGAACGCGGTGGGCCGGACGAACGCGATCCGGATGCGCTCCATGCCGGTGCCCACGTCCTCGACCGGGTGATGAACCGCGCCCCAGTGCGCCTTCGCGCCCGGAGTCGCCGGCACGTCCATCGCGTTGGACTCGTGGGCCGCGGGATGCCAGATCCGGTAGCGGATCGGCTCCCGCGCATGCCAGTCGAACCACCACTCGATCATCTCGGCGGTCACGCCGGGCATCGGCGTCCGGACTGCCACCTGCTGCGTGCCGTCGGGCAGCCGCCACCAGCCGGTCTCGACCGCGAGCGGCCGTGCGTCCAGCAGGCGGTCCATCTCGCCCAGACCGAGCAGGCCCTCGGGATCGGCCTCGCCAGCGGTCGCGGCGGCAAGGGTCTCCGGGTCCGGCGGCGCGAGCGGCCGGTCGAGCAGCGCTTCGAGACTCACAGCCTTCCCATCCACGGGTGGAACCGCTCCTCGGGGTCGTAGTCGCCGCGGATCGCGTCCAGCCGCCGCATCTTCTCATCGGTGATGAACCGGGCAGGCCGACGGCCGAGGTTCTCGTCGGCGAGCTGGATCCCGCTCGCGTGCGGCGCCATCGCGCGCATGTGGCCGGTCGCCCACGCGATGCGCTCGGCGTCGCGCGCCGGGTCGTCCCAGACCGCGTACAGCGCGAGGTAGGTGGTGTCCTCGACGCTGAAGGCCATGTCCTCGCGCTCGGCCGACCCCGGCCCGAGCGGATCCCAGTTCATCCACAGGAAGTGCGACGGCGCGGGTGGCAGCGACTCGGCGATCGCGCGCAACCCCGGCAGGAGGTCGGCGATCGGCGCGTGGGTCCACATGTTGTCGACGGCGTAGCGGTGGTCGTCGGGGTAGACCGCGTGGGAACCGGCGAACAGGTCGGCCATCGTCACGCGCAGGTTCGGCAGCTCGAGCTTCGCGCGGGCGCGCGCGGGACACGACTCGAGGATCGCGAGGACCTCGTCGGCCTCCTCGTCGGTGTCGGCGAGCACCGGCCCGGTCACCGCGATCTCCACCTCGCCGGCCTCGTCGCGGTGCAGGAAGAGCATGAGCTCCATCGTGCGCGCGACCTGCGGGCCGATCTCGGCCGCCCAGGTGAAGACCTCCTCGAGCGCGTCGAGCGGATAGAGGTAGACCGCGTTCGCGACGACGTTCGGCTTGGGCTGGCAGCGCAGGTGAAACCGCGTCACCACGCCGAAGAACCCGGGGCCCGAGCCGCGAGCGGCCCAGTAGAGGTCTGGGTGCTGGTCGGCGTCGGCGCGGACAAGCTCGCCGTCGGCCGTGACGACGTCGATCGCCTCGACGCTCTGGCAGGCCGGACCGTGCACCCGGCCGTTCCAGCCGAAGCCGCCCTGCAGCAGGTAGCCGCCCACGCACACGCCGACGCAGTGGCCGGCGGGGAAGAAGAGGTCGTGCTCGGCGAGCAGCTCGAGCAGCTCGGTTCCGGCCCGGCCCGGGCCGACAGTCGCGGTCCTCGCAGCCGGGTCGACGGTGACCTCGTCGAGCCGCGACACGTCGAGCAGCAGCCCGCCGTCGCGCACGTGGTTCCCCGCCCAGCTGTGCCCCCCGGAGCGGACGGCGATCCGGAGCCCCTCGTCCCGAGCGAGCCGGACCGCGCGGACCGCGTCCTCCTCGCTCGCCGCCTGCACGACCGCGTCGGGGAACCGGTCGGGGACGAGCGCATTCCACATCGCCGCGCGCCGCGCGACCTCGTAGCCCGGATCGCCCCGGCGCAGCAGCGCGCCGTCGAACTCATCAGCCATGGTGTCCCACTGTACAGGACAGTAGTTTCATGATGCAAGACAGTCGCCCGGGAGCCGGTCCGGCGCCGCGGCCATGGCAGATAGCCTCCCCGGCATGCCCTCCCGCCGGGAACTGATCCAGCTCACCGAGGACGAAGCCCTCGCGTTCCTCGACGAGGAACGCGTGATGATCTGCGCGACCAACGGGCGCGACGGCTTCCCCCACCTCATGCCGCTCTGGTTCGTCGTGCGCGACGGCCGCATCTGGGCGTGGACGTTCGCGAAGTCGCAGAAGGTCAAGAACCTCGAGCGCGACGCGCGCGCGTCGATCCAGGTCGAGGCCGGCGACGGCGAGTACGCCCAGCTGCGGGGCATCATGCTCAAGTGCGACGTCGTCGTGCACCGCGAGACCGCGGACGTGCAGGCGCTCGGCGAGGAGATCTTCACGCGCTACGCGCCCCCGGGGATCGGCGAACTCGCCCCTGAGGTCAAGGCGATGGTCGCCAAGCAGGCCGAGAAGCGCGTCGGACTGGAGTTCGTCGAGCGCGAGCGCGCGACGTGGGACCACCGCAAGCTCGGAGGCACGTACTGATGCCTCCCCTGAAGGGGTTGATCCTCTCCGGGGGGAAGGGCACCCGGCTGCGGCCGATCACGCACACGTCGGCGAAGCAGCTGGTGCCGGTCGCGAACAAGCCGGTGCTGTTCTTCGGGATCGAGGCGATGGCCGACGCGGGCATCCAGGAGATCGGGATCATCATCGCGCCGGAGACCGGCGGCGAGATCCGCGAGGCGTGCGGCGACGGCTCGAAGTTCGGCGTGTCGATCACCTACATCGAGCAGGACGAGCCCCTCGGCCTGGCCCACGCGGTGCTGACCGCCGAGCCGTTCCTCGGCGACTCCCCGTTCGTGATGTACCTCGGCGACAACCTGCTCCAGGGCGGCATCCGGGAGCTGGTCGCCGCGTTTCAGACCAACAACCCCGACGCGCTGATCCTGCTCACCGAGGTCGATGACCCCCAGAGCTTCGGCATCGCCGCGCTCAACGACGACGGCACCGTCCGCCAGCTCGTCGAGAAGCCCAAGAACCCGCCGTCGAACCTCGCGCTCGTCGGCGTCTACCTCTTCACCCCGCTCATCCACGAGGCCGCGCGGGCCATCGAGCCGTCCCCGCGCGGCGAGCTGGAGATCACCGACGCGATCCAGTGGCTCGTCGACAACGACTACCGCGTCGACCCGAGCGTCGTCCGCGGCTGGTGGAAGGACACGGGGCGCCTCGCCGACATGCTCGAGGCCAACCGGCTCATCCTCGACGTCATCGACGAGCGCATCGACGGCGAGCTCATCGACAGCCATGTCGAGGGCCGGGTCATCGTCGAGGCCGGCGCGACCCTGAAGAACACGACGGTTCGCGGCCCCGCGCATATCGCGAAGGGCGCGCAGCTCTGCGACGCGTACATCGGCCCGTACACCGCGATCGGCGCGGACTGCGTCATCACCGAGAGCGAGGTCGAGCACAGCATCCTGCTCGCCGGCTCGAAGGTCCTCCACCTCGAGGGCCGCATGGAGTCGTCGCTGCTCGGCCGCAACGCCGTCATCGACCGCTCGCCACGTACCCCGCGCGCGTATCGCTTCATGGTCGGCGACAACAGCGAGATCGGAATTCTGTGAGCCTGCGGCTCCTCGTCACCGGCGGGAAGGGCATGCTCGGCCAGGCCGTCGGCGCGCGGGCGGCGGCGCTCGGCCACACCGTGCACGCGCTCGGGCGTGACGAGGCCGACGTCCTCGACCCGTCGTCGCTGCAGCGCGCATTCGCCGCGACACGGCCCGACGCGGTCATCAACTGCGCGGCCTGGACCGACGTCGACGGCGCCGAGACCCACGAGGCCGACGCGCTCGCGCTGAACGCCGACGCCGCGGGGAACGTCGCGGAGGCCGCAGCCGACACCGGCGCGTTCGTCGTGCACGTCTCCACGGACTACGTCTTCGACGGGCAGAAGGACACGCCGTGGGTGGAGTCCGACCCCGTCGGCCCGCTCTCGGCCTACGGGCGCACCAAGCTCGCCGGCGAGCAGGCCGTGCAGTCGGCCGGCGGCGAGTGGGCCGTCGCGCGCACCGCCTGGCTGTTCGGCGCGGGCGGCGGGAACTTCGTCGACACGATGCTGCGCGTCGGCGCCGAGCGCGACGAGGTCTCCGTCGTCACCGATCAGATCGGCTGCCCGACGTGGACGAGCCATCTCGCCGACGGGCTGCTCGAGGTGGCCGAGCGGCGCCTGGAGGGCATCCACCACCTCGCGGGCGCCGGTCACTGCTCCTGGTACGACTTCGCGGTGGAGATCTTCGACGAGGCCGGAATCGACGTGCGCGTCGTCCCGACCACGAGCGAGGCGTTCGTCCGCCCCGCGCCCCGGCCCAGCTGGTCGGTGCTCGCGAGCGAACGCCCCAACCCGGTCACGCTGCCGCCCTGGCAGCAGGGGCTGGCCGGGTACCTGACCGCGCGCGCCGCGCCGGCGAACATGACCCAGGGAGGATCCCGATGAAGCTGTTGGTATGTGGTGGCGCGGGGTTCATCGGGTCGAACTTCGTCCGGATCCGTGAGGCCGCGGGTGACGAGGTCACCGTCCTGGACAAGCTCACGTACGCCGGGCGGCGGGAGAACCTCGAGGGCACCGACGCCGCGTCGCGGTTCATCCACGCTGGCATCGAGGACGCCGACGCGGTGCGCGACGCCATCGGCGCGGTCGACGCGGTCGTGAACTTCGCCGCGGAGACCCATGTGGACCGCTCGATCGCCGAGCCCGACGCGTTCGTCACGACCCACTCGTACGGGACGTGGGTGCTCCTGGAAGCCGCGAAGGCCGCGGGCACCCGCTACGTCCAGGTCTCGACCGACGAGGTGTACGGATCGATCGACGAAGGCTCGTTCACCGAGGAGTCCCCGCTGCAGCCGTCCTCCCCCTACAGCGCGACGAAGACCGGCGCCGACCTCCTCGTGCAGTCCTACTTCCACACCTACGGCCTCGAGGCGCTGATCTGCCGCGGCTCGAACAACTACGGGCCGTACCAGTACCCCGAGAAGCTCATCCCGCTCGCGATCCTCAATGCGCTGCACGGCGACAAGCTCCCCGTCTACGGCGACGGCAAGCAGGTCCGCAACTGGATCCACGCCCAGGACTTCTCCCGGGCGATCGGCACGGTCCTCGACCAGGGCGCACCCGGCGAGGTCTACAACGCCGGCGGTCCGGACGAGTGCGAGAACATCGACGTCGTCAAGAAGATCCTCGAGCTGACCGGCAAGGACGAGTCGCTGATCGAGTACGTCACCGACCGCCCCGGCCACGACCGTCGCTACAGCCTGAGCTCCGCCAAGGTGCGCGCGCTCGGCTGGGAGCCGAAGTTCCACTTCTTCGAGGGCGGCCTGGAGAAGACCGTCGCCTGGTACGTCGAGCGGCGCGACTGGTGGGAGCCGATCCGCTCCGGCGCCTACCGCGAGTACTACGAGCGGCAGTACGGCACGAAGCTCGGCTAGTGCCGGCCTAGAAGCCGGTGATCTTCCAGTTGCTGCCGTCGCGCTCGAGCGTCACCTTCTGAGAGCGCTTGGCATCACCGGTGGCGGCGTTGACCGTCGCCACCGCGGTGTTCCCGGTGATCGTCACGTCGCGGACGTCGAGGGAGAAGGTGTCGGAGTCGTCGATCGCCTGATCCATCTTCGCCTTGCAGTCCGAGCCGGCGAGATCACCGCCGAGCAGCGCGCCGCAGATGCGCGCGGCGTCGTCATCCTCGGCGGCCGCCGAGAGGTCCGTGACGACGTCGGCGACCTGCGCTTCCGCGCCGTTGAACGAGACCTCCTCGTCCTTGGACTGGCCGCAGCCGGCGGCGACGAGCGCCAGGACGGCGAGCGGAACGAGCATGAGACGAGCGGGATGCATACGGCCAGGGAGCCTAATCGACCTTTAGACTGGGGGGATGGCTCAAGCCCCCTCTCGCGTGCCGCGCGGCCGCCACGCTCCGCCGCGCGAAGTGCGGGAGGAGCTGCAGCGGCAGCGGCTGTTCGACGCCGCGATGCAGGTCTTCTCCGAGCAGGGATACGCCGACGCGAGCGCCGAGGCGATCAGCCGCGCGGCCGGCATGAGCAAGGCCACCTTCTACGAGCACTTCTCCAACAAGCGCGCCTGCATGCTGGAGATCATGGACGCGAGCGCGAACCTCGCGCTCGAGGAGCTCGTCCGCGCCGCGCGTGACGCCGGCGACGACCCCTTCGAGCGCCACCGGGCGGGGCTCCACGCGTTCCTGCACCTGCTCGCCAGCCGGCCGGAGGTCGCGCGCACCGTGCTCGTCGAGAGCGTCGGCGCGGGGCCAGAGGCGCTGGAGCGTCGCGACGCGATCCTCGAGGGGTTCGCGCAGGCAATGTTCAACGAGGCACGCGAAGGCGTGGAGCGGCGCGGCGGCGGGCCGCGCTTCGCCACGGTCGAGGATGCGTTTGCGATCGTCGGCGCGCTCGTGGAGCTCATGAGCCGCCAGCTGCGGACGGGGCGGCCGGAGCGGATCGAGGACCTGGAGCCGCTCATCGAGCGCCTCCTCCTCAGCGCTCTCGTCACGCCCGAGCCTTGAGCCTCGAGGAACTCAAGCGCGAGGTCACCGCCTGCCGCGCGTGCCCGCGGCTCGTGGAGTGGCGGGAGCTCGTCGCACGGGAGAAGCGCGCCGCGTTCGCCGACGAGACCTAC
Organism: Solirubrobacteraceae bacterium; assembly: GCA_016462625.1. The sequence continues at coordinate 4,332 of JAEMSV010000001.1, read as the reverse complement.
TGGAGCCGCCCCATCCCGGGCTTCGGCGACCCGGCCGCGCACGTCCTCCTGCTCGGCCTGGCGCCTGCCGCGCACGGCGCGAACCGCACCGGCCGCGTCTTCACCGGCGACCGCTCGGGCGACTTTCTCTTCGCCGCGCTGCACCGGACCGGCTTCGCCAACCAGCCGACCTCCCGCACGCGCGACGACGGCCTGAAGCTGACCGACTGCTGGGTGACCGCCGCGGTGCGCTGCGCGCCACCCGCGAACAAGCCCACGCCGGCGGAGCGCGACCGCTGCCTGCCGTGGACCGTGCGCGAGCTGGAGCACCTCCCCAACGTGCGGGTCGTCGTCTGCCTCGGCGGATTCGGCTGGGACGCGGCGCTGCGTCTGCGCCGCGCGGCCGGCCACGCCGACCTGAGACCGAAGCCGAAGTTCGGCCACGGCGTGGTCGCGGACGCCGAGCCGTGGACGCTGCTCGGATGCTTCCACCCGAGCCAGCAGAACACGTTCACGGGCCGGCTCACCCCGCCGATGCTCGACGGGGTGCTGGAGACGGCCCGCGAACTCAGCTCCCGCCGATCGGACTGAACGTCGGCTGCGTCGCGGTGATGGTGCAGGCCGGGGTCGGCGGGATGGCGAGCGTCTGACAGCTGTATCCGCTGCTGACGTCGTTCTCGAGGTACGTGATTCCCTGATCGAGGTCGTAGGCCTCGACGTACTCGGTCGTGTTCGAGCCCTGATCGCTCTTCCCCGCGAACGTCGAGGACTGGATGCGGGTTTGGCCCGGGCAAACCGCGGGATCCCCGAGGCAGTACCGCAGCCACGTGATCTGGCTGCTGCTGCCGAACGCCGGCCAGCCCAGCGCGACCTGGCTCTGACCCCCGCGGGTCTGATCGAGCACCGTGCTGCCCTTGCTGCCGATCTTGTCCATACGCAGCTGGTAGTAGGTGTACGGCTCAGCCTCGTAGTTCCACGCGAACGCCAGGTTGTTCCCGTTGAGCTCGACCTGCTGGGCGTTCGCCTGGGTGCCGAGCGCCCCGATCGGCATCTGCGCCGAGGGCGTCGAGCTCGCGACGGTCTTCGAGTACAGGTAGCCCTTGTTCGTGTTGCTCGCGTACGTGCGGCCGTACGCGATCTTGCCCTTCCAATAGCTCGGCCAGTATTGGCTGGCGTTGCTCGCGTTGACCTTCGAGTACTTGACCTCCTGGTTCGCCGAGAAGTCGAACTTGTAGATCATGCAGCCCTTGCCCAGCTGGTACGGGGGCATGCTGTACGGGCCCCACTCCGGCTCGGTCGCGCAGCGTGAGTACACGGCGTAGATGGTGCCGCTGCTCGTCGGGCCGAGATCGACGTCGAACGGCACGGCGCGCGTGGCGATCGGCACCGGCGTCACCGGCCCGCTGCCCGTGCGGGTCACGAGCTGGTACTGGCCGTTGCTGGCGGGCTGGCTCCACACGAGCTGGCCGTTGTAGGCGGAGATCGGTGTCGGCGGGGCGACCCCGGTGATGTCCGGAGGGAGCGCCTGGGCCGAGGCTGCGGCCGGCAGGGTGAGGACGAGAATGAGCACGGCGGCAGGCAGGCGCATGGCGAGGAGTCTCATGGATCCCCCTGCAGAAACACAGCGGTAGGGTTCGGGTGTGCTGCGACGCTGCCTCGTCCTGACCCCACTCGCCCTGCTCGCGATCGCCCCGGCGGCGGGCCACGCGACGTCTGTCGCCGCCACGGCGCCCGACCCGTTCATGACGCCGTCGAAGCAGATCCGCTGCGCCTGGGTCCCGGGGTCGAAGTCGACCCAGCCGGGCTTCATCCGCTGCGACGCGCTCTTCCTCAACGACACGGGGTTCCTCCTCGACCGCAAGGGCAAGGGCAAGCGGATCCACGTCACGGACACGATCGCGGATCCCGAGGCGCCGGTTCTCGCGTACGGCAAGACCTACAAGCACGGCCAGTACCGCTGCACATCACGCCAGAGCGGCCTGACCTGCGAGCGCGGCAAGAGCGGCCACGGCTTCTTCATCAGCCGTCAGCGCCAGCGCGTGTACTAGCTGCGGATCGGGCTGAGCGCCGCGTAGCCCTGGCGGAACGCGCGGACGTCGTCGCGCGGCGCGATCGCGCCCCCACGGCAGGTCACGGCGCCCGAGAGCGACAAGAGCATGTCGAGGTCCCAGCCGTTCGCGGCGGGGACGCTCAGCACGCCGAGGATGTGCCCGCCCGCGCGGCACGTTGGGATGTTCAGGTTCTGCACCGTGCCCGGGGCGAGGTGGTCGCGGTTCGCCCGGAGCCAGCCGATGGTGGCCTCGACCCCGTCCTCGAAGCGGGTCGGCGACGCGCTGCCCTGACTGGTCGCCAGCGCCGGGAGCCCGCGTCGGGCGGCTGCGCGCGCGGCGCCGACGGTCCCGGAGTTGTTGCGAGCGGGGCCCAGGTTCGCGCCGTCGTTGATGCCGGAGACCACGAGGTCGGGGCGGTCGGCGGCGAGCGGACCCTCGAGCGCGTAGCGCACGCTGTCGGCCGGGTAGCCGCGCACCGCGGTGGCGGGGATGCCGCTCTTCGTCTGCGCCGGGTAGGCCGAGAGCGCACCGCGGGTGGTGAGGCCGCCGGTGCCGCTCTGGTTGCCTGCGGGCGCGACGATCGTGACGCGCACGCCGGGCTCTGCCCGCAGCGCGCGGACGACCTCGTCGATCCCCTCGGCGCGAACGCCGTCGTCGTTCGTGACGAGGACGTGGAGCGGGGCGGCCGAGGCTGGAGCGGCGACGGCCAGGCAGGCGAGAGCGGTGACGAACGGGACGAGGCGGCGCATGCCGCGAAGCGTACGTCGATCGGCGGGGCTGGCGGACGGACGCGGTTGCGGCCATCTCCTGGCCTGAATCGGGCGTAGGCTGGTTCGCGTGGCGCTTTCGGCCTTCAGCCCGCGCGTGCGTGACTGGTTCGCAGACGCGTTCGCCGCCCCCACCGCCGTCCAAGAGCAGGCCTGGCCGGCCATCGCGTCGGGCGAGCACACGCTCATTAGCGCCCCGACGGGATCGGGCAAGACGCTCTCCGCGTTCCTGTGGGCGCTCGACCGCCTGCACGTGGATCCGACCCCGAAGGAGTCGCCGCGCACCCGCCTGGTCTACGTCTCCCCGCTGAAGGCGCTGAGCTACGACATCGAGCGCAACCTGCGCGCCCCGCTCCGCGGCATCGCCGCGGAGGATCCCGAGCGAATGCCGACCGTCGGGATCCGCACCGGCGACACCCCGCAAAAGGACCGCGCGGCGATGCGCAAGACGCCGCCGGACATCCTGATCACGACGCCCGAGTCCCTCTACCTCCTGCTCACGTCCCAGGCAGCGGCCGGGCTCCGCGAGGTCGAGGCCGTGATCGTCGACGAGATCCACGCGGTCGCCGGCACGAAGCGCGGCTCGCACCTGGCGCTGACGCTCGAGCGCCTGCAGGAGATCCAGCACGAGGGCCGCGAGTTCCAGCGCATCGGGCTGTCCGCCACGCAGAACCCGCTCGAGGAGGTCGGCCGGTTCATGGTCGGCCCGCGGCGCCAGTGCCGCATCGTCGACGCGGGTCAGAAGAAGGACCTCGACCTGGAGATCCGCGTGCCGGTCGAGTCGATGGTCGAGCCCGACGACGATCCGAACCGCGATCCGCTCGATCCCGTCCAGGGCGGCGAGGCGACGCGCCGCTCGATCTGGCCGGCGATCTACCCGGAGCTGCTGAAGGAGGTCCACCAGCACCGGTCGACGATCCTGTTCGTCAACAACCGGCGGGCCGCCGAGCGCATCGCCCTGCGGCTCAACGAGCTGCACAACGAGGGCCTCGCCGATGAGACCGCATACGAGGAGATCGCCCGCGCGCACCACGGGTCTCTCGCGCGCGAGGAACGCACGATCGTCGAGGAGCAGCTGAAGGCCGGCGACCTCCCGTGCCTGGTCGCGACCTCGTCGCTCGAGCTCGGCATCGACATGGGCGCCGTCGATCTCGTGCTCCAGGTCGAGTCGCCGAAGTCCGTCAGCCGCGGCCTGCAGCGGATCGGCCGCGCGGGTCACGGCGTCGGCGAGACCGCGAAGGGCCGGATCTTCCCCAAGTTCCGCGCGGACCTCCTCGAATGCGCCGTCGTCGTGAAGCTCATGCGCGAGGGCCGGATCGAGCCGACCGTCGTCCCGCGCAACGCGGTCGACGTCCTCGCGCAGCAGATCGTCGCGATCACCGCCGCCGCGGAGACCGCAGGCGAGCCGCCGGTCTCCGTCGATGACCTCCACGCGCTCGTCACCCGCACGTACTCGTACGCCGAGCTCAGCCGTCCCGTGCTCGAGAACGTCCTCGACATGCTCGACGGCCGCTACCCGTCGCAGGAGTTCGGCG
>JAEMSV010000097.1 GCA_016462625.1 Solirubrobacteraceae bacterium | reverse complement strand
TCTGCGAGGTGCCCTTCAGCGTGTTCGCTCCGTCGTCGCCCTCGATGGTCTTGGCAAAGGCGGGCAGCGCCGCGATGCTGATCACCGTCGCGCAGATCAGGACCTGAAGGACCCGAATCCGAAACACCTCATGACCGTGGCAGTCCGCGCCGATCGTGTCCAGGACGAACCGGCGGGGACTGCGGGTCAGGCGATCAGCACCAGGCGCCGCGGGTCTCGATGACCTGGCCGTCGCTGCGCTGCAGCGCGATCGTCACGATCCGGCAGTCGGCCGCGGTGCTGAGCGGCGTGATCATCTTCAGCAGCGCGGTCGAGGCCGGGAACGTCGCCATCCCGACCGGACCGGTCACGGTGCACGCCGTCTCGGCGCCGCCCTCGAGGCGGTAGACGCAGGACTGGGGCGTGCCCGGCGCCTTGAACCACGCGCCGGTGAGGCTGCCGCAACCGTCGGCTTGGAGCCCGGTCATCTTCGTGTCGCCGCCGAAGAAGCCGCCCTGGACGTCGCAGCCGATCGGCGGCGCGATCTCCGAGCTCTCCGAGGTGTCGCTCGTGCCGGTGCAGCCCGGATCGGGGTCCGTCACACCGGCCTTCTGCGGCGCATCGGTCTGGCCGTCGCCGTCGTCGTCCAAGCCGTTCGCGCACTGCGCGTCAGGAGTACCGCCACCGCCGGTCTTGCACTGGACGGGCTCGACGAGCTCCTCGACCGTGAGGTCGGCCCGGTGCAGCGCGATCGTCGCGGGCTTCGTGCAGTCGACCGGGCCGGTCAGCGTGATCGGCATGTCGACGATCTCCTTCGGACCGCTCGTGGTGAACGTGCCGAACGCCCACGCCACGCCCTTGTCGTTCGCGCACGACCACGTGTTGTCACCGGTCATCGCGGTGCAGGTGAGGATCCCCGGCTGCACCGAGACGGTCATCTCGACGAACGAGCCGCACCCGGAGTTCACCGCGGCGAACACCTCCTTCGGATCGTCGCCGCCGGCGGAGACACCGGAGGCCTGAGCGCATTCCGCGCTGACCGGCTTCTCGCTGTTCTCCGACGCGTCGTTGCCGTTCATGCAGCCGGGATCGGGGTTCGTGCCCTCGCCGCGCGCGTCGGTCTGGCCGTCGCCGTCGTTGTCCTTGCCGTCCTTGCAGGCGCCCTGGAACTCGCCGGGCGCGTCGCCGCCCCCGCCGGCCGGCGGGGTCTTGCCGCCCGGCCACGTGCTCGGCGTGGCAACCTTGCCCCCGCCCGTGCTCGCGCCGCCCGCCGGCGGCGGAGGACCGCCGGTGCCCTTGGGCCCGGCGGCGGGGACCTTCAAGCCGACGCGCTGGAACAGGGCGGTGTCGGCGGACGTCGCCGCCTGGCCGCACGCGCGCCGCTGCAGCGCCGCGCCGACGGCCTTCGCATCGGCTGCGCTGAGCGCACCGGCGCGGATCACCTTGCGCAGACCGGCCGCGGGGCCGCCCGTCACGCATGCCGTGGCGGGCAGCGTCCTGCTCGACGAGAGCAGCCCCGTCAGCTTCGTCGAGGCCTTCAGCCGGCCGCCGGCCTTGAGCTTCACCGCACCGGTCTTCGCGCCCTTCGGGCTGACGAGCGCGACCGCGAAGCGGCCCTTGCCGTCGACGGCGCCGAAGACCGCGACGCCCTTGGGGCCCTTCGCGACCTTCAGCTTGGCCCTCTGTTTTCCGGTTCCGGAGAGAACGGTCACATCACCGGCGACGGGCGCGGGCGTGGACAGGGTGCCGGCCGCGGCAGGGGCCGCGGGCAGCAGCAGCGTGAGCGCCAGGGCGGCGAGGAGCGGCCGGCGCGGGCGGAAGGGGGAACAGGCGGAGGTGGACATACCCGCAACGTACGGTCGCCCGGGCGCCCTGCCATCGGGGAGGACCCCAAGGCGCGACCCCAGACTTCACACGGTGCGTTCCCAGCGCCCCAGGGCCATGAGCGTCTTGGTGCCCGTGACCTTGCCGCTGCGCCTCAGCGCGTTGACGACCTGCTGCAGATGCGCGACGTCCTCGACCCGCAGCCGCAGCAGCACGTCGGGGTCGCCCGCGATCGTCCAGACCTCCTGCACTTCGGGGATCTCCTTGGCGAGGACCACGACCTCCTCGGCGTCGATGTTCCCGACGATCCGCAGCTCGGTGAACGCGTCGAGCGACGGGCCGACCTTGCTGTGGTCCAGGACCACCGTGTAGCCGGCGATCACGCCGAGGCGCTCCATCCGCTCGATCCGGCGGGCGACGGGCGCGGCGCTCAGGCTCACGCGCGAGGCGATGTCCGTGACGGTGCGGCGCGCGTCCTCACGGAGCAGCGCCAGGATCTGCTCGTCGATGGCGTCGAGATCAGCGAGAGACATGCGCTGAGCGTACGTGTGGCGCGTGATTCCTGCGCCGATACGCGCGAAGACTGCGATCGAGTTGCGGCGCCGGTCCGATCGGCGCACCTTGTCCCTGGAGAGCGACCGGGGAGCCGCAGATGTACCGCGACGTCAGCCTGGAGGACAAGTACGCGGCCACGGCCGGCGCCGTCCTGCTGTCCGGGATCCAGGGGCTCGTGCGCGTCACGCTCGACCAGCGCCGCCTCGACCTCGCCCGCGGGCTGAAGACCGCGGCCTACGTCTCCGGCTACCAGGGCTCCCCGCTCGGCGGAGTCGAGAAGGAGATGAAGAGCGCCCGCGCCCAGCGCGACGAGCTCGGCGTCATCTTCCAGGCCGGCCTGAACGAGGAGCTCGCCGCGACCGCCGTCGGCGGCACGCAGCTGCTCGGCCAGGTCGACGGCCGCCGGTACGACGGCGTGACCGGCTACTGGTTCGGGAAGGCGCCGGGCCTCGACCGCGCGGCCGACGCGATCCGCCACGCGAACGTCTCGGGCACGGCCCCGCTCGGCGGCGCGGTCGCCTGGATCGGCGACGACCCGTCGGCGAAGTCCTCGTCGGTGCCCAGCTCGAGCGAGCCGCTCTGCCGCAGCCTCCACATGCCGCTGCTCGCGCCCGGCTCGGTGCAGGAGCTGCTCGGCCTGGGGCTCCACGCGGTCGCCCTCTCCCGGTACGCGGGGCTCTGGGCCGGGCTGAAGATCGTCGCGGACATCGCCGATGCGACCGCCACGGTCGACGTCGGCGAGCCGATGGCCGCGATTCCCGAGCTCGCGCCCCGCCCCGACTTCACGCCGTCGGTGATGCTCCCGCCCACGAACCTCGTCGCCGAGCACGACCTCATGGTCGAGCGCCTCGCACGCGCCACGGAGTACGCCCGCATCGCCGGGCTGAACCGGATCGTGTTCGAGCCGGCGCGTGCGGGCACCGCGATCGTCGCGGCGGGGATGAGCTTCCAGGCCGTGCTGCGCGCAACGGAGGACCTCGACCTCGACGCGCTCGGCATCCGGCTCGTCCAGCTCGGGATGCCGTGGCCGCTGGACAAGGGCGACACGCGCCGCCTGCTCGCCGGGGTCGAGACGGTGCTCGTCGTCGAGGACAAGCTGCCGTTCGTCGAGACGCTCATCAAGGACGCGCTCTATCGGACGCCCGACGCCCCGGAGGTCCTCGGCAAGGAGGACCGGGACGGGCGAGAGCTCCTGTCCCCCCGCAGCGCCCTGACCGCCGACGACGTGAAGCACGCCCTCGCCCGCCTCCTGCCGAACGTTGAGATTCCGGGGTCAGAGCCCCGGAATCTCAACGTTCGATCGGGCGAGGCGGTCGCTCGGCGCACCCCGTACTTCTGCTCGGGCTGCCCGCACAACACCTCCACCCGCGCGGAGCCCGACCAGCTGGTCGGCGTCGGTATCGGCTGCCACATCATGGTCGTGCTCGACGGTGGCGACCGCCGTGGTCAGCTGCTCGGCATGCCGCAGATGGGCGGCGAGGGCACGCAGTGGATCGGCCTCGCGCCCTTCGTCGACGAGGACCACTTCATCCAGAACATCGGCGACGGCACCTTCTTCCACTCCGGCTCGCTGGCGATCCGCGCCGCGGTCGCCGCGGGGGTGAACATGACCTTCCGGCTGCTGCACAACGACGTCGTCGCCATGACCGGCGGGCAGACCCCGCAGGGGCAGATGGACATCCCGGCGATCACGCGCTGGCTCGAGGTCGAGGGTGTCGCGCGGACGGTCATCACGACCCCCGAGCCGGCCGGCTACAAGCGGGTGAAGCTCGCCGGGAACGCGACGGTCCGCCACCGCGATGACCTCGCCGACGTCCAGCGCGAGCTCGAGAAGGTCCCCGGGGTCACGGTGCTGCTGCACGACGACCAGTGCGCGACCGAGAAGCGCCGTCTGCGCAAGCGCGGCAAGCTCCCGACCCCTGCGGAGCACGTCGTCATCAACGAGCGCGTGTGCGAGGGCTGCGGCGACTGCGGCGAGAAGTCCACCTGCCTGTCGGTGCAGCCGGTCGAGACCGAGTTCGGCCGCAAGACGACGATCCACCAGTCCTCGTGCAACCAGGACTTCAGCTGCGTGAAGGGGGACTGCCCGTCGTTCCTCATGGTCACCCCCGGCGATCGGCCGGAGCGAGCGCCCGTTCCCGCACCTCCGCACCCGCTGCCCGCACCCCGGCTGCGCACCGGCACCGACATCACCATCCGCATGCCCGGCGTGGGCGGCACCGGCGTCGTCACGCTCTCCGGCATCCTCGAGATGGCCGCCCACCTCGACGGCCGCCACGCCGCGGGGCTCGAGCAGATCGGCCTCGCGCAGAAGGGCGGGCCGGTGCTCTCCGATCTCCGTATCTCCGCGACGCCCATCACCGGCCAGCTGCGCGCGACCGCCGGGAGCATCGACGTCCTGCTCGGGCTCGACGTCCTCGGCGCCTCGTCCGCGGAGACGCTGGCCGTCTGCGACCCGGCGCGCACGATCGCCGTGCTGAGCACGGCCGAGGTCCCGACCGCCGCGATGGTCACCGACGCGCGCGTGCCGTTCACCCAGGGCGACCGCGCGGTCCGCAAGGTCAAGGCCGGGACGCGCCGCGACGCCTTCCTCAGCGTCGACGCGCTCGCCCTCTCACAGCGCCTCTTCGGCGACCACATGCCGGCGAACCTGATCGTCGTCGGCGCCGCGTTCCAGCATGGCTGCCTTCCGCTCTCAGAGCTCGCCATCGAGCAGGCGATCCGCATCAACGGCGCCGCCGTCGAGTCGAACCTCGCGGCGTTCCGGTGGGGCCGGGCCGCCGCGGCGGATCCCGAGGCGGTCGCGGCGCTGCTCACCAACGAGCATGCGACCGCCGCTCCGCCCGTCCCGCCCGCGCTGCGCGACCTCCTCGACGAACACCGCGTCGACGGCGAGCTGCGCCGCCTCCTCGACATCCGCGCCGGGGAGCTCGCCGCCTACCAGGACCCGCACTACGCCGCCGACTACCTGCGCGACGTGCTGCGGGTCGCCGCGATCGAGCGGGCGCGCATCCCGGGGAGCAGCGCCGTCGCCGAGACGTATGCGCGCGGGCTCCACAAGCTGCTCGCCGCCAAGGACGAGTACGAGGTCGCGCGGCTGCACCTCGACACGCTCGAGCGGGCGAAGGTCGCCGGCGAGTTCGGCCCCGGCGCGAAGGTCGACATCCTGATCCACCCGCCGGTGCTCCGCGCGATGGGCATGAAGCGCAAGCTCCACCTCAACGGCCGCTACGCCTACCCGGCGCTCCGCGCACTCGCGCGCGGCAAGCGGCTGCGCGGGACCGCGTTCGATCCGTTCGGCCGCACCGAGGTCCGCCGGCTCGAGCGGGAGCTGCCCGCCGAGTACCGCGACCTCGTCGAGGTCGCGCTGCGCCGGCTGCGGCCCGACACCCTCGCGACGGTCACCGCCGTCGCCGACCTGCCGGACCTCGTCCGCGGCTACGAGGACGTCAAGCTCCGCAGCGTCGACACGTTCCGCGATCGCGGCGCGGCGTTGCTGGCCGAGCTCGAGGGCGCGCCGGTCGCGCCGGTCGCGCCGGTCGCGCTGCCGATCGTCCGCGTCGGCCAGCCGACCGCGTCCTAGGCGGCAGCACGCAGCCGCGCGGCGCGGTGCGGGTCCGCGACGACGACGCGGTCGCGCCCCTGGCGCTTGGCCGCGTAGAGGGCCGCGTCGGCGTCGGACAGCACGCTGTCGGCGTTCCCTCCCGTCGTGCTCGCCACGCCCGCACTCACCGTGATCGCGGGGTCACACCCAGCGGTCCTCACCGTCGCGCAGATCCGCTCGGCGACGGCGAGGGCCTCCGCCCGACCGGTCCCGGGGAGCAGCACACCGAACTCCTCCCCGCCGAGCCGCGCCACGATGTCGCCATCGCGCGCGATCTCACGCAGCTCGCGCCCCAGCGCACGGAGCACCTCGTCGCCCGCCAGGTGGCCGTGCGTGTCGTTGATCTCCTTGAAGTGGTCGACGTCGAGGAAGACGACCGAGACCTCGTCGTCGCCGGCGGCATGGCTGCGCAGCTCGGCGTCGAAGACGGTGCGCAGCGCGAGCCCCGTGAGCCCGTCCGTCGCGGCGCTGACGCGCAGCTCCGTCACGAGCTTCGTCCCGCGGTCCTTCAGCAACAGCACGAGGAACGAGACGACGGTGTTGACGATGACCGTGTCGACGAACAGCTGCGTGCCGTCGTCGACGTACGGGTTGACCGCGAGCCCGACCGCCAGCGCGGTCAGTCCGATGGCGGCGGTGACGACCGTCTCCCGCGGCCGCAGGAAGTACACGGCGAGAAGCATCGGCCAGAGGAAGAAGAAGGTCGTGCCGGCGAGCGGCGTCGCGATCGAGACGACCAGCCCCATGAGGATCATCGCGATCGCCGGGAGGCTGACCGTGAGCCAGTCGGGCATCCGCCACGGAATCGCGACCCCGGCCGTCATGCACGCGAAGACGATGCCCGCGCGCACCATCGCCTCGTGATCGCGAGGATCGGGGTCGGGCAGCAGCGGCGCGGTCAGCAGCTGGAACGTGCCGATGCCGAGCAGCAGGACCATGATCATCCGCATCAGGCGGCGGCTGTTGTGCCGCCGCTGCTGGGGATCGCTCGGGCCGAACGGGTGGGTGAAGGGGTAGTCGCGCATGCGGAGCTCAGCCCGCTATCGACATCGCGGTAACCCCCTCCCCAGAATCGGGGTTGAACCTGGACGGACGGCCGGTCAGGCGAGCTCGACCACACGATCGCAACGGTCCATGCCCTCGCCCCGGTGGGTGATGAGCAGGACCGCGCGGTCGCTGCCGGCGGCGTCCAGCGCGTCGTCGATGACGCGTCGTGCGGTCGGCTCGTCGAGGTGCGCCGCGGGCTCGTCGAGCACCAGCACCGGCGCGTCGGCGAGGAGCGCGCGGGCCAGCGCGATCCGCTGGCGCTGACCGCCCGACAGCTCCGTCCCCTCCTCACCGACCAGCGTGTCGGCGCCGTCGGGCAGGCTCGCGATCCAGTCGGCGAGCCCCGCGCGGCGCAACGCGTCGGCAAGCTGCGCGTCGTTCGCATCAGGCCGGGCGAGGCGGACGTTCTCGCGAATGGTCGAGTTGAAGAGGTGCGCGTCCTGCCCGCAGACCGCGACGTGACGGCGCACGTCGGCCTGGGCGAAGTCCCGCAGGTCGGCACCGGCGAGCGTGATCCGTCCGCGCTCGGGGTCGAGGAACCGCAGCAGCAGGTTCACCGCCGTGGTCTTCCCCGCGCCGGAGGGCCCGCGCAGCGCAACCTTCTCCCCCGGAGCGAGCCGGAGGTCGAAGCCGTCGAGCGCCAGCGACTCACCGGGCGCGTACCGGGCGCGGACGTCCTCGAACGCGAGCCCGGCATCGCGCGGCGGCGCGGGCAGCGGATCCTCCGGGTCGCGGATCGCGGGCTCGCGGTCGGTGAGCGCAAGGATGCGGTCTCCCGCGGCGGTGACGGAAGCCAGGCGCCGCGCCGCCTCGGGCAGGGGCTGGACAGCCTCGAACGCCGCGAGCGCGAGGAGGGCGAGCATCGCGATCAGTGTGCGATCGAGGGCGCTGGCGTCGTGGGCCGCGATCGCGACCGCCGTGACGCCCGCGAGCGTCAGGCCCGCGACGAGCACGCCGAGGGCGTCCGCCAGCCCCGCCACGAGCGTGTCCCGGCGCGCGATCCGGTCGAGCGCGCGGTCGGCATCCGCGATCCGCCGCTCGCGGTCGTCCGCCGCGCCGAACGCGACGAGCTCCGGGGCGGCCCGGAGCGTCTCCACGAGCTCGGCCGACAGCTCCGCGCGCGCGCCGGCCTGCCGGCGACCGGCGCCCCGGCTCAGCCGCGCGGCGACGGCGGGCACCGCGAGCCCCTGGATCATCAGCCCAACCGCGAGCACCACGGCCGCGAGCGGGAGGAAGATCGCGGCGACCGCGATCGCGGCGGTTCCGGCGACCAAGGCAACGAGGGGCGGAAGCAGGCCGCGCAGGTAGAGGTCCTGCAGCGCGTCGACGTCGGCGACCATCCGGCTCAGCAGGTCCCCGCGCCGGAAGCTCTGCAGCCCCGCCGGCGCGAGCGGCTCCATGCGCGCGTAGAGCTTCGAGCGGATCGTGCCGAGAGAGCGCAGCGCGACGTCGTGCGAGGTCAGCCGCTCGAGATACCGGGCCAGCGGGCGGGCGACGCCGAAGAAGCGGACGAACACGATGGCGACGGTCAGCGAGAGCACGGGCGGCTGCTCCGCCGCGCGAGAGATCAGGTAGCCAGACGTGCCCATGAGCCCGATGGCGAAGCTCACGGCGAGCGCGCCGAGCGCGACCGCGAGCGCGAGGCGGAGCCGCGGCGCGTCGGCGAGGTCGAGGAGGCGCCTCATCGCGCACTCGATGTCGAGTTGACGGCAATAGCCGCCGCCACGGCGACATCCAGTTCGACGATGCGGTCCATCCCGCGGGCGAGCTCGCGGTCATGGGCGATCAACAGGACCGTGCGATCGCGCGGGAGCTGCCGGATCGCGTCAGCCACGACGGCCGCACTCTCGGGATCGAGGTTCGCGGTCGGCTCGTCCAGGATCAGCAGTGGCGCTTGACGCGCGAGCGCGCGCGCAAGGGCAAGCCGCTGCGTCTGGCCGGCCGACAGCGCGCGGCCTCCCTCGCCCACGACGGTCTCGTAGCCATCGGGCAGCGCGCGGATGAACGCGTCGGCCCCGGCGTCCCGCGCCGCGCCGACCACGTCCGGCCCACCCAGAGCGATATTCGAGGCCACGGTCCCTCGCAGCACCGTCGGCCGCTGTGGCACCCACGCCAGCGCCGAGCGCCACTCCTCCTCTTCGACATCCGCCGCGTCCACACCCCCGGCGAGCACCCGCCCCGACGCAGGCGCAGCGAACCGCAGCAGCAGCGAAGCGACCGTCGACTTCCCCGCGCCGGAAGGTCCCACGAGCGCCACGCGCTCCCCCGGGGACAGGGTCAGAGAGAACCCCGACAACACCGGAACGTCCCGCGACGGATACGCGAACGACACGTCCTCGAAGACCACCGGCACCTCCCGGAGCGAAGGCATCGCCGCCCCGGCCCGTGGCGCCGCGTCCTCCTCATCGAGCAGGTCCAGGATCCTCCCCGCCACCGCCATCCCATCCGCACTCGCGTGGTACTGCGAGCCCAGCCCTCGAAGGGGCGCGTACAGCTCCGGCGCGAGGATCAGCACCGTCAACCCCGCCTCCAGCCCGAGCCCGCCGTCGACCAGGCGCACGCCGACGGTCACCGCGATCAGCGCGACGCCGAGCGTCGCCGCCAGATCGAGCACCGCACCCGAGAGGAACGTGATCCGCAGCGTCCCCATCGTCGCGCGCCGGTAGTCGTCGGAGACCTCCGCGATCCGCGCGACCTGCGCCTCGCCCCGGTTGAACGCGCGCAGCGTCGGCAGCCCGCGGACCACGTCGAGGAAGTGCGTGGACAGCCGGACCATCGCGCCGTACCGCTCGCGCGTGCGGCGCTCGGTGTGCCATCCGACCAGCACCATGAACACGGGGACCAGCGGAAGCGTCGCCACCATGATGAGCGCGCTCGTGAGGTCGATCGGCGCGCTCCACGCCACCACCGCGATCGGCACCGTCACCGCGAGCACGAGCTGGGGGAGGTACTTCGCGAAGTACGCCTCGAGCGCTTCGATCCCACCGACCGCCGCGGCCGCGACCTCACCGCTCTGCACGCCGTCGAGCGCGGCCGGCGTGCGCCGCAGCCGCTGCCCCACGAGCGCCATCCGCAGCTCCGAGAGCACCGACGCCGCAGCGCGACGGCCGACCACCTCGAACCCCCACGCCAGCCCCGCCCGGGCGCACACGACCGCGACGAGTCCGACCAGGAGCCCCGTCAGCGACGACAGCGACGAGCCGCCCCACGCCCGCGCGATCACCGCGGCCAGCAGCGTCGCCTGCGCCAGCACGAGCATCGCGCCCAGCAGGCCGAGCCCGGCGTCGATCCCGAGCGCGACCCGGACCGCCCGCGCGCGCTCGAGCAGGCGACGGTCGGGCCGCATCTATTCCGTGGGCGGGTCGACCTGCGTCTGCGGCGGCTGCTCCTGCGTGAGGTGCAGCTTGTCGGCGACCTGCCCGACCGCCTGGCCGAGGCCTTCGAACTGCTCACCGCTGACCCGCGCGCGGAAGACGTAGTAGCTGACCGCCTGGTAGGCGAGCACGATCGGCAGCATGACCAGCGCCACGACCGTCATCACCGTGAGCGTGTAGTTCGACGACGCGGTGTTGTAGATCGTCAGGTTGTTCGCGTCGCCGAGCGTCGAGACCATGACATTCGGATACAGGCTGATGAACAACCCGCCGATCGTCGTGGCGATCGTCAGCGAGACCACGAGGAACGTCCAGCCCTCGTTGCCACGCCCGGTCGTGAGCACCACTGCCCCGGCCGCGCCGGCCATCGCGGTCGTCATGAGCATGTTCGGGATGATGTCCTCGGCCACGCCCCAGGACGTCCACAGGGTGAAGATGACGACCGCGCCTGCGGCGACCCTCGCGAGGACCGCGGACATCGTGCGCGCCCGCGCCCGCAGCTCGCCCTCGGTCTTTATCCCGAGGAAGACGGCGCCGCACAGGAGGGAGAGCGTCAGCGTCGTGACGCCGCCCATGAGCGCGTAGGGCTGCACGAGATCGAAGAAGTTCCCGTCGAACTGCATGTTGCCCGCGATCGGAACGCCGTTGAGCAGCCCCGCGAGCGCCACGCCCCACAGGAGCGCGGGCAGGAAGCTCGTCACGACGATGACCCGGTCCCAGTTGGCCCGCCAGCGCGGGGTGTCGTGCTTGCCGCGGTACTCGAACGACACCGCTCGCACGACGAGCGCGACCAGGATGATCAGGAGCGCGAGGAAGTAGCCGCTGAACAGCGTCGCGTACCAGTCGGGGAACGCGGCGAACGTCCCGGCACCGGCGACGATGAGCCAGACCTCGTTGCCGTCCCAGTGCGGTCCGATGGTGTTGATCAGGACGCGCCGGTCGGATTCGTCCCTGGAGAGGAACGGCAGCAGCATCCCGACCCCGAAGTCGAACCCCTCGAGGACGAGGTAGCCGACCCAGAAGAAGGCGAGGGCGAGGAACCAGAAGGTTTCGAGATCGAGCTGGAAGTCGGTCATCTCTAGTAGCTCATCGCGGGGACGGGGGCTGTGCGCTCGGACTCGTCGCGCGCCGGGTCGGGCAGCCGCTGGGCGTACTTCTTGAGCAGGAAGAACTCGACGACGATGAGGATCGCGTAGATCACGAGGAAGGTGACGAGGCCCGCCACGATCTGCCAGGTGGGCACCGCGACGCTCACCCCGTTCGACGTCTTCTGCAGGCCCTGCACGACCCACGGCTGCCGGCCGACCTCGGTGTAGATCCAGCCCGCGGTGTTCGCGAGGAACGGCAGCGGGAGCGACCAGACCGCGACCTTCAGGAACAGCGAGCTGCTGCGAAGCCGGTCCTTCCACGCCAGCCAACCGGCCCACAGCGCGATCGCAATCAGCGCCCCGCCGATGTAGACCATCCCGCGGAAGCCCCAGTACACGACGCCGACGGGCGGCACGTAGTCGCCGGGCCCGTACTTCTTCTCGTACTGCGCCTGCAGCTGGTTGATCCCCTGAACCTCGCCGTCGAACGAGTTCGTCGCGAGCACGCTCAGGAGATACGGGACCTGCAGGTTGATCGTCGTCTCACCGGGATTCGCCTCCAGCGGCGCGACTGCGAACACCGACAACCCGACCTTCGACTCGGTGTCGTACAGCGCCTCGGCGGCGGCGACCTTCATCGGCTGACGCTCGACCATGTTGCGCATGAAGTCGTCGCCGATGACGAACGCCATGATCGCCGCCGGCACCGCGATCGCCGCCGCCAGGCGGGCGGCCTTGTTGAACGCCTGCACGTCCTGGCCGCGCCGCAAGTGGAACGCGGCGACGCCCAGCACGAAGAAGCTGCCCGTCACCGCCGCGGCGGCCATCGTGTGGAAGAACGCGAGGACGGCGGTCTCGTTGAAGAGGACGGCGAAGATGCTGGTCATCTCGGGCTTGCCGGCGACGATCTTGAAGCCGACCGGGTCCTGCATCCACGCGTTCGCCGCGAGGATGAAGTAGGCGCTGAGCGTGGTTCCGATCGCGACCAGCCAGATCGTCGCGAGGTGGACGCCGGGCTTGAGGCGGTTCCAGCCGAACACCCACAGTCCGATGAACGTCGACTCGAGGAAGAAGGCCAGCAGGCCCTCCATCGCGAGCGGTGCGCCGAACACGTCGCCGACGAACCGCGAGTACTCCGACCAGTTCATGCCGAACTGGAACTCCTGCACCAGACCGGTCGCGACGCCGATCGCGAAGTTGATGAGGAAGAGCTTCCCGAAGAACCGCGTGAGCCGCAGCCACTGCTCGTCGGCCGTGCGCCACCACAGCGTCTGCATGACCGCGAGCGTGTAGGCCAGCCCGATCGTCAGCGGGACGAACAGGAAGTGGTAGATCGTCGTCAGCGCGAACTGCCAGCGCGAGAGGTCCAGTGCGGTGTCAGCGAGCGGGAGATCGAACGGCACGGGGAAGGACCTTGGCACGGCGATTCGCACCGTGCGTCAGTAGTCACCCCGGAGTTCGTCGCGGCAGATCCGCGGCCTGCCGGGCAGCGATCCGCTGCGCCAGATCCAGGCCGTGCGCCCAGACCAGCGCCTGTGCGACGGCCTGGTAGAGCTCGACCGGGATCTCGGTGTTGATCTCCACCGACGCGAGCGCCTCCGCGAGCGCGGAGTCGTCACGAACGGGAACCCCCGCCTCGATGGCGCGCTGCACGATGCGGTCCGCGATCTCGTTGGCCCCGGTCGCCACGACGCGCGGGGCGCCGGAGCCCTCGTACCGCAACGCGGCGGCGCGACGGCGCTTCTTCTCAGGCTTGGACATTGAGCGCCTCCGCGCGGCCCGAGATGATCACCTGGGCGGGCCGGGACGCGGCCTCCCGCAGCTTGCCGCGCAGCTCGTCGGCGCCTTCACGCGCGGCGGTGACGGGCTCACCGGGCGTCGCGAGCACGGTCGCCGTGACCTGCTCGTCCTGGAGCCGGACCACGACGTCCATCCGCCCGAGCAGATCGCTGTCGTAGCGCAGCACCAGCGTCCGGACCGAGTTCTCGCCCCCGCGCGAGCCACCCTCACTCGTCTCCTCGGGGTCGACCAGGATCCGCGCCGTGGCACCACCGGGAAGCGGCATGCCGACCAGCGGCATCTGCGCAAGCGCGCCGGTGGCCTGCGCGGCCTGCGGCTGCAGCTGCTCGACGACCCGGAGCGTGAGCCGCTCGTCGAGCGACTCGGTGACCTGCATCCGCAGGACGTTTCCGGCCCTCACGTTGTCCGGGAGCTGGGCGTCGACCTTCACGCCGCCGAGCGTCATCAGACCCCGGCCGTTGCCGAACATCTCCAGGACCCGGCCGGAGACCATGCTGCCTGGCTTGAGGGCGATGTCGGCGAACAGCGACCCGCGCAGCAGGACGAATTCGACGGGGATGGGCGCACCGGCACCGAAACTCACACCCCTGTCATCGACCAGGCGTCCGCTCGCCTCAACCGCGACCCGCCGGGGCCGACCACGGGGCCAATGGAACGTGGCATGTACATCGCGGCTTCGGGCATGGTCTCGGAGATGGCGCGACAGGATCAGATCGCCAACGACCTCGCCAACGCGGCGACGCCGGGCTACAAGGCCGA
>JAEMSV010000240.1 GCA_016462625.1 Solirubrobacteraceae bacterium | reverse complement strand
TGGCCTGCTTGAGTGAGCGCAGAACCAGGAACGTCAGGCCGATCCGCCCGTGGCCGGTCTTCTTGACGTACCCGTCGACCGCGCGCGAGCACTCGGCGATGAGCTCGGCCGCGTCCGTCTTCCCGATCCGGTCGGGGACGTCGGGCGCGGGCACGCCCAGCGACTCGAGCTGGGAGACGAGTTTGCGCACGGCTTCGCCCTCGGGCCGCTCGTGGATGCGGTACAGCGTCGGGATCCCCCGGCCGGACAGCAGCTTCGCCACCTGCTCGTTCGTCGCGATCATCAGGTGCTCGATCACCCGGTGCGACTCGGTCTGCTGCTTCTCGGACTGCGAGCGGATGTGGCCCGTGGCGTCGAAGAGGAACTCCGGCTCGGACGAGCTGATCTCCAGCGCGCTGCCCTGCTGGCGCACGCGATGCAGCCCCGCGGCGGCGTCACGGGCAGCGGCGAGCGGCTCGGCCCACCGATCGTCCGGCTGCTCCTTGCCCGCGAAGATCCGATCGACCTGGTCGTAATCCAGGCGCGCGTCGCTGCGGATCGTCGAGCGGTAGAACGCCGCGCGGATGCAGGCGCCGTCGCGCAGGTCGAGCTCGGCGGTAACGGCCAGCCGCTCCTGGTGGGGCACGAGCGAGCAGGCATCGTTGGAGAGCGCCTCGGGCAGCATCGGCTCGACGCGGCCCGGGACGTACACGCTGGTCGAGCGCCGCATCGCCTCACGGTCCACCGGGGAGCGCGGCTCGACGAACGCGCTGACGTCGGCGATGTGCACCCAGACCCGGATGACGCCGTCCTCGCGACGCTCCGCGCTGATCGCGTCGTCGAAGTCCTTCGCGGTCGCCGGGTCGATCGTGAAGGTCGTCAGCGCCGTCAGGTCCGTACGCGGCACGTCGGGCCGGAAGCCGCCCACGTCACGGGCCTCCTTCGCCCGCTTCTCCACCACCGGGTCGAACCGGCGGCGCAGGCCGCGGTCGAGCATGAGCGCCTCGAGGACCGCGCCCGCGTGGTCGGGACGGCCGAGGCGCTTGAGGATCTTCGGGCGCTTGCCGCCCTTCTTGGTCTGGCCGACGAGGACGAGGTCGCCGATGGCGTAGCGCTTGTCGCGCTCGACCGGGATACCCCCACCGCGGTGGCTGCGCTCGAACAACGGCTCGACGACCAGGAAGCGCCCCTTCGAGCGCAGGACGCCGACCGCCAGAGGCCCGTTCACGAGTTGAGCTCTGCCCGCAACTCGTCGACCGCCTTGTCGAGCGCCTCGTCGCGCTGGGTCTTCACGTCGTCCTTGACCTTGATGTCGGGCTGCAGGCCCTTCCCGCGCGACACGCCCTGCCCGCCGAGATTGCGGCCGCTCGGCGTGAAGTACTGGCCCACCGTGATGTCGAGCGCGCCGCCGTTGCGCAGCGGCGTGACCTGCTGGAAGACGCCCTTGCCGAACGTCGACTCGCCGACGAGCTTCGCGCGCTTGCGGTCCTGCAGCGCGCCCGCCACGATCTCCGCCGCCGACGCGCTGCCGTGGTCGACGAGGACGGCGACCGGGATCTTCGGCGCGATCGGGTCACCCGTCGCGTCGAGCTTGCGCTCGGGCACGTTGCGGCCCTTCATCGAGACGACGGGGCCGTCCGGCAGGAACGCGCTCGCGATGAGCTGCGCCTCGTTGACCAGGCCGCCGGGGTTCCCGCGCAGATCGAAGACGATCCCCTTCGCGCCGTCCTTCTGCGCCTTGCGGACCGCGGCGTAGACCTCGCCGTGCGCCCCGCTAGAGAACGACGCGAGGCCGATCTGGGCGACCTTCTTGCCGTCCGAGGTCTTGCGCATCCGGGTCGCGACGGCCGGGACGCTGATCGTCGCGCGGCGCATCGTCTTGTCGAAGTCCTTCTCGCCGCGCGAGACCGTCAGCGTGACCTCGGTGCCCGCCGGGCCCTTGATGAGCGCAGTCGCCGCCTCCTCGGGCTTGCCCTTCAGGGTCTTGCCGTTCGCGGCCACGATCACGTCGCCCTTCCGGAGTCCCGCGCGCTTGGCCGGCGACTTGTCGTAGACCCGCGCGATCCGCAGCCCCTCCTTCGTGCCCTGCACGCCGAGGCCGACGCCGCTGAACTGGCTGTTCGTCGCGTCCTGGTAGCTGTCGTACTCCTTCGGATCGAAGTACGCGCTGAAGCGGTCCTTGAGCGAGGCGACCGCGCCGTCGACCGCGGCGTCGGCGAGCTTGTCCTTCGGGATCCGCCGGTAGTAGTCGTCGTCGATCCGGTCGAGCGCCTCGGAGACCGTAGCGACCTGATCGTCGACGAGCAGGTCACGGACCGGCCCGGGCAGGCTCGACGGATGACCGCCCAGCCAGATGCCGCCGACGAGCGCGACGGGCACGAGGAGGGCAAGGATCGGGATCGTCCAGCGGCGCATGACGATCGAGGCTAGGAGGGGTTCCTAAAGGGAATCCCCTCCCTCAGCTCAACGAACCTAAACCCGGAGGAACCGGCGCAACGACAGGCCGGAACCGAGTGCCGCGACACCCACGCTGGCGACGAGGATCACCCCGATGAGCACGCCGAAGTTCAGCGTGTCCGGGGAGCTCAACAGCGCGAAGTCGTCGGCCAGCGGATCGATCAGGGCGACCTTGCCGACCGCGAGCAGGAGCACCGCGAGGATGCCCCCCATCGCGCCGACGATGACGCCTTCCAGGATGAAGGGCCAGCGGATGAACCAGTCGGTCGCGCCGACCAGCTTCATCACCTCGACCTCACGGCGCCGCGCGAACATCGACAGGCGGATGGTGTTCGCGATGAGCAGGATGCTGGCCAGCACCAGCAGGACGGCCAGCACGCCGACGGTGAGCTTCACCACGCGGGTCGCCGACAGGATCTTGTCGGTCTCCTCGCGGCGGTTGCGGACCTCGTCGATCGCCGGGTCCGTCGTCGCCCGCGAGCCGCCGGCGGTCACGGGCGCAAGAGCGTTGCGGAGGTCCTGGACGTTCTCGGGCTTGTCCGGCGTAACACGGAACGTGTCGGGCAGCGGGTTCGAGCCGAGCAGCTCGTAGGCCTCGGGATTGCGCTTCTTCTCCTCGGCGTACGCCTCGGCCTTGCTGACGTAGACGACGTTGCCGACGTGCGGCGTCTCCTCGGCCAGCACGCGCCGGACGCGTTCGACGTCGGCGTCCTTGGCGTTCGCCTTCAGGTAGACGTCGACGAGGACCTTGCTGCGCACCTCGTTGGCGGCGCCGGTGGTTGCCTGGATGATCGGGATGAAGACCCCGAGCACGAGCATGGTGACGACGACCGAGGCCATCGCGGCGAACGACGGGACCGCGTTGCGCTGCAGCGAGCGCCACGCCTCGCGAAGGAAGAAGCCCATGGGTCTAGCTCTTCCCGCCGTGGTCGGCCCACGCAGAGTCCATCAGCGCATCGAACTCGTCGGTCGGGCCCTTGATCATCGCGCCGAACTCCTGCGTCGTCTGCTCCTTCTGCGCGTACAGGCCGGAGGCCTCATCGCGGACGATCCTGCCGCCGTGCAGCTCGACGACGCGGCGTCGGGCGCGGTTGACCAGGTGCGCGTCGTGCGTTGCGACGACGACCGTCGTGCCGGTGCGGTTGATCCGGTAGAGCAGCTGCATGATCCCGATGGACGTCTTGGGATCGAGGTTGCCGGTCGGCTCGTCCGC
>JAEMSV010000096.1 GCA_016462625.1 Solirubrobacteraceae bacterium | reverse complement strand
GCGATGACGACGAGGTCTTCGACGTCAGCGGCCTGAAGATCCTGGTCGACAAGCCCTCGCTGCCCTACATCAAGGGCTCGATCATCGATTACGTCGACTCCATGACGGGCGCTGGCTTCAAGGTCGAGAACCCAAACGTCGTCGCTGCGTGCGGCTGCGGATCGTCGTTCCGCGTGGCCGACGAAGAAGAGGTCTCGGCCGTCTGACGGCGCTTCGGCGCGGTGGGTTCGCCGCGCTGCTGCTCGTCGTGCTGGTCACCGCCGGGTGCGGCGGTGGTGACGCCCCCTCGCCACGACCCGTCCCGCCGCCGGCCCAGACGCCGCCGGGGCTGCAGACCGGGATCCTCGAGGGCAACGCGAACCTGCTGACGCCGGGGACGGTCCCGGCCGAGTTCGTCCCGTGGCGAGATCGGCTCGCCGCCCTGCGCCCGCACTACGTCCGCGTGCTCGTGGACTGGGAGAAGCTCCAGCCGGACGGGAACGCGCCGCCGCGGTTCGACTTCCCGGCCGACGGCTGCATGCGCGGGACGCCGCCGTGCGCGCCGTTCGCGGGCATCCGCGACGTGCTGAAGGCGCTGGCGGCCCGCCGCGCGGGCGGGGCGGAGGGCTGGGAGCCGATCGCCGTCATCTATGGCACTCCGCCCTGGGCGGCGCGGCGTCCCGAGGCCGACCCGCCGGGCAGCGGGACCTGCGGGCTGTCCGACCGCGCCCGCGAGCCCGATCCCGTCGCGTACCGCGCGCTCGTGCGCGCCCTGCGGGCTGAGGCCCAGGCCGACGGCGTCCCGATTCGCTGGTGGGCTCCGTGGAACGAGCCCAACCACCCCGCGTTTCTCGCGCCGCAGCGGGCGGACTGCTCGGCGCGTAGCACCTCGACCTCGGCGGCGCGGTACGCGCGCATCGTCGAGGCGTTCCGGGCTGAGCAACAGGCCGGCGACCGGCTGCTGCTGGGCGAGCTGGCCGGCTACGACGAGCCCCGCCGCTCGGCCAGCACGGTCAAGGAGTTCATCGACGATCTCCCGCGTGAGGTGGTGTGCGCCACGACCACGTGGGCTCAGCACCTCTACGTCGCGCAGACCGACGAGGCGGCCGGCCCCGAGGGCGACGCGCCGCTGGCCGGGGATGCGGATGCCGCGGGCAGCCCGGGTCTGCTGAGAGACGTGCTCGCGGCGCTGGACCGTCGCGGGTGCCCGCGCCCCCACCGCCTCTGGCTCACCGAGACCGGCGTCGGGGGCCCTCGGCCCGGGCGCGAGGCGCCCACCGATCCCGCCGAGGCCTGCCGGGCGATGGCTGCCGCCCTCGCGACCTGGCAGGCCGATCGCCGGATCGCGGTCGCGATCCAGTACTCGTTCCGCGAGGACCCGTCGTTCCCGGTCGGGCTGGCGGATGCGGGCCTGACGACCCTGTATCCGGCCTACGCGCCATGGCGTGAGGCGCCCGCGGGCGGGAACCCCGGCGAGGACGGCTGCACCTAAGGCTCAGGTCGAGGGTGAGAGTGGTCCGAGCCTCGGCTCGAGTCCGAACAGCGAAAACCCCAGGAAATCCGCGAAATTCGCGTGACCGATCCCGTGGAAGTCCGTGGACCCGGTCGTGAGCAGTCCAAGCTCGTCGGCGAGCCCGGCGAGATGCCGCGTCTGGGCCTCACTGTGCGTCACGTAGAACGCCTCGACCCCGTCCACACCGGCTGCGGCGAACCGCCGCAGCGTCGCCGCGACCTCCGCGTCGCCGGGGATGTCCCAGTACGGATGCGCCCAGACGGCCACGCCCCCGGCGGCGTGCACGACGTCGATGGCCTCGGGGACCGTCGGCATCGTGCGCCCGCAGAAGCCGGGCTTGCCTTCGATCAGGTACGCCTCGAGGACCGCCCCGAAACCGTCGAGCCCCTCCTCCTGCAGGCGGGCCGCGTTCGCGGGATGGTGGAAGACGGCCCGCGCGAGGTGCGGGCGCCCAGGCGCCTTGCGGCCGGCGAGCTCGTCCTCGGCGATCGCCCAGCCCAGCTCGCGCATCGCGTCCGCCATCCGCCCGATCCGGGCCTGCCGGTCGGCCCGGAACGCTTCGAGGGCGGTTCGTAGGCCAGGATTCGCCGGATCGAATCCGTAGCCGAGCAGGTGCAGGTCCGGGCCCGCGGGGTCGACGGTCGACAGCTCGACGCCGGTGACGACCGCGACTCCGTGCCGCGCGCCGGCGGCCTGCGCTTCGGCGACCCCGTCGACCGTGTCGTGGTCGGTCAGCGCGAGGAGCCGGACCCCGGCCTCGGCCGCGCGCGCGACGACTTCCCGAGGAGCCAGCGTGCCGTCCGAGCACGTGGAGTGCGACTGCAGGTCGAAGTCCGGCCGGGGCGGCATCTCAGTCCCCGTCGACGGGCGTGGCGTCGAGCGACTGCCACAGGTACCGGCACGCCAGCGTGCGGTACGGCCGCCACGGCTCGGCGAGCTCGGTCAGCTCCCCGCGCAGCGGCGCGTCCTCGAGCCCGTAGGCCAGCTGGACGGCGCGGCGGACCGCGAGGTCGCCCCACGCGAGCACGTCGGGACGGCGCAGATGGAACATCAGGTACATGTGCGCGCTCCACTCGCCGATGCCCTTGACCGCGGTCAGCTCGGCGATGATCTCGTCGTCGGGCAGCTCCGCGACGCGATCGAGCTCCAGCGTGCCGTCCTGCACGTGCTCGGCCAGCGAGCGCAGGAAGCTCACCTTCATCCGCGACAGCCCCGCGGCCGCGCGCAGCTCCTCGGCGTCATCGGCCAGGACCTGCTCGGGCGTCGGCGTCCGGCCGTCGAACCGGTCGGTCAGACGGCCGTAGATCGCGCGGGCCGCCTTCGTCGACAGCTGCTGGCCGACGATCGAGCGCACCAGCGCGCCGTAGTGGTCTTCCGGGCGTCCCCGGGATTCGGCTTCGTCCTCGTCGCTCTCCAGCGGGCCGACGCGCTCGATCAGCGCGGCCATCACGGGGTCTGCATTGCGCAGGTGCGCGACGGCCTCCGCGGAGGACACTTACGCCTGCGTGCTCGGCTCGAGTGACACGGCCTCGCCGTCGAGCGCGTTGAGCGCCCGCTCGACGGAGGCGTCGATGCACGTGAAGGTCGGGGTGTCGCGCTTGGTGAAGGCCGAGGCCTCGGTGGTCCGCAGGCGCTGCACGAGGTCGAGGAAGTCGCCCGGGTCGTCGCTCTCAAAGGCCACGACGAACTCCTGATCGTCGAGGCCGAACGAGTACGAGGTGTTGATGTCGATGTCGGGGAACTCCTTCCCGACGGTGATGTGCCCCTGCATGACGCGCCAGCGTTCCTTGGCGTCGAGCGCGTACCAGTCGCGGTTCTTCACGAACGGGTAGACGAACAGGTACTTGGCGTGCGCGGGGCGCACCTCGAGCCGCGACTCGTCGGAGTACTCCGACTCCTTGGTCATCGCGAGATACGAGTACGGGATGTCGGCCCACTTCATGAGGCCGGATTGGGCCAGCACGACGTGGAACTCGTGGATGCGCTCCAGGTTCTCGGCCTGGGACAGCAGCATCATGTCCGTGTCCCCGCGGGTGCCCACCGTCGAGAACGCCCGCAGGAGGTGACCATCGGCGAAATCGCTGCACGCGGCAGCGAACTCCGCCTTGTGCGCGGCGCGCTCCTCGGAGCCGAGGCGGCGCCAGGCCGGGTCCAGCTTGAGGAACGTGTACTTGACGAAGTGTCGGCGGGGCATCGCCAACGAAGTGTAGATGTGGTGTCCGAGATGCATGGTCAGCCGGGAACGCGGCTAGGATGGCGCGCATGCGCATAGCGCTGGTGTCTCCGTATTCCTGGACGTATCCCGGGGGCGTGACGCGACACATCGAGGCGCTCGCGACCGAGCTCCTCGCGACTGGACATGACGTCCGTGTGCTCGCGCCCGTCGACCCCGATGACGCCCTCTCCGTCCGCCTCCACCGTGGAGCGCGGCCGCAGGCCCGTGCCATGCCCGAGTGGCTGGTCCCGCTGGGGCGCACCGTCGGGCTGCCGTTCAACGGCGCTGTGAGCACGCTCGCGCTGCACCCGCACGCGGTCAGCGCGTTCCGCACCGCGATCGCCGAGTTCCGGCCCGACGTCATCCACGTCCACGAGCCGATGGCGCCGACCGCCGGCTGGGAGGCGTGCAACGCCTCGCCGCATATCCCGGTCGTCGGCACGTTCCACGCGTACGCGACGAGCCCGGTCACGAACAACCTCGGGAACCTCGCCGGCGCCTGGCGCCGGTTCAACCGCCTGCACGCGCGCATCGCCGTGTCCGAGGCCGCCGCCTGGACCGGGCGCCGCTTCTTCGGCGGGACCTACACCGTGATCCCCAACGGCGTCCAGGTTGCTCCGCAGCTGGCGCCGAAGGCGCCGCGGCTCGACGGCGATCCGCTGAAGATCGCGTTCGTCGGCCAGGCCGTCGAGCGCAAGGGGCTCGAGGTGCTGCTCCCGGCCTTCGAGGCGCTGCGCGACCACGTTCCCGCGCAGCTGACGATCGTCGGCGCCTCGCGCGACGAGATCGAGCCGCTGCTGCTCGACCCGCGCGGCGTCACGGCGCTCGGCAAGGTCGACGACGTCGCCAAGACCGCGATCCTGCGCGGCGCCGACCTGCTGTGTGCGCCGTCCTTGGGCGGCGAGTCCTTCGGGATGGTGCTGACCGAGGCGTTCGCCGCGGGCACCCCGGTCGTCGCCTCCGACATCGCCGGATACCGCGACGTGGTCCGCGACGGCGTGGACGGCGTGCTGGTGCCGCGGGCCGATCCCATGGCGCTGGCCACCACGCTGCGCGAGCTCGCGCTGACGCCCGCGCGCACCACCGCCATGGGCGTCGAGGCCGCGCGCTCGGCCGACCGCTTCTCCTGGCCGCACGTGACCGAGGAGATCGTCGGCGTCTACGAGGAAGCTCGCACGGTGCCGGAGCCGGCAACCGCTGGCGCGCGCTTCGCGGTCCGCCACGGACTCGCCACGGCGGACGGCCGCCCGATGGAGCGGCCGCGCCGCATCCCGCGCCCCGAGCCGCCCGCACCGGCCGGCGCGGGCCGCCGCCGCCCGGTGATCGCCTTCCTGCGCCGCGCGGCGCTCGGCCTCGCGGGCCTCGCGACCATCCTGCTGGCCCTGCTCGCCCTCCAGCGCATCGGCGTCGACCGCGTCGTCACCTCGCTGGTCCACTCCCAGCCGGCGTGGGTCGTGGCCGGGCTCGGCGTGATGTGCGCGTCGATGGTGCTGCGCGCCGTCTCCTGGCGGGCGATTCTCCGCGCGGGACTCCCCGACTCGGTCATCAGCTTCGGCGTCGCGATGCGCGCCACATCCATCGGCGTCTTGATGAGCGCGACGCTGCCGGCTCGCCTGGGCGAGCCGTCGCGTGCGCTGATCGTGGCGCGGCGCGTCGGCCGCCCGCGCGAGACGCTGCCCGTCGTGGTCGGCACGATCGTCTCCCAGACGCTGCTCAACGCACTCGCGCTGGTGATCCTCGGCGTGATCATGTTCTCGACCGTCGACGTCTTCACGAAGTCCGGGCCGCTGGTGCTGGCCGCCGTCGCCCCGGTCGTGCTCGTCCTCACGGTCGTCCTCGCGCCGCTGCTCGCCGGTCGCGGCGCCAACGGGGAATCGCGGCTGGCGGCGTTCGCCGAACGGGCGCGCGCCGCGCTGCTGCGGGCCCGGTCCGGGCTGCTGGTCTTCCGCTCGCCCAAGCTCGGCGCGGAGGCCACGGTGTTCCAGCTCAGCGCCTGGGTTCTGCAGGCCGTCTCGTGCTACTTCCTGCTCGTCGCGCTCGGCATCGACGATCACGCCGGGTTCGGCGCGGCCGCCGCTGTCCTGTTCGCCGTCAACGTCACCGCGGTCCTGCCGCTGACGCCGTCGAACATCGGCACCTTCCAGCTGGCCTGCGCCGCCGTCCTCGGCGCGTACGGCGTGAGCTACGCCGACGGCATCGCGTACGGCGTGATCCTGCAGGCGGTCGAGGTCGCGACGGCGTTCATCATGGGTGCCCCGGCGCTCGTGCGCGAGGGCGTCACGTGGCGCGACGTGCGGGTCCGGGCGCTGCACACGTCGCCGGTGGAGCTTCCGCCGCTGCCGGCTTCGGCCGACGCCTGACGGACGGGGTTGGCTCAGTCGTCCGGCGAACTGTGCCAGGCGGTGATCTTCTTCAGCAGGCGCTGCGGACCGTCCTGCGGATCGACCCGGACGCGCTGGAGAAGGTAGGGGTTGTCGCTCGGCTCGGCCCAGCCCGGCGCGACCGTGGTGGCCGATCGGTAGCCCGCGGCCTTGACGGCAGCGACCACGGCTTCGTCGTACTTGCCCGCCGGGTAGCAGAAGGACTCCACGTCCTGGTCGAATTCGGCCCGCAGCTGGATGCGCACGTCGTCGATCTCGCGCTCCCGGCCCGCGGCGTCGAGCGTGCGGAGATCAGGGTGCGTCGCGGTGTGGGCGCCGAGCTCCCAGCCTGACCGCAGCAGCTTCTTGACCGAAGACTTCGGGATCGTGGGGCCGATGTTGCGCGTCGTGAGGTAGAGGACCCCGGGCCACCCGTGCTTGGCCAGGACCGGTGCGGCGTTGGTCGACTGGCTGAGGTAGCCGTCGTCGAAGGTGAGGACGACCGGCTTGTCCGGGACAGGGTCGCCCTTCTCCCACGCCTCCATGAGCTGGTGCAGCGTGATGGCGTGGTACCCGGCGTCGGCGAGCGCCTGGACCTGGGCGGCGAAGCGCGCGGGCGGCACCCACAGCTCGGGGTACGTCTCGCCCGGCTTCGCCTTGGCGATCACGTGGTACATCAGCACCGGGACCTCGACCTTGCGGGCCGCGTCTCCGCTGATCGTGGCGCCGTCTTCGGCGCCCGGCGGGCCCACGGCGACCTGGCGGGTGTCGTCGGCCGTCGTCGCCCGGGGCGCGTCGGGCTTCGCGGCGACCGTGCCACCGCAGCCGGAGAGGAGTGCGGCGACGAGCAGCGCCGGCAGGACGGTGCTGCGGATCACCCCGGACAGGCTAAGGGTCCGTCCGGCCCGACCTAGACTCGCGCCGGACGTGGGCGATATCGAGTTCCTCTTCGCACTCCTCCTCGGTGCCGCGCTGCTCGTGCGCGTCGCCGACCTCGTTCGGATCCCGTATCCCATCGTCCTGGTCCTCGGCGGGCTGAGCGCGGGCTTGATTCCCGGCGTCCCGGACCTCGAGGTCGATCCGGACATCATCTTCCTCGTGTTCCTCCCGCCGCTGGTCCACGCGGCGGCCTGGTACGCGTCGCCGCAGCAGCTGCTCGCCGAACGCAAGCCGCTGGGGCTGCTGACGGTCGGGCTCGTGCTCGTGACCATGGCGGTCGTCGCCGTCGTCGCCCACGCGCTCGTGCCCGGGATGGGCTGGACCGCCGCGTTCATCCTCGGCGCGCTGCTCGCGCCGACCGACCCGGTGGCGGCGCTCGCGACCTTCGGGAAGGCCGGCGCGCCGGCGCGCGCCACGCTGCTCGTCGAGGGCGAGGCGATGCTCAACGACGCGGTCGCGCTCGTCGCCTATCGCGTCGCCGTCGCGGCGGCCGTCAGCGGCGTGTTCTCGATCGCCGACGCCGGGTGGGACGTCGTCGTCGCGGTCGTCGGCGGCGTGCTGGTCGGCCTGGCCGTGGGGTGGGCGACCCGCCATGTCCAGCGCCGGCTGCCGGACCTGACACTGACGATCTTCCTGTCGATCCTGGCCTCGTACGCGGCCTACATCGTCGCCGAGGAGCTCGGGGCGTCGGGCATCCTGGCGACCGTCGTCGCGGGTCTCTACCTGAGCTGGCACTCGCACGAGACCTTCGACGCGGACACGCGCCTGAGCGCGGCGGCGGTGTGGGACGTCCTGGTCTTCGGGCTGAACGCGGCGATCTTCGTCCTGCTCGGCCTGCAGTTCCCCGAGCTCGTCGAGGACCTCGAGCTCGGCAGTCTGCTGGTCCCGGCGCTGGCGGTCAGCGCCGCGGTGATCGTCACGCGCCTCGTATTCCTGCTGCTGCCGTGGTCGGGGTTCGGCGAGTCGCTGCCCGAGCGGCTGGCGATCGGCTGGGCGGGGATGCGCGGCGCCATCTCGCTCGCGGCGGCCCTCGCGGTCCCGCTGGCCGTCGACGAGCGCGGGGAGATCCTGTTCATCACCGTCGTGGTCATCCTCGTGACCCTGGTCGGGCAGGGGCTCAGCCTGCGGGGGGTGCTCCACGTGCTCGGAGTCGAGGAGGACCGCGACTGGTCGCCCGACGAGGCGCTCGCCCGGCGGGCCGCGACGGAGGCGGCGCTCGAGCGCCTGGGAGAGCTCGAGGATGAGCACGACCTCCCGGACCGGCTGGTCCAGCGGGTACGCGAGCTCTACCAGGCCCGCATGCGGCGAACGCAGGCGGCCCTGGAGGGCGACGAGCACGCCCAGGAGAGCCCCGGAGCGCCCAAGCACCTGGCGGCGCTGCGCCGCGAGCTGATCGGCGTCGAGCGCGACACCCTGCTGCGCCTGCGCGACGAAGGGTCGCTCACCAGCGACGTGCTGCGCCAGATCGAGCGCGACCTCGATCTCGAGGAAGCCCGGTTCAGCGGGCCTTGAGGGTGGCCTTCATCCCCGCCGCCTGATGGCCGGAGAGCGAGCACCAGAGCTTCCAGCGCCCCTGGCTGAGCGTGAACGTGGCCTCGGCGAGGGTGCCGGGGTGGGTCGCGCCGATCGAGCGTGTCGCTCCGGTCGGGCGGCCCTTGCGATCGAGGCGGCGCAGGCGCAGGTCGTGGTCGTCCTCGCCGGCGTTCTGCAGCTGGATCGACACCTTGCCGGCGGGGACCGTCGCGCGCGAGAGCGTCAGCGACCACTCGCGGGCGTCGACGAACAGCGGCGCGGCGGCGTGGGCGGCCGGCGCGGCGGCGAACAGCGCGGCGGTGAAGCCCGCCAGCACGAGCCGGGCGATCACTTGACCATCCGCGGACGGCCGAGCGTCGCGGCACCGGGGATGATCGCGGCGGCGTCGGTCCCCAGCCACTGCTCGAGCAGCGAGCTGTAGACGGCGCGGTAGTCCGAGGTCGCGCGGAGGTTGCCGGCCGGATCGAGCTTCGCTAGGCCCGGGAACTCCCCGACCATGCGGCCGCTCGCACGGGTGCCCATGACGAATCCCACGCCTGCCGCGCCGTGGTCGGTGCCCATGGAGGCGTTCTCCTCGACGCGCCGGCCGAACTCGGACCAGACGAGCGTGAGCACGCGGTCGGCGAGCCCGCGGGCCTCGAGGTCGCGCTGGAACGCGAGCAGGGTCTCAGAGACGAGCTGCAGGTCCTCGGTGAGATCGGCGGGCTGGCCCTCGTGGGTGTCGTACTCGCCCGCGGCGCGGACGGCGACGGCGCGGGTGGGCAGGCCGCCTGCGATGAGCCAGGCCAGGCCGGCCATCTGGAGCGGGAACCCGGCGCTCGCGTTGTTCGGGTACGCGACCGGCGGGGCGGGTGGGTTCTTCGGATCGACCTTGAACGGCGCCATCTGCTCGCTCATCCGCATCACGCTGGCGCCGGCCCCGGCGGCGGCCCGCAGCGCCGGATCCGCCGATCCGGAGTGGGCCGCGCCGATGCGCGCGACCGATGCCTGCATCCGCGGCAGCAGCTCGCCGCCGACGCCCCGGGCGCCGAGGGCGTAGTCGCCGGCACCGCCGATCGCGGCGACCGGGACGCGCGCGCTCGCCAGGACGGGGGAGAGGCGGCCGTCGAGCGAGAGGCCCTGGACGGGGTTGTCGCCCGTGCCGACGTGGTCGAGCCAGCGTCCGAGCCAGCCCGTGCGCTCACCCGCGTCGGTGGCACCGACCTCCCAGAAGTGGCGCGACGTGAAATGCGACTGATCGGCGTCGGTGTAGCCGATCGCGGGCATCACGGTGAGCTTGCCCTCACCGTGCAGCGCAGCCAGGGGCGCCGCGCTCGGATGCCAGACGAGGCGGTTGTCCTCGCCGAAGCGCATCTCGCTCTCGGGCAGGGCGAGGCGGGGGCGCTTCGCGCGGTAGAGGGGGTCGCCGACCGGCGCGAGGACCGACAGGCCGTCGATCCCGCCCTCGAGAAAGACCGAGATGATGATCGGCGCGGGACCGCCCTCCGCGGCCTGCGCGACGCCGGCTTCGAGCACGTCGAAGCCCGCCATCTGCCCGGCGGCGTAGACCGAGAGGCCGAGCCCCGCGGTCCGCAGCAGGAACTTCCGCCGGTCCATCCCGGTGCCCGCAGGCAGCGGCATCCCGGGCTCGATCGACGGCAGCCCGCGGCCCGCCTCCGCGGCGGCCGTGCGCAGCAGCTCGGTGCGCTTGAAGTTCTGGCAGTGCCGGTGGGCCATCAGCTCGTCTGGAGGTCGGGGGAGGTCGCGATCAGCTGGCGCAGCGCGTTCTGGCGCACGCGCGGGTACTGCGTCTGCTTCCACTTCTTGTCGGCCGCCTGGGCGCACTCCACGGCGAAGGCGAGGAGCTGCTGCCGGGTCGCGTCGGTGATCGGCGGGGAGCCCCAGAACGCGAGGGCGCGATCGACGGCCTGCTCGGGCGTCTCCGCCCCGCCACTCGGCGCGAGGTATGCCGCGTCGTCCTTGACCTCCCACGGCGCCAGGGCGGTCGCCGCGGCCTGCCAGCGGGCGCGCCACGTCGCGGTGTCGAGCCAGCGCTGCTCGTCCCAGCCCGCGACGTTCGGCGGGTAGAAGAGGAGCTGGCCGGCCGTCTGGTTCAGCCACACCCAGGAATCGCTGTCGACACCGCGGTTCAGCGTCCGCAGCAGGCCCGCCGTGTAGACGACCGGCGGCTTGATCATGCGCGCGCCCGTGTAGAGGCTGGGGTGCAGGAGGATCGCCTGCAGCAGGGGGCGCAGCTCCGTTCCGCTCTCGGCATAGCTGCGCGCCAGCGCCCGCTCGGTGGCCGCATCGGGCGGGGTCGGGTTGAAGTAGCCCCAGAGCTTGCGCACCGCGAACCCGGGATGCGCGGGGTGGTCGAGGCACAGCTGGACCGCGCCACGCCAGTCGTATGCGCCCTTGCGGCCGAACACGCGCTTGCGCCCAGGGTCGTGCATGCGCTTGTCGAAGCGGAAGTTCTTCGGCCCCGTACTCGCCCAGTCGTTGCGCCAGCCCGTCAGCGCGCGGGCCTGCTCGCGGACGTCGCGCTCGGTGTAGCCGGCACGCGTGCCGAGGGAGAACAGCTCCATGAGCTCTCGCGCGTAGTTCTCGTTCGGCGCCTGGGCCGAGTTCACCGAGCCCGAGAGCCAGATCAGCATGGCCGGGTCCTTGGTGACCCGGATGAGCAGCTCGCGGAACGTCCCCATGCTGTGCTCGCGGAGCATCTGGTTCTGGTCGAGCATCAGCTTCGGGGTCGGAACGCCGCTGCGGCTCGTGGCGAACCAGTCGTGCCAGATCAGCGTCATCCGCTCGATCAGCGGCGATTCCGTGCGGACCATGCGATCGAACCACCACAGGTGGTCATGGCCCCACATGTGCATGGGCGCGAGGCCGCTGCCCTTGCCGTTCGTCGGCGCGGGGCCGCTCAGCGCCTGCGACGGCGGGTGCAGCAGCCACTCGACCGCGCCGCGGACCCCGAGCTTCGCCAGCTCGTCGGCCTGCCCCGGCTTCGGGCCGAAGCCCGCGCGCCAGAGCAGCCGCTCGGCCTGCGCGCGGCCGAACTCGCCGGCGTACACCGCCGTCGGCGGACCGGCCGATCGCTTGCGGCGCGGAGACTTCCTCGGAGATGGACGCTTCTTGGGCATGATCGGGGGCGGCCAGTGGCCGTCCTCCCTGTGGTCGGCCAAGGCACGCCCGGGTCCATGCGATCAATGTCCAGTCGGCGCGCCGCCTTTCGGGGGGATGAGGAACGGCGGCGCGCCAACCGGATGGGCAGGGTCAGCCGAAAGGCACGCGCGGTTTCGGGGACCGCGCGTCACGCCTGTGCTCGGAGGACCGGGTGTGCCGCACGGGGGCGCGGCACGCGGTCAGCATCGGCGCGAAGGACGGTCCGCAAGAGCGTGGTCTCTACGCACCCGCTTGAGGCAACCCCGGAAGTGGGGATGGCGCGGGTGGCCAGTGTGCGCCAGTTCGCTCTGGACGCGGTTCGTGCTGCCGATACAGAAGGTGATGGACGCGTACGAGCCACGGAATGGCGCGAACCGGCGTAGGACCCGCCGTGCCTTCGGCCTGCTCGCGGTCATCCTGATTCCCCTGGGCTTCGCGATCCTGCTCGCCTCGGGGGTCGGCGACGAGCTGGTCCGCCAGCGCACCATCGCCGATCGCGAGACGGCATCGCAGTCGCGCGCCGGGCAGGCCGCCGCGGACATGGCGCAGTGGCAGATGGCCGCAAATGCCGCCGCGGTGCTGTCGACCGGGGCGCGGCGACCCGAGCGCGCCAAGGAGCTGTGGGCTCGTGCGAGCCGCAGCGACTCCGCCGCCGTCGGCCGGCTGCGCGCTGCCACGGGCGACACGCCGAACGCCCGCGTCGCGCGAGCGGCGCTCCGGGAGTACGAGGCACGCGTTGGGCTGATGCGCCGCGAGCGCTGGACGCCGGCGCGCCTGCTGGCCGTATCCGAAGCCGCGGGGAAGTCCGCCGTCGCGCTGCGCGCCGTCGAACGCGATGCAGCGGTCCGCGCCAAGGACGCCCGCGCGAACGCCGACCAGGACCAGGACAACATCGTCCTCGGGGCCGCGCTGATGTTCTGCCTGCTCGCGTGGGGGATGGTCGGGGTCTCCCGCTGGCAGCAGCGCCGTCATCAGCGGGTCCTGCGCAACCTCGCGTCGCACGACGCGCTGACGGGCCTCGGCAACCGCCGCGCGCTCGAGACCGCGATGGAGGCCGCCTTCTCGCCCGGCGCGAGCCCGGCGCTCCTGACGATCCACGACCTCGACGGCTTCAAGCGCTACAACGATCTGCTCGGCCACCCCGCCGGCGACGCATTGCTGGTCCGCCTGGGCGAGCGCCTCCGGGCCGCCGTCGAGCCCCGCGGGCTCGCGTTCCGGCTCGGCGGCGACGAGTTCTGCACGATCGTCCCTGACGAGTCCGCCCTCGTCCGCGCCCGCACCGCGCTGCGCGATGAGTCCGACGGCGTTCGGGTCTCCGCCTCTGCCGGGACGATCCGGCTCCCGTCCGACGCCCACACCTCCACCGACGCGCTGCGCCTCGCAGATCAGCGGTTGTACGCCGACAAGGCCGCGAACCGCCCGAGCGCCGACGATCAGGTCCGCGACATCGCGCTGGCCGTCCTCGCGGCGGTGCATCCGGACACGCACGCCCACGGCACCGGCGTGGGCGAGCTCGCGGGCGCGGTCGCCGATGAGCTCGAGCTCTCGGTCCACGATCGCTCCGAGGTCGTCATGGGCGCGACGCTCCACGACATCGGCAAGGCCGGCATCGCCGCGAGCATCATCGACAAGGAGGGGCCGCTCGACGACGAGGAGTGGGCCGCCATCCGCACCCACACCATCCTCGGCGAGCGCATCCTCGGCGCTGCAGGGCCCCTCGCGCCGGTCGGCCGGATCGTCCGCGGCAGCCACGAGCGCTGGGACGGCGGCGGGTACCCCGACGGACTCTCCGGCGAGGACATCCCGCTGGGGAGCCGCATCATCTTCGCGTGCGACGCGTGGTCAGCGATGACCGAGGACCGCCCGTATCGCTCCGCGCTCATGCGCGAGGAGGCGCTGGCCGAGCTCCGCGACGGCGCGGGCTCGCAGTTCGACCCGCGCGTCGTCGACGCGCTCCAGAAGGTCATCGCGGCCGCGTCGCCCGTCGCGAGCTGAGCGTCGGTTGGGGCAGAATCTGCGCCGTATCCCCACGAACTGCGGATACGTGGTGATCGTCGTTGCCGCTCTCGCTGCGGGCTGCGCGGCTGGTCTTCTTGCCGGATTGTCAGCGAGTGGCGTGCGGGAGGCAACGTTTCTTGCCGCGACCTGGGGCGGTGGAGCGGCGGTGGTCGCCTCCGTCGTATGCGCGATCGTCTGCGCACCCCGGTTGCGGGCGGTTGGCTCGTCGCACGGCTCTCGATGAAGTCACTCATCCATGCGTCGCCGGCCGGGCGGTGCGATCCAGAGCATCGCGTTGGTTGCCAGCCCGATGTCGAGGCGGTCGTGGAGGGTTTGGAGGCGCGCTTCCGCGGAAGCGTGGGGG
>JAEMSV010000239.1 GCA_016462625.1 Solirubrobacteraceae bacterium | reverse complement strand
GCAGGACATCACCGAGCGCAAGACCGCCGAGGTCCACTGGCAGTTCCGCGCCGAGATGCTCGACACCATCGACATCGCGGTGGTCGCGTCGACGGGCGACCTGCGCGTCACCGAGTGGAACGGCGCCGCCGAGCGGCTCTACGGCTGGACCCGCGACGAGGTGATCGGCACCTCGCTGCTCGATCTGCAGACCATCGGCGCCGACGAGGAGCGCCCGCAGCTGCGCGGCCACGCCGGCGACTGGGAGCGCGAGCTGATGCTCCGCCGCAAGGACGGCACCGAGTTCGCCGGCTGGACCCGGATCCGCGTCCTGCGCGACGACGCCGGCGAGCCCCGCCTGATCACCGGCGTGTCGATGGCGCTCAGCGCGCGGGGGCCGCAGTGACCTCCACGCGCATCACGACCTCCACGGCATGAGGTTGGGCAGGTCCGGCAGCGGCCCGAGCTGGGCCTTCGTCATCAGGCCCTTCACGCGACCGGGCACGAACGGCAGCACCCGGTAGGCGAACTCGGACTCGAAGCCGACGGGCACGAGCTCGAGATCCTTCTCCGCCGCCTTGACGATCGCCTTGGCGACGAGGTCGGGCGCGTGGCCGACCTTGAACGACTCCTGCATCCGCTCCTGCTGGTGGGCGCGCGACGCGGTCATGCGGCTGTTCGTCGGGATCGGCGTGTTGATGACGCCCGGGCAGATCACGCTGACGCCGACTCCGTGGGAAGCCCAATCCCCGCGCAGGCAGCGCGACAGCGCGACGACGCCCGCCTTCGACGCGCAGTAGGCCGGCATGTCGCGCGACATCAGATACGCCGCCGCGGAGGCGATGTTCACGACCTGTCCGCGCCCGCGCTCGACCATCCTCGGGCCGAATGCGTGGCAGCCGTAGGCGACCCCGTCGAGGTTGATCGAGATCAGCCAATCCCAGTCGTCGACGCTCGTCTCCAGGAACGGCCCGGCCACGCCGACGCCCGCGTTGTTGACGAGGATGTCGACCGGGCCCTCGTTGCCCTCGATCGCGTCGGCGAGCTCCTGCACGGCGGCCGAGTCCGCGACGTCGCACACGAACGACGAGGACGCGGCCCCGTGCCGGTGACACGCAGCGGCCGTCGCCTCAGCGGCGTCGCCGTCGATGTCGACGCAGATCACGTCCGCGGCGCCGTCGCGCGCGCATCGCAGCGCCGTCGCCTCGCCGATCCCGCTGCCCGCGCCCGTGATCACGATGCGCGCCCCGCTGATCTTCATCCCGCTCACGCTGCCACCTTTGTCGAAGTCTCTTCCCGCCGGAGCGCCACCATCTTCACGCCATGCCGCGGGCGCAGCGTCAGGGTCGCCTCCGGCTCGACCGGGTGCCCCGGCACGAGATCGAAGACGAACCGCTGGCTCATCATCGCCGTGATCAGCGTGGTCTCCAGCAGCGCGAAGCTCGTGCCGATGCAGACCCGACGCCCGCCGCCGAACGGCAGGTAGGCCGACCGGTGGCGGCCTCTCCCCTCGCCGGGCAGGAACCGTGACGGGTCGAAGACGTCCGGGTCGGGCCAGAAGCGCGGGTCGTGGTGGATCGCGTGGATCGGGACGATGACCGTCGACCCCTTGGGGATGAGGTGGCCATCGATCACGTCGTCGCGCAGCGCGACCCGCGGGATCACCCACGCGGGCGGGTAGAAGCGCATCGCCTCCGAGAAGCACGCCGTGGTCCACGGGAGGCGTTCGAGGTCGGCGACGGTGGGGGTCCGCCCGCCCAGGACCGTGTCGACTTCGGCGAGCATCCGGTCCCGCGCTGCCGTGTTCAGGGCGAGCAGGTACCACATCCACGCCAGCGCGTTCGCGGTGGTCTCGTGCCCGGCGAGCATGAACGTGGTCACCTCGTCGCGGACGCGCTTGAGCGGCAGGTCGCCCTCGTCGTCGCGCGCGGTCAGGAGCAGGTTCAGGAGGTCGTCGTTGTCGTTCGGGCGGGCCTGCCGGTCGTGGATCAGATCCCAGACCGCGTCGTCGACCGTCCGCATGACCCACTGCAGGCCGTTCAGCGGCGGCGGCAGGTACGGCGCGTGGTGGATCGCCTTCGCCGAGGCCCGAACGCCCCACACCGGCGGCGAGGCGACCATCAGCAGCCGGGTCGCGACCTCGGCCCCGCGCAGCCCCATCGTGACGACGCGGCGCATCTTCCGAGCGATGTCACCGAACTGGTGGCCGAACAGCGCGGCGCCGACGACGTCCATCGTCAGCTCGACCATGGCTCCGGACATCTCGACGGGGATGCGATCGCCGCCAACGTCTATTTGCTCGATGAACGAACCGACCGGTTCGACCATCAGGTCCACCATCCCCCGGACGTGGCGCTTGGCCATGACCGGGTTGAGCATCATCCGGTGCCGGCGCCAGGACTCGTCCTCGTCGGTGAAGAGGTTCAACCCGAGGACCGTGCGCAGGAGCTCGTACTCGATGCTCTTGTGGTAGCCCTCGACGTTCTCGTACAGGACGTGATCGACGTAGTCGGGGTGCCGCAGGACGAAGACCCGCCGCCTCCCGAGCCGGACGGTTGCGATGTCGCTGCCGTGCTGGCCCTGAACCAGTGGGCCGTCGACCCTCAGACCCCGGACCAGCATGTCCCACGACGTCGCGACGGTCCCGAGCTCGGGCGTCGGCGCCACGGCGAGATGCGTGCTCATGCGCTTCCTCCGGTCCATCGATTCGTCGATCAAGCGATCGACGAATCGGGAACCTAGCACACGTCGATCAGGCGATCGACGAACGCGCCACCCGGCGCACGAACGTCCCGTGGAAGCTCTGCGGCACGT
This sequence comes from Solirubrobacteraceae bacterium, assembly GCA_016462625.1. The sequence continues at coordinate 859 of JAEMSV010000239.1, read as the reverse complement.
GGTGGCGCAGATGCCCGGTGAACACGGGGTCCCGGCGCGGGTCGGCGGCGTCGAGGACGAGGAGCCGGGAGCGATGGGTCGTCCCGTCGTAGGCCACGGCGAGCAGCCAGCCGTCGTCCTCCTCGGCGTCTGCGTCGCGCGGCACGAAGATCGGCTCGCTGACCGCGTGGGCGTCGGGGAGCACGTGCAGCCGCTCCTCGCCGGTGCGGTGGTCGATCTTCGCCACCGCGTTGGCCTCCTCCGCGTGCCCCTCACGCGCCGCCATGTAGCTGTAGCGGTGCTCGCGGCAGCCCAGGCGCCAGTCGAACTGCGGGAACTCGCCGGGCGTATCGGACAGCTGCTCGCGCAGCACCCGCCCGCCCGCCGTGATCCGCAGCCGCATCAGGTAGCCGCCGAACTCCCAGTCCCCGCGGGCGTCGGCGTCCTCGGGCCGGTAGGAGCGCAGGCTCTCGTTGAAGTCCTCCCACGACCGGTCCCAGCGCACGAGGTCGACGACCGTGTCGCCGCCGTCCTCGTAGGCGTTGTTGACGTGGAAGTGCATGAGCGCCTCGGTCTGCAGCACCCGCGCCGTCCCGCCATCGCGCGGGACGAGCGCGATCGTCGTCCCCTGCGAGCCGTCGAAGCGCAGCGCCTGGTCGTAGCTCTTGATGCCGAGGAGCACCTCGGGCAGCGAGCGCTTCGCGATCCCAATCGGGTCGATCACGAAGACCATGTGCTTCTCGGTCAGGGCGAAGTCGTGGTTGAAGACGGGCTCGGCCAGATCGACCTTGCCGATGTGCGACATGCGACCGGACGGGTCGACGCGGTAGCAGCGCAGCATCGGCCGGGGCACCATGTCGATGCCGAAGTTGAAGAGCTC
>JAEMSV010000095.1 GCA_016462625.1 Solirubrobacteraceae bacterium | reverse complement strand
ATCGACCTCCTGCCCGAGCAGAAGGAGGTCTCCGACCTCGGCGGCACGATGCGCCTGGGCGCTGACCCGATCAAGCTGCACGACGGCACGCGAGCGCGCGAGCTGTACGGCGAAGCGGTCATCTACGAGCGCCACCGCCATCGCTACGAGGTCAACCTCTACCTGCGTAAGCGGCTCGAGGCGGCCGGCCTGGTCGTGTCGGGCACGTCGCCGGACGAGCGCCTCGTCGAGGTCGTCGAGCTGGAAGACCACCCGTTCTTCGTGGCGTCGCAGTTCCACCCGGAGTTCAAGTCGCGCCCGGAGCGGCCTGCCCCGCTGTTCCGCGAGTTCGTGCGCCACGCGCACGCGCACTCCCGCGGCGGCACGGTGGAGGCGGACACCTCGTCCGCCGACCACGCCTCCAGCACCGCGTGAGACCCGCTTCACCGGCGGAGCGGCGGAGGCTGAACGAGACCTTCGCGGAGCTGTGCGCGATTCCGAGCCCGACGGGCTCGGAGCGCGCGATGGCCGACCGGGTGACCGCGGAGCTCACCGGCCTGGGCCTGAGCGTCGACGAGGACGACGCCGGCGCGCGGCTCGGCGGCACCGCGGGCAACCTGCTCGCGCGGATGCCCGGCCGCGACCCCGAGGGCCGGACCATCCTGCTGTGCACCCACCTCGACACGGTGCCCCAGAGCGCGCCGATCGAGCCGGTCATCGAGGACGACGCGTGGATCAACCGCAACGACGGGATCCTCGGCGCGGACAACAAAGCGGCCGTCGCCGTCGTGCTCGAGGTGGCGCGGCGCGTGGCGGTCGAAGGTGCGCCGGTTGGACTGGAGCTGCTCTTCACCGTCGCCGAGGAGGACGCCCTCGCCGGCGCCAAGGCGTTCGACGCGCACGTCCTCCAGAGCGACTGGGGCTACGTGTTCGACCACGCCACGCCGATCGGCGAGATCATCGTCGCCGCGCCCACCTACTACCGCTTCCTCGCGACGTTCCACGGGAAGGCCGCCCACGCCGGGATCCGGCCCGAGGCCGGCAGCTCGGCGGTCCTGGCGGCGTCTCGGGCGATCGCCTCGATGCCGCTGGGCCGGCTCGACGACCAGACCACCGCGAACGTCGGCCACATCCAGGGCGGGTACGCCGGGGCGACCAACGTCGTGCCCGAGTGGTGCACCGTGTTGGGAGAGTGCCGGTCGCTGGACGAGACCCGGGCCGAGGAGCTCGTCGGTGAGCTCGTGCATCACCTCCAGGACGCGGCGAACGACCCGTCCGCGCCGTGCGACGTCGACATCGACGTCGAGCGGCTGTTCACCGGGTACCGCCACCGGCCGCAGGCGCCGGCGGTGCTCGCCGCCGAGGAGGCGCTCTCGGCGTGCGGATACGCGCCCACGCGGATCGTCACCGGCGGCGGATCCGACGCCGCGGCGCTGGAGGTTCAGGGCGTGGCGTGCACGAACCTCGCCAACGGCACGGAGCGCAACCACCAGCCGGACGAACGGGTGGCCGTCGCGGCGCTCGAGGGCATGCTCGACGTGACGTTCGCCCTCCTCGACGCGTGTGCCGCGCCCTGACCGGCGGACTCTGCGAGCCTGTTCGGCCATGAGTCAGCGCTTCGAACGTCTCACCGGCGAGACCGTGTTCCACGGGCGGATCTTCGACGTCGTCCGTGAGCGGTACGAGTTCGAGGACGGTGAGGTCGTCGAGCGGGAGAACGTGGTCCACGGCGGCGCGGTCGCGATCGTCGCGTACGACGACAGCACGCTCTGGCTCGTCCGGCAGCCCCGCGAGATCGTCGGCCGGTCCGACATCCTGGAGATCTGCGCCGGCCGAATGGACCAGCCCGGCGAGTCGCCGCAGGACTGTGCGAGGCGCGAGCTCGCCGAGGAGCTCGGCCTGGCCGCGAGCGCGTGGCAGCACGCGACGACGTACTTCACGAGCGTGGGCTTCAGCAACGAGGAGCTGCACGTGTTCTTCGCGACGGGCCTGACCGAGGTCGAGCGGCCCGAGACCGGCGAGGAGGACGAGCGCATCGAGATTGTGCGCTGGCCGCTGGACGAGCTTGACGCCGCCATCGAGGCGACGACGGACGCGAAGACGCTCATCGGGCTGTTGATGTTCCGCCGCGCGCGCGAAGCCGCGTAGCGGCCCGCCTGGCCTGATCGGGCCATCTCCGAAGCTGGCCGGATGAGGGGAAGAGCGGCGCCCGGCCCGGCGTACCTTCGAGCGATCATGGACCGAAGGAGCCCACCTGCCCAGCTCGGAGTAGGCCGTCGGCCGGCGGTGCGCGACGAGAGGTCCATCCGGGCTAGAGAGGGGGCGAGGCACCTGCTGGACGACCCGTCCTGCGCCCGGTCGTCGGCGCGGCGATCGCCGCGCTGCTCGTGATCTCGGCCTCGATCACAGCGGATGTGGTCTACGTCATCGACGTCCTCGGAGCCGGCGGGGCCGCGTACGGCGTGATCTTGGCGGAATGGTCATGGGCGCGATGGGGCTTGCGGGGCGCGTCCCGGAGCGATGGCAGCCGGTGGGCGCGCTGCTCGCCCTCGCGCTGGCAGGGGGGCGGGATGGCGGCGCAGACGGTGTGGGCGATCGTCCCGGTGGCCGTCGCCGGGTACCTGCTGGGCGGCGTCGGCCATGGCGCGAAGAACACGCTCGTCCGTGCGGTGATCCAGCGCCGCGTGCCGTCGGTCGCCCACGGGCGCGCGTTCGCCGCGTACGGCGCCGCGCGGAACGCGGCCGAGCTGGTGGCCACGGCGCTGACGGGTGGCCTGCTGGCCGTCGGGGGGACGCGCGGGACGCTGCTGATCGCTGGGCTGGTGCCAATGCTCGCGGCGGCGTGCCGGCTGGCGGTGCTCGGCGCTCGGCCGATGGCCGGGATGCGCCATCTGAGCTCCAGATGGCCGATGTGGGCGATGCGGCCGGCGGCGGGCGACCGTAGAACTCAGCGGGTCAACCATCCAGCTCCGGAGGAGCCATGAAGACCACCGACACGCCCAGCCTGTCCTCGCGCATCAGCAGCGCGATCTACGAGCCCGTCCTCGCGCTCGGCGAACGCCGCGGGATGCGCGATCGCCGCGCCGACCTGCTCGCTCGAGCGCGAGGCCGTGTCCTGGAGATCGGCGCGGGGACCGGCCTGAACCTCTCGCACTACCCGCCTGGCCTCGACGAGGTCGTCATCACCGAGCCCGAGCCGGGGATGCGGGCCCGGCTTGCGCGGCGGGCGGCCCGTGACGGGCGCGATGTGCGCGTGGTGGACGCGGGCGCGGACGCCCTGCCGTTCGAGGATGCGAGCTTCGACACGGTCGTGAGCACGCTGGTTCTGTGCACGGTGCCCGACGCGGGCGACGCGATCGCCGAGATCCGCCGTGTGCTGCGGCCCGACGGGCAGCTGCTCTTCATCGAGCACGTTCTGTCCGACGACCCGCGCCGGTCGCGCTGGCAGCAACGGCTCGCGGCGCCGTGGGCGATTTGGGCAGAGGGCTGCCGCTGCGATCGCGAGACGGTCTCCGCGCTGCGGTCCGGCGGGCTCGCCCTCGACGAGCTCATCAGCGACGAGTGGCGCGGGATGCCGCGCATCGTCGGGCCGCTCGCCATCGGCAGGGCGACACTCGCATGAGCATCGTCGACGGCGCCTCCGACGTCGGGGTCGTGCTCGGGGCCGGCGGCGAGCGCGCCATCGCGTGGGAGGTCGGCGTCCTCGCCGGGCTCGCCGACGAGGGTCTGGACCTCCGTGACGCTCCGGTGATCCTCGGAACGTCGGCCGGCGCGCTCGTGGCGGCTCGCCTCGCCGGCGGGGCGGATCCTCGGGAGGACGCCGCGGCACACGAGTCCCGTCCTGTTGACGCTGAGCCCGCGAGAGTGGACGACGGGTCGGTCTTCGACGTGTTCGCCGCGGCATGGGCCGACGCCGGGGCAGATCTGGGCGAACGGCGCCGGGCGTTCGGCGCCGCGGCCGTCGCAGCGGGGGTCAACGGTGAGGAGGCCGACGTGGCGTGGATCGCAGAGCGGCTCGTCGACGCGCAGGACTGGCCGGCGGCCCTGCGGATTGCCACGATCGACGCGGAGCGAGGCCGGCGGCTGGTGCTCGACGCGGGCTACGACGTGGCCCTGGCGCGGGCGGTCGCTGCTTCACGGGCGATCCCCACCCTGAAGGCGCCCGTCCGCGTCGCCGGGCGGGCGTGCGTCGATGGGGCGCTCGGGTCCGCGACCAACGCCGATGCCCTGCTGCCGCACCGGCTCCACGCGGTGCTCGTCATCACGCCGGGCGTCCAGGCGCCCGCGCCGGGCACCGCCGAGCTCCTGTGGGCCGACGCGCTCGAGGATGAGGTCGAGCGCCTGCGGGCGGCCGGGCGCCTGGTCATCGTGATGCGTGCTGGGCCGGAGGACCTCGATGCGATGGGCCCCGATCCGTTCAGCGGGGCGCGGGCGCGGAAGGCGGTTCGCGCCGGTCGCACCCGCGGGCGGGAACTCGCCCCGGCCCTGGTTCGTTAGATCAGTCCGTGCCGTGCCGCGTGCGCGGCGGCGGCGGCGCGGGACGACTGCCCGAGCTTCGTACGGATGTTCGCGACGTGCCGATGCACGGTGTGCGGGCTGACCACTAGGCGCTCGGCGATCTCGCCGTCGTTCATCCCTTCGGCGACCAGCCGTAGGACCTCGCGCTCGCGTTCACTGAGTGGATCGCCTCCGGGCAACGGGATCGGTGCCACCGGGTCAGGGAGGGGCACGAGCTCCGGATCGGCCGGTGCCCCGGGCGTCAGGAAGGCGCGCATCTCCCGCAGGACGGCCTCGCGGTCGTCGAGCCAGGGCGGGTGCATCGCGCCGTCGAGCGGGATGAACTGGGCGTTCGGGAGGCGGGCGGCGAGGTCCCGGCCCTGTGCGAAGGGCGCAGCGCGGTCGTCGCGGCGGTGGAGGACGAGCGCCGGCGCGGTCGCGGAGGGCAGGATGTCACGCAGGTCGGTGCGGTAGATCGTCGCGAGGTTCGCGGCCGCCACCTCGGGTGTCGCGGCCATCCGCTGCAGCGTCGAGAAGGCCTCTCGCATCTTCGTGTCGGCGCCCGGGAGCCAGACGTCAGCCAGCACGCGCGAGCCGGCGCCCCAGTGCGCGTGCACAGTGGCGAGCATCGCGTCGCGCAGGTCGGCGGGGGCGAGGAGCTCGCCCTGGACGAACCCGCCGAACAGCACCATGCGGCGGACCAGCGCCGGCTGGGCTGCGGCCAGCTCGACGGCGGCTGCGCACCCGGCGGACACGCCGAAGACGTCGATCGGGCCGGTCGCACCGACTTGCTCGAGGATGGCCGCGATGGCCGCCAGCTCCCGAGGGGACCCGAACTTCGCCTCCGGCTCGACGTCGCGGTCGGACAGGCCGACACCGAGCCGGTCGTACCGGATGACCGTGTGGGTGCGCGCCAGACCGCGAAGGAATGCCGCGACGTGGGGCAGGGTCCAGTCGAGCTCGACGTGGCCGATCCACGGCCCCGGGACGAGGAGGGGCGGACCGGTGCCGACGGTCGCGAACGCGACAGCGTGGCCGTCGACACGGCAGAACCGGATGATCTGTTCGGCCGGATCGGGCACCGGCCGCAAATGTACGCGAGCGGCCGCACGGCGCCTTGCAGCGCGCAGGCGAGACGGCCGGGACGGAGAACCCCACCGCATGGCCATTGCTGCTGCCGTCGATGCGCGCCCATTCGAGCATCACGTCCTGGACTTCCTCGCCTACCTCGAGTTCGAGCGTGGGCTGTCGCGGAACACGCTCGAGGCCTACCGCACGGATCTCCTGCAGTTCGGCGGGTTCCTTCAGCGCGAGGAGCTCGACGCGACCACGGTGGGCCATCAGGACCTCGCGAAGTTCCTGAGCGAGCTCGCCACCGGTCACGCGGAGCGTCCGCCCGCGGCCCATGCGACGCTGCAGCGCAAGACCGCGTGCCTGCGGTCGTTCTACCGCCACCTGCGCCGCGAGCAGATCATGGCGCACGATCCGACGGCCGACCTGCGCTCGCCGCGGGCCACGCAGAAGCTGCCGCAGGTTCTCAGCCGCGACGAGGTCGCGCGCCTGCTCACGGCGCCGAAGGGCACCGATCCTGCCGCGCTGCGCGATCGCGCGCTGCTGGAGGTCATGTACGCCTGCGGCCTGCGGGCCAGCGAGGCCACGGGCCTCGAGGTGCGCGACGTCGACCTGCGCCACGGTGTTCTGCGCGCCCGGGGCAAGGGCAGCAAGGAGCGGCTCGTCCCGATCGGCCGGGAGGCGGTATCCGCCGTGCAGGCGTGGCTCGACCGCGGCCGCCCGGCGCTCGTCGGCGTCAACGAGGAGGCCCACCTCTTCGTCAACCGCCGCGGGACGGGGCTGACGCGCCAGGGGCTGTACAAGATCGTCCAGCGCCACGCCCGCGCCGCGGGGCTCGACCAGAAGATGAGCCCGCACACGCTGCGCCACACGTTCGCCACGCATCTGCTCGCCGGGGGCTGCGATCTGCGCGCTGTGCAGGAGATGCTCGGCCACGCCGACATCGCGACGACGCAGATGTACACGCACCTGTCGGCGGATCGCCTGAAGGACGTGTATTTCGCGGCCCACCCGAGGGCATCCGCGACCTGAGTACCCTGACGGGCGTGGTCCGCCCGTCTGTCCTGGCCGTGCTCGCCGCTGCGCTCGTCGCGGGCGGCTGCGGCAGTGAACCCCAGAGCCCGCCCGACGTTGGCACCCCCGGACCGCCGGGGCCGCTGACCGAGCTGGAGATTCCGGCGCAGGGCGTGAAGCTGAAGATCCCGAGCGCGTGGAAGCTCGAACGCGGCACGGCGGAGGGGCAGCCGCTGGCGACGCTCACGTCCGGTCGCGCGACGATCGTCGTCTGGCGGTATCCGCGCACCGAGCCGCTCCCGCGCACGACGAAGGACCTGGAAGCGACGAAGGCCTCGCTCATCGCGGCGGTCAAGGCGCGCGACCCGGGGTTCTCGGTCACGTCGAGCCGGATCCTGCGCGGGGAGACGCGCCGCGGCGTGGAGGTGATCGGCACCGGCACGAACGAGGGCTTCCCGCGGCAGGCGCGCTCGCTGCACCTGTTCGGTGAGGGCGCCGAGGTCGTCGTCGACCAGTACTCCACGCCGGAGCAGTTCTCCGGCCTCGACGGCGACGTCTTCCGCGAGGTCGCCAACTCGCTCCGCCTGAGCGTCCCGTCTGCATGAGCCGGCGGGCGTTCGTCGTCGTCGCCGACGCCGTCGGCGCCGGCGCGCTGCCCGATGCCGCCGACTACGGCGACGCGGGGGCGAACACGCTCGCGCACGTCGCAGAGGCTGAGGGCGGGCTGCGGCTGCCGACGCTGCAGCGGCTGGGGCTCGGCTCCATCCTGCCCCTGGAGGGGGTGGCGCCCGCCGAGGCGCCGGTGGTGCACGGGCGGCTCGCGGCCCGTGGCGCGGGCAAGGACTCCGCCACGGGGCACTGGGAGCTGATGGGCGTCGTCACCGCGGACGCGCTGCCGATGTTCCCGGGCGGGTTCCCGCCCGAGATCGTGGACCGGATCACGCGGCTGGCCGGGCAGGCCCCGCTGTGCAACGCCGCCTACGACGGCTTGCAGGTCCTCGAGGACTTCGGCGCCGAGCATCTCCGCACGCGCGCGCCCATCGTCTACACGTCGCGTGACTCGGTCCTCCAGATCGCCGTCCACGAGGACGTGCTGCCCGAACACCGCCTGCACGGGCTGTGCGCGGCGCTCCGCGCGGAGCTGGTGGGGGAGCTCGCGGTCGCCCGCGTCATCGCCCGGCCCTTCACGGGCACGAGCGGGGCGTTCGCCCGGACCGACGGGCGCCGGGACTTCGCGGTGCACCCGCCCGGCCGCTCGTACCTCGAGGCGGCCCAGGCCGCGGGGATTCCGGTCCACGCGGTGGGGAAGGCGTGGGACCTCTTCGCGGGGGTGGGGTTCGACGAGAAGCACCCCGCGCCCACGAATGCCGCGGGAATCGCGTCGACCGGGATGCTCGTCGACGAGCTTCCGCACGGCCTCGTCTTGACGAACCTCGTCGAGACCGACCAGGTCTACGGCCACCGCAAGGACACGGCGGGCTTCCACCGGGCGCTGCGCGAGATCGACACGGCGGTTGCGGGCTGGCTGCGGCGGATGCGCCCGGGTGACTTGCTGATCCTCACCGCCGACCACGGCGTCGATCCACGGATGACGCACAGCGACCACACGCGCGAGTACGTCCCGCTGCTGGCGGCATTCGCCGGCGCGGACGGGCGCCGGCACGACGGCGACATGGCCGACGTCGGCGCGACCGTCCTGGCCTGGCTGTCCCCTGAGAGCGACGCGAACCTGCCCGGGACCCCGTTCGCGGGGGTAGCCTCGCGACCATGAGCTACGTCAAGAAGCAGCTGCGCGACGTCGAGGACTCCGCTCCGGGCCATGGGTTCGGTGAGGTCCAGGAGGCCCGCTTCGCGACCAAGGACCTGGAGGCCGTCGGCACCGGGATCGCGTACCACGTGCTGCGGCCGGGCAAGCGCCAGCCGTTCGCCCACAAGCACGACGCGGCGGAGGAGGTCTACGTCGTCATCTCGGGGTCCGGGCGCATCGCGCTGGACGAGGACGTCGTCGAGCTGGAGACCATGGACGCCGTCCGGATCCCGCCGGAGATCACCCGTCGCGTCGAGGCCGGGCCCGAGGGCATCGAGTTCCTCGCGTTCGGGCCTCGCCACGAGGGCGACGGCGAGCTGGTCCAGGGGTTCTGGGACGAGTAAGTGCCGGAGCTGCCCGAGGTCGAGACGATCCGCCGCCAGCTCGCCCCGAAGGTCGAGGGGCGGACCCTGCGGTCGCTGGAGATCCTCGATCCGCGGTGGACGCAGCCGCTGCCGACGCACGCGATCACCGATGCCCTGGTGGGGCGCCGGGTCGCCGCGCTCGAGCGCCGCGGCAAGTACCTGATCTGGCGTACCGAGGACGACGCGTTCCTGCTCATCCACCTGCGGATGACCGGCACGCTGCTCTGGGACCCGGCCGATGCCGACGCGTCGCACGAACGCGTGCGGTTCGACCTCGACGGGGAACGGCTGTCGTTCTGCGACCCGCGGCGCTTCGGGACCGGTGAGCTGGCGCTCGGCGAGGACGCGCGGGACGCGTTCTTCGCCACCCGGCTGGGGGTCGAGCCGTTCAGCGAGGAGTTCACCGGCGAGTACCTGCGCGGCCAGGCCCGGGGGCGCCGGGCGCCGGTCAAGGCGTTCCTGCTCGATCAGCGCCGGATCGCCGGCGTGGGGAACATCTACGCCGACGAGGCGCTGTTCCGCTCGGGCATCCACCCGCTGCGGCCCGTGGGCTCCCTGACGCGTGCGCAGTGCGATGCCCTGCGCGACGCCGTCGTTGCGTCCCTGGCGGCCGGGATCGACGCGGGCGGTGCGACGATCGACGACTTCCGCCACGTCGATGGCGTGTACGGCGGGTTCCAACACGACTTTCGCGTGCACCGGCGCCGCGGCGAGGCCTGCGACGTCTGCGGGACCGAGATCGTGAAGTTCGTCGCCGCGGGGCGCGGGACCTACGTGTGCGAAACCTGCCAGCCGAAGCCGCGGCTCAGGCGGCGTCGCTGAGGAGCGCGCGCAGCCGGCCGTCGCGGTCGGCGGCGAGGGTCTCCTGGAACCCGCCGAGCAGCTCGCCCCGGACGACGACCTGCGGGAAGCTCATCATCCCCGTGCGCTGCACCAGTTCGGTCCGGCCGGCGGCGTCGCGCTCGAGGTTGATCTCGGAGTACGGGACCTTGCGGGCGTCCAGCAGCGCCTTGACGCGGGTGCAGAACGAGCAGCGGTCCGTCGTGTAGACGACAATGTCCGTGGTGGGTTCGGGCACTTCACTTAATGTAGCGGCCGTATGAGCGCATCCTTGAAGGTCGAGGCGATCGTCCTGCGGTCGATGCGCTACGGCGAGGCCGACCGGATCCTGCATCTGTACACGGAGGACCAGGGCCGGATCGGTGCGATCGCCAAGGGGGTGCGGCGCGCCAAATCGCGGCTGGGCGGGCGGCTCGAGCCGATCACGCGGACGAACCTGCTCCTGCGCCGCGGGCGGGGCGACCTCTACACGATCACCGGGGCCGACACGGTGGCGCCGTACCGTCGCCTGCGCGAGCACCACGCCGGGCTCGACATGGCCGGCCGGGCCTGCGACGCGGTCGGGCGCCTGTTCGCCGAGGGCGAGCCGCATCCCGCCGTGTTCCACCTCCTCGGCAACGAGCTGGCGCTGCTTGAGTCCGATCCAGGACAGGCCACCCACGCCAACCAGCTCGCGTTCCGCCTGAAGCTCCTCGTCGCCGCCGGGCTGGCACCGCAGCTCGGCTCGTGCGCGACGTGCGGGGAGGCCGACCACCTCGGGGCGTTCTCCGGTGCGGCCGGTGGCGTGGTGTGCGCGGCGTGCGAGGCGGGTGCGTTCGGCATGGACGAGGAGGCGCACCGGTTCCTGACGGGTGTGCTCGCCGTTCCGCTGGCCCAGGCCCCCGGCGCGTCGGAGCGGGCGCTGCGCCAGGCCGAGCGCGCCATCAACGCCACGGTCGAGCATCACGGGGGCTTCCAGCTGCGCGATGCGGCACCCCGCAGGATGGCCGGCGCGAGGCGCGGCTAACATCCCCGCGCATCTTGGACGCCTCGGGAGTAGCCACGAAACTCGTCTACGACTTCGCTGAGGGCTCGCGCGACATGCGCGAGCTGCTCGGGGGGAAGGGCGCGAACGTCGCGGAGATGACGCGCCTGCTCGGCGCCGACCGCGTTCCGGCCGGATTCACGATCACCACCGAGGCATGCGTCGCGTACATGAACGACGGCCGCACGCCGCCGGCGGGGCTCGACGATCAGGTCGCATCGGCGCTGGCCGCGCTCGAATCCCGGGCCGGCAAGCGGCTTGGCGACGCCGCGGATCCGCTGCTCGTCTCGGTGCGCTCAGGGGCGCGCGAGTCGATGCCGGGGATGCTCGACACGGTGCTGAACCTGGGGCTCAACGACGCGTCGGTCGAGGGGCTCGCGAGCGTCACCGCCAACCCGCGCTTCGCGTGGGACTCGTACCGGCGCTTCGTGCAGATGTTCAGCAACGTCGTGCGGGGCGTGCCGGGTGAGGTCTTCGAGGACGAGATCGCGGCCGCCAAGAGGGCCCGAGGCGTGAAGCTCGACACGGAGCTGGACGTCGACGCGCTCCGCGACCTGACCGCGACGTTCCGCGCGGTGTTCGCCCAGCACACCGGTGAGGAGTTCCCGCAGGAGCCGCGCGCGCAGCTCGACCAGGCGATCACCGCGGTCTTCGACTCGTGGACCGGCGATCGCGCCGTGCAGTACCGGCGGATCAACCGCATCCCCGACGACTGGGGCACCGCCGTCAACGTCCAGCAGATGGTCTTCGGCAACAAGGGCGACACCTCCGGCTCGGGCGTCGCGTTCTCGCGCGACGAGATCACCGGCGAGCAGGCGCCGTCGGGGGACTTCCTCGTCAATGCCCAGGGCGAGGATGTCGTCAGCGGCGTGCGCAACACGCAGGACCTCGAGGACCTCGCGCGCCTGATGCCCGACACCCACGCAGAGCTGCTGGAGATCCTCCGCACGCTGGAGGCCCACTACGGCGACATGCAGGACACGGAGTTCACGGTGGAGGAGGGGCGCCTCTACATGCTGCAGACCCGCGCGGCCAAACGGCCCGCGCAGGCGGCGGTGCGGTTCGCCGTCGACGCGGTGAACGAGGGACTGCTCGACCGGGGCGCGGCGATCGCGACGATCGACGCCGAGAAGCTCGACGCGCTGCTGCACCCGACGTTCGACCCGAATGCCGACTTCACGGTCCTGACGACGGGCGTGAACGCCTCGCCGGGCGCGGCGAAGGGCGCCGTGGTCTTCACCGCCGGCGATGCGGTCGAGGCGGAGGCGGACGGCCGGGACGTCATCCTCGTGCGCCCGTTCACCGAGGCCGACGACGTCGCCGGCTTCCACGCGGCGCGCGGGATCCTCACGAGCGAGGGCGGCAAGGCCTCGCACGCGGCGCTCGTCGCCCGCGGCATGGGGCGGCCGTGCATCTGCGGCGCGCAGGCGCTGGAGATCGATCTGAAGGCCCGCGAGGTCAAGCTCGCCGGCGAGGTGGTGCTGCGTGAGGGCGACCTCGTCGTCATCGACGGGACGTCGGGCGCGGTGACGACCGACGACGTGCAGCTGGTCGAGCCGCGGATGGGCGACGACTTCCTGCAGATCCTCGCCTGGTGCGACGAGCTGCGGGCGCTCGGGGTCCGGACGAACGCGGACACCCCCGAGGACGCCGCCAGGGCCCGGGCATTCGGGGCGGAGGGCATCGGCCTGTGCCGGACCGAGCACATGTTCATGGCGGCGGATCGCGTTCCGCGGATGCGGGCGATGATCATGGCCGACACGGTCGAGGAGCGGGTGGCGGCCCTGGCCGAGCTGCGGCCGCTCCAGCAGGACGACTTCGAGGGCATCTTCGAGGCCATGGCGGGCCTTCCCGTCACGATCCGCCTGCTCGATCCGCCGCTCCACGAGTTTCTCCCCGATCACGATCAGCTCGCCGACCAACTGGCGGTGGCGCGGACGGCGGGCGATTCCGACCGGCTTGCCGAGATCAAGCGCACGATGGATCGCGCCGCCCAGCTGGAGGAGACCAACCCGATGCTGGGCACTCGCGGTTGCCGGCTGGGCCTGCTGCACCCCGAGATCTACGAGATGCAGGTCCGCGCGATCTGCCGGGCGGCGATCGCCGTGCGCGAGCGCTCCGGCGAGGCACCGCACCTCGAGATCATGATCCCGCTCGTCGCCTACGAGGCCGAGCTGGAGGTCATGGAGGCGCTGGTGGAGCGCGTGGGCTCCGAAGAGGGCCTCTCGCGCGGTGCCGACTTCACCGTCGGCACGATGATCGAGCTCCCGCGGGCGTGCCTGCAGGCGGACCTGATCTCACAGCACGCCGACTTCTTCTCCTTCGGCACGAACGACCTCACGCAGACGGCGATCGGCTTCAGCCGCGACGACATCGAGGGCAAGATCCTCGCGCGGTACATCGACCGCAAGGTGTTTGCGCGGTCGCCGTTCGAGACGATCGACCAGGCCGGGGTCGGTCAGCTCGTCCGCATGGGGGCATGGCTCGGGCGCAAGACGCGGCCGGGGCTGAAGATCGGCGTCTGCGGCGAGCACGGCGGGGACCCGGACTCGATCGGGTTCTTCCATCACAGCGGCATCGACTACGTCTCGTGCTCGCCCTACCGCGTGCCCGTGGCGCGCGTGGCGGCGGCCCAGGCCGCTGTGTCGGCTTCGTGACATAGCGGTAACTCGTGGCACCCGTCGGCGGTTGGGCCTCCCGAACAGGCCAAGACCGACCGACCAAGGAGCCACGAAATGTTCACCCCCAGCACCACCACCCGCCGCGCCACCCTGAGTGCCGCCGCCATCCTGTCCGCCCTGAGCTTCGGCATGGCTGATGCCCAGGCGTCGACCGTGGGCCGAATCTTCGGTCCCGATCTCAACGAGTTCTCCAACGACCGGGTCATTTACCACGGCAGCAACCTGCAGGACGACCTGAAGATCACGAAGTCGGGCCTGAACATCACGTTCGAGGATCCGAACCAGGTCATCACCCCGACCGACGCCTCGTGCGTCTCGATCAACGCGCACAAGGTCCGGTGCGATTCCAAGGAGGGCTTCGCCGAGGGGCAGATCGAGGGCGTGCAGGCGTACCTGGACCAGGGCGACGACGAGGCGCTCGTCCTCGCCTCGGACGGCATCAGCGTGCTCGTCGACGGCGAAGAGGGCGACGACGAGCTGACCAGCGGTGACGCGCGTCACAGCCTCCTCGGCGGCGACGGTGAGGACACGCTGCTCGGCAACGGCGGGAACGACCTGCTCCAGGGCAACGCCGGGCCCGACCACATCGTGCCGGGCGCCGGCGAGGACGAGGTCTACGGCGGCCCGGCCGCGGACACGATCGAGGCGAAGGACGGCCAGGTCGACGACATCGACTGCGGCAGCGGCCTGGACACGTTCAGCGCCGACGCGTCCGACGTGAAGTCAGGCTGCGAGCTCGCCAACGGGTTCCAGCAGCTCGATCCGCCCGCGCCCCCGGCTCCGCAGGACCCGCCGGCCGGTGAGC
>JAEMSV010000020.1 GCA_016462625.1 Solirubrobacteraceae bacterium | reverse complement strand
CGCCTGGGCCGTGCATGCAGGCAGCGCGCACATGCATGCAGCGTGCAGGTGCAGCGGACACTCGGGTGCACCTTTGAAAAGGGGCCCAGCATCATGCCGAACCAGTCCGGCAAATACACCGCCGCGGGGGGCTGCTCATCGACCGCCACCTGCCGCGCCGCCAGCCCCCGATTCCGTTTAGATTCAGCAGCACAGAGCCCGATGCTGCACGTGCACGCGGCGGGGCACGGCGCTTCTTTGGCCGCGTCTTGCGATGCCGAGGCCGGCGCTCGGCCCGCTGGGCTCGTTCGGTCCGGGACGGCGCGGAATCGCGCTTCGGCGCCGGGGTGGTCCGCACCGGAGCGGGGACGGGCGCCGGCTGCACCGCCACGGGCCTCGGGCGGTCGGGCGGGAGCTGCGGCTCAGTGCCGCGCAGCCGCGGCCACGCACCGATGACGACGGCCAGGGCGACGAGCGCGACCACGCGCGCAACGTTGCCCCAGCGCACGCGCGAGAGCACTTCCAGACGGGGGTCCATATGCGTTCATAGGCCTCGCGCGCCGGAGTTCGCCCCCATGCGGCTATCCTCATCGACCCGTATGGCTCTTCCGCCCCCCATCTACGACCTCACCGTGCTGCTCGATCCTTCCTTCGAGGAAGTCGCACGCACCAAGATCCTGGCCGACGCCGAGAACCTGATCGCCGAGAACGGCGACATCGTTGGCGCCCAGGACTGGGGCACGCGCAAGCTCGCGTATGAGATCGAAAAGAAGCCGGAGGCCGACTACCACCTCATCCAGTTCCAGGGACCGGCGTCGCTCATCGAAGAGCTCGACCGCATCCTGCGGATCACGGATGGGGTCGTCCGCCACCGCATCATCAAGCTGCGCCCCGGCACCAAGCCGGTCAGCCACGACGACGCGTTCCCGGCCGCTGAGCCGATGAGCGTCGGCGCCGGTGACGATCGCGACCGCGATCGTGACCGGGACCGCGACCGCTAGGTCCTCGGCGCGCGATTGGCGCGCCGAACCTCGCCCCTTCGGTCCAGCTTCGTGACAACTCCCCGCAGGATGCGGGGTTTTCGGCCATTGCCGTCCCGGACCGGCGCTACGCTCGCCCCAAGTCGAATCGTTCGCCACCGAAAGGGAGTCCGCAGATGGCGGCCACCAACATCAACCGGGTGATTCTCACCGGCAACCTCACCGCCGACCCGGATCTTCGCAACCTGCCGAGCGGCAGCGCGGTCTGCAAGCTGCGTCTCGCCGTGAACACCCGGCGCAAGGACGGCGCGTCCGGCGAGTGGGTCGACAAGCCGAACTACTTCGACATCACGGTCTGGGGCAAGCAGGGCGAGATCGCCGCCCAGTACCTCTCGAAGGGCCGCCCGGTCGCCATCGACGGCCGCCTGGAGTGGCGCGAGTGGCAGGACCAGCAGGGCAACAAGCGTCAGTCGGTCGAGGTCGTGGCCGACTCCGTCCAGTTCCTCGGTGGCGGGCCGCAGGAAGGCGGCAACGGCGGCGGGAACTACGGCGCCGAGCGTTCGGACCGCTTCTCGGCTCCGGCGTCGGACACGCAGATCGACAACAGCGACTTCGGCCCGGCGCCGCAGCCCGCTCCCGTCGGTGGCGGCGGCAGCGCGGCCGACGACGACATTCCCTTCTAGGCCCTCGCGTACGCGAACTCGACGGCGAGGGCCTCCTCGCCGTCGGGTGTGATGTTCCAGTGGCGGACGGCCAGGTTGCCGTCGCCCTCCGGCGCGAAGGACGTGCGCCATCCCCACGCGGTCCCGCCGCCGTCGAGATAGCTGCCGACCACGTCGATCGTGGTCGAGCCCGGCACGATCGGCCCCTCGGAGATCATCAGGCCGGTCCCGGCCGTGTGGAACGAGTCGACCCAGGCGACCTGCCACAGCGCCCGCGGCGCGATGGCGCCGATCAGCGCGGTGCCCGAGTGCTCGACCTCGTCGATGGTCGTCGCGTACTCGTGGCGGACCCAGTGCCGGTGCACCCGGGCAATGCCTCCCTGCACAGGCGCCTCCGAAGCCGGGGGCGCCGGCGGGCCGGCCTCGAACCAGAGCCGGCCGGGGCCGGCCCAGCTGCCTACGAGCGCTTCGAGCCGCTGATCGAGTTCAGGCATGGGACGACGGTACCTTCCCGGGACGGTGCTGTTCGCGAAGCGTTTCTGGGCCGGGATCGAGGATGGCTCGATCACCGTCACCTACCGGACCTGGGCGACCGCGCGGGTGATCGCCGGACGGCGGTACCGCACGCGCGCCGGGGTGCTCGAGGTCGACGACATCCGTCGCGTGCCGACCGCCCGGCTGACCGCGGCAGACGCCCGGCGAGCGGGCTACGCAGACCGGGCCGCGCTCCTGAAGGCGCTGCGGGAGGCCGACGACGTGTGGCGCGTGACGTTTCACCACGCCGGGACCGATCCGCGGATCGCCCTGCGCGGCGAGGTGCCCGACGCGGACGGGGTCGCCGCGCTGGTCGACCGGCTCGACGCGATGGATCGTCGCGCTCGGGACGGCGCGTGGACCGTCGCGACCATGGACGCGATCGCCGCGCAGCCTGGAGTGCTGGCGGCCGACATCGCCGCGTCGCTCGGCCGGGAGAAGCTCCCGTTCAAGCGCGACGTGCGCCGGCTGAAGGAGCTCGGCCTGACCGAGAGCCTGCCCGTGGGTTACCGGCTCTCACCCCGCGGCGAGGCCGTCCGGGAGGCGCGTCGCCGGTCGTGAGCTACACTGCTCCGTCCGCGCGCTGTGCATACGCGCGCCTGTTTCCGAAGCTTTCTTTCTCGAACGAGGGTTCTCTCCAGTGGCCAAGCAGCGCAGCCGCAAGCCGACGCGGCGTCGTGACAAGAAGGGCGGGCCGGGTTCCGGCCGCCGCAAGCCTTGCCTGCACTGCAAGGACAAGATCCAGGACGTCGACTACCGGGACACCGCGACGCTCCGGAAGTTCATCTCCGAAAAGGGCAAGATCCGCTCGCGCCGCATCACGGGCGCCTGCCGTCGCCACCAGAGCCAGATCGCGACCGCCGTCAAGCGGGCGCGTGAGCTGGCGCTGCTGCCCTACGTCAACGAGTCCGCTCGCGAAGACGGCCCGCGTGGCCGTGGCCGCGACCGCGACCGGGACTAGTCGCGATGCCTGAGGCGATTCTGCTCCAGGACGTCGAGACGCTCGGCGAGAAGGGTGCCGTCGTCGACGTTTCGAAGGGCTACCTCCGGAACTTCCTCATCCCGCGCAAGCTGGCTCAGCCGGCGACGAAGGGCGCGCTGGCCGAGGCGCAGGGCCGCATCCAGCGTGCCGAGCAGGAGGCTCGCGAGGCCGTCGGCCGCGCGCAGGAGAACGCCAACCTGCTGAACAAGACGGTGCTGACCATCGAGCAGCAGGCCGGCGACGACGGCCGCCTCTTCGGCTCGGTCACCAACCAGGACATCGCCGACGCGATCAAGGCCGCCCGCGGCATCACGATCGACAAGCGCAAGGTCCACCTCGAGGACCCGATCAAGTCGGTCGGGACCCACATGGTCACTGTCGAGGTCGCCGACGGCGTCACCGCGACGGTCAAGACCATGGTCGTCGAGCTCTCCTAGCTCGGCGTCCTCTGACTGCAACGTCCGTCCCGCGCCGTCCGGCGCGGGCGTGACTCTGGACGCATGCGTGACGAGTTTGCGCAGGGCGCCGGAAATCTTGCCGTCCTAGCGGGAAAGACCCGCCGGGAGGACGGCCCGGCTGACTACGCTCGAACGACCTCCGTGAGCACCTACGAGTACACGTCCTCCGACGCCCCGCCGAGTGCGGCGATGCCGGCCCACACGCCGCCGCACTCCATCGAGGCGGAGCAGGCGGTGCTCGGCACGCTGCTGATCTCCGAGCGCCCGATGTACGCGCTCGTGATCGAGGAGGGGCTGAAGGCCGACGACTTCTTCCGGCCCCGCCACCAGGCGATCTTCGGGGCGATGCTCGGGCTATACGAGCAGAGCGAGCCGATCGACCGCGTCACCGTCGTCGAGCACCTCCGTGCGAAGAACCTGCTCGAGCAGGCAGGTGGCGAGTCGGCCCTCGACGAGCTCGCCGGCCCGGTCCCGCAGGCCGCGAACGTCCGCCAGTACGCGCGGATCGTGCGCGAGAACGCGCTCATGCGCCGCCTGCTGAGCACGACGTCGGAGATCCAGCTCGCGGTCACGTCCCGTCAGGGCGACGCGCGTCAGCTCGTCGAGACCGCCGAGCGGATGATGCTCGAGGTCGCCCACGACGACCGCTCCAAGGAGTTCCGGAACATCGGGGAGATCCTCGAGGACGAGACGACGAAGCTCTACGAGCTGTCGCAGAGCGACACGCAGCTCACGGGCACGCCATCGGGCTACACCGACCTCGACGCGATCACCGGCGGGTTCCAGCCGGGCAACCTGATCATCCTGGCGGCAAGGCCGTCGATGGGCAAATCAGCGTTCGTCACCAACATCGCCGAGAACGTCGCGATCCAGACGAACAAGGCCGTCGCCCTGTTCAGCCTCGAGATGGGCGAGTCCGAGCTCGCGCAGCGCTTCCTCGCGTCCCAGGCGAAGATCAAGGGCGAGGAGCTGCGCCGCGGCCGCGTCGCCGAGCACCGCTGGCCGAAGATCCTCGAGGCGTCGAACAAGCTCGCCCAGTCGCCGCTGTTCGTCGACGACTCCTCCGACGTCTCCATGCTCGACATCCGCGCGAAGGCGCGCCGGCTGCATCAGCAGCACGGGCTCGGCCTGATCGTCATCGACTACCTGCAGCTGCTCCGCGCCGACGCGCGGATCGAGTCGCGCGTCCAGCAGGTCGGTGACATGTCGCGAGGCCTGAAGATCCTCGCCCGCGAGCTCGAGGTTCCGGTGATCGCGCTGTCGCAGCTCTCGCGTGCGGTCGAGTCGCGGACCGACAAGAAGCCGATGCTCTCCGACCTTCGTGAGTCCGGGAACATCGAGCAGGACGCCGACCTCGTGATGTTCCTCTACCGCGAGGAGTACTACGACAAGGAGACCGAGCGCCAGGGCCTGGCCGACATCATCATCGCCAAGCACCGAAACGGCGGCCTCGGCGAGGTCGAGCTGGTGTTCGCCAACGAGTATCCGAAGTTCCTCAACCGCGCCGGCGAGCGCTACGACGAGCGCGGCTGACCATGCGCGACGCCTGCCCCTTCGGCCTCTGCGACGGCAGCGGCTTCATCCTCGACGAGGACACGCTCACCGCACGCGATTGCCAGTGCCGGCCCCAGCGAGTGGCCAAAGCGCGCTCGAAGTCGCTGTCCGCCGTGATCCCGCGCAAGTACCGCCACGTCGCGTTCGAGCGGCCGCCGATCACGGATCTGCCCGAGCCGATCGTCCGCCAGGTCCGCGGCTACGTGCGCAAGATCGACGAGCACATCCGCACCGGTCAAGGCCTCTGGCTGTTCGGTGACGTCGGGACCGGCAAGACCTCGCTGGCCATGCTCGTGAGCCAGCAGGCGATCGACGCGGGTCACAGCGTGGCGATCTACTCGCTGCCCCGGCTTCTCGCCGAGATCCGCGACACGTACGAGGACGACGCCGAGCACAGCTACGTTCAGCTGCTCGACCGCCTGGCCCGGATCGATCTGCTGCACATCGACGACGTCGGTGCGGAACGGACCAGTCCGTGGGTTCTCGAGCAGCTCTACGCGATCGTGAACGCCCGGTACGAGGAGGAGCGCGCGGTCATCATCACGACCAACCTCGAGCGCGACGCGCTGGCCGAGCAGATCACCGAGCGGACCGTCTCACGGCTCGAGGAGATGTGCGAGATCCTGCCCCTGTTCGGCGAGGATCGGCGCCGCCAGCGCTTCGATGCCGGTGGCGAGATCAAGGTCTCCCAAGCCGATCCGTACGTCGCGCCCTAGACTCACCCGCGTCTAATGCCAGGAATCGTGATCGTCGGCGCCCAGTGGGGCGATGAAGGCAAGGGGAAGGTCGTTGACCTGCTCGCCGAGCAGGCGGACGCGGTCGTGCGCTTCCAGGGCGGCAACAACGCCGGGCACACGATCGTCCGCGACGGCGAGACCTTCAAGTTCCACCTGATCCCCTCGGGCATCCTCTACCCGGGCAAGCTCTGCATGATCGGCAACGGCGTCGTCGTCGACCCGAAGGTGCTGACCGGCGAGATCGACGGGCTTCGCGCCCAGGGCATCGACGTCAGCGGGCTCCGGCTCAGCGCCAACGCGCACCTGATCATGCCGTACCACCTGATGCTCGACACGGCGGGCGAGGCCAAGCTCGGGAAGCTGCAGATCGGCACGACGCGCCGTGGCATCGGCCCCGCGTACGCCGACAAGGCCTCGCGCGTCGGCATCCGCGTGCAGGACCTCCTCGACGAGAAGATCCTCAAGAAGAAGATCCAGGCTGCGCTGGAGCCCAAGAAGCTCTCGCTGCGCCCGTACGAGCGCGATCCCGAGCTCGACCTGCAGACCATGACCGAGCAGTGCCTGATCTACGGCCACAAGCTCGAGCAGCACATCGCCGACACGTCCC
Organism: Solirubrobacteraceae bacterium; assembly: GCA_016462625.1. Next base: position 43,359 of record JAEMSV010000020.1, on the reverse strand, counting down.
GGATGCTCTGGGACCTGCTCGACGACGGTCGCAACGTCATCTTCGAGGGCGCCCAGGCGACCCTGCTGGACATCGATCACGGCACCTATCCCTTCGTGACGAGCTCGAACCCGATCGCGGGTGCCGCGACCGTCGGCGCCGGCGTCGGCCCGCGCGACATCGACGAGGTGTGGGGCATCGCCAAGGCGTACGCCACGCGCGTCGGCGCCGGGCCGTTTCCGACCGAGCTCGAGGACGAGGTCGGCGAGGAGCTGCGCAAGCGCGGCGGCGAGTTCGGCACCACCACGGGGCGCCCGCGCCGCTGCGGCTGGATCGACCTGGTCGCGCTGAAGTACGCCGCCCGGATCAACGGCCTCACGTCGCTGGCCATCACCAAGCTCGACGTGCTCTCCGGGTTCGACACGCTGAAGGTCTGCACGAGCTACCTCTCCGCCGAGGACGCCGAGCTCGACCACTTCCCGTACCACCAGTCGGTGCTCCATCACGTCCGGCCGGTCTACACCGACCTGCCCGGCTGGAGCGAGGACATCAGCCAGTGCCGCTCTGCCGAGGATCTCCCGCAGACCGCGCGGGACTACCTCGAGTACCTCAGCGACTTCGTCGGCGTGCCGATCACGCTCGTCGGCGTCGGCCCCGGCCGCGAGCAGATCATCTGGCTGCGCCGCACCGAGGGCGTCGCGGCGACCCTCCCCGCCTGAGGGACGCCGCATGCGCGACCTTCGGCTGCGTGAGGCGACGGCAGCCGACGCGCCGGAGCTCGCGGCCATCCTCGCGGAAGGCCTGGAGACGTACAGGTCGTTTGCCCCCGAAGGGTGGGAGCCTGGCCCGATCGCCGAGGCCGAACGTCTCGGTGAGCTGACCACAGGCGGTGTCGGGTACCGCGCCTGCGTCGGCGAGGACGACCAGGGCGCCGTCGGGTTCGCGGGCTACCTGCCGGCCACGCTGCACCGCAGCGTCGCGGTCGACGACCCAGAGCTCGCGCATCTGCGACATCTGTTCGTGCGCGAACGGGGATGGGGCACGGGCCTTGCGACCCGGCTCGATGCGTGGGCGGCGGAGGACGCCGCCGCGCGGGGGTTCACGCGTATGCGCCTGTTCTGCGTGGCGCCGCAGGCGCGGGCGCGGGCGTTTTACGAGCGGGCCGGGTGGACGACGGACGGAATCGAGCAGGACGCGCCCACGCTCGGGATGCCGGTCGTCGAGTACCGGCGAGCGCTCCGCTAACCCAGCGCCAGGTACATCAGCAGTAGCGCGCACCCGTAAAGCACGAAGAGCGTGCAGGCCACGCCACCGACGATCATCCCCGCGCGGGCGAGGCCAAGCCCGGAGCGCGTCGGGTTCTGCGCAATCTCCCGCTCAGCACGACGGCCGAGGGCGATCGCCGCCATCCCGCAGACCAGCGGGATGAGGAACACGATGTACGAGAGGCCGAGAATGCCCGTGATCCCGAGAACGAGTGATGCGATGGCCTTGCCGCTCGTCGTCGTACGAGCAGCGGATCGTGGAGACTCAGGAAAGGCGCTCATCGAGCGCACAGGCTACCGATTGATCAGGCCTTGACGACCCGCGAGCCGACGAGCATGTCGTGCAGCGCGCGGTTCTCTTCGTCCCACAGAGGCCAGAGGTAGTCCAGCAGCCAGGGGATGACGAACGCCCCGCCGACGATGCCGAACAGCAGGTACATCACGACGATCTGCCGCAGCACCGACCAGCCGACCGTCGTGGGAGAGCCGTCGACCCGGATCGTGCGGATGCCCAGCGCCTGCTTGCCAATGGTCTGGCCGTTGTGGTTCGCCATCCAGTACGGCTGGAGGCCATAGCTGACGAGGAACCCGATGAAGACGCCGAAGAGGCCCAGGCCTACTGCCAACCCGCTGCTGACGAGGGCGCCCAGGCCTGCCAGTACTCCCCCGAACACGAGGAGGCAGCCGAAGTAGATGGCGACGTTGTCGACCAGGAACGCGGCGAACCGCGAGCCCCAGCTGGCCAGCTCGTAGTTGCCCATCGGCACCGCGGCGGGCGCCGGTGGCGCATACGCGCCGGGCGGGACGGGACCCCCGGCGTAGCCGGACGGGGAAGCCTGGTAGCCGGGAGGCGCGACCGAGCCGGCCGCGCGGGAGCCCTCCTCTTCGGGAGGAGGAGGCATGGGCGCCGGGCCAGGAGCCGGCGGCTGTGCGCCCGGCGCCCCCGGGGTGGCGGGGGGTGCAGGGAACCCCGAGGGCGCGGGCGGCGGTGACGCCGCGAGTGGGTCGCCGGCCGCAAGACCGGTTTGAGGCGGCGCCGCACCCGACCCCGGTGATGACGGGGGGTCCGAGGGCGGGCTCGGCGGAGCCACAGGAGGCTCCGACGGGGGTGCCGGCGGTTCCGCCGGTTCAGGGGGGTGCGCGCCGCCGAAGACAGGGGCGTCATCGGGGATCCAGCCACCGGGTCCGGCCGCGGGCGCCGCAGGCGGCTCGGGAGCGGGCGGAGGCTCGGGGGCCGGGGATGGCTCCACAGACTCCTCCTGCATCGCGTCGCCGAACGGCGCGGCGCTGCCACCGGTGAACGGGCCACCGGGCAGGGACGGGCTCTTGTCCTCCGGAGCGTCCGGAAGGGACGGCGACTTGTCCGCTGGACCGTCCGACTCGGACGGGGTCAGGGGATCGCTGTCGTCGTCGGAGCGGGGGGGCTGCTCCTCCACGTCTCCGACGATACATCCAGGACCCGACGTTCGCCCCGGACGAGTACGCGAAGCGCCAGCGCACCCGCGGAGAGCATCGCGACGGTCGCCAGCGCGATCTGGACGCTGACCACGCCCTCCTCGGTCCAGTAGACGTCGTCGAGCTTGAGCAGTAGGGCCGACTCGTCGAGCGTCAGCGCGACGCCGGCTCCGAACGGCCAGGCGAGGATCGGGTCGATGCGCTCGTCGCGCGCGACGATGCCGATCGCGCCGGAGACGAACGCCAGGACGATCCCCGGGATGAAGTGGTGCACGTGGTTGTCGGCGATCACAAGGTTGCGGAACGGCCCCACCCGGCCCCGGGTGCGGAGGCCGTAGGTCGTGTAGCGGGCGATCCCGAACGTCGCGGTGAACGCGACGAGGAGGTTCACCAGCGCGCGCTCCTCGGCCGACGCGCCGCGGTATCCCTCACGGGCCACCGCGACGGTCTCGCGGACCGCCTCCTCGGCGGCGCCGACCAGATCGTTGGTCTCCGCCGGCAGCGGCGCCGACCCGCGCGACCAGACCCGTGCGAGCTCGCCGCCCGCGACGACGGCCGCCAAGGCGCCCGCAACCACGCCGATCGCCCGCGTCCGCCGCTCGGCCCGCTGGCGCCTGCGGCGCGCGATCGGCGACTCGATCGCTCCAGGACGTCGCAGGCCCGGAGGGCGGACGCCTCGGACCGCAGCCGCCGCGATGGCGGCGGCGCGCGCGGTCTCCGCGGCCGTCACGCCCATCGTTCGAGGAGCTGGTCGTCCGGCACGTCGCGGACGACCCGGGCTGGGACGCCCCACACGAGCTTGCGCGGCGGCACGTCGCGCGTGACGACGGCGCCCGCGGCCACGAACGCCTCCTCGCCGATCTCGACGCCGGGCAGCAGCACCGCGCCGCCGCCGATCCGGCAAGCGCGCCGGAGCACGGCGCCGTGAAGCGGCGATCCGGGCGCGTGGCGGGCCATCGTGTCGTCGTTGGTCGTCATGGCGCACGGGCCGAGGAAGACGTCGTCCTCGACGCGCGAGTAGGCCGTGAGGTACGTCTGCGACTGCAGGCGCACGCGATCGCCGACGGTCACGTCGTTGTCGACGCCCGCGCCCCGGCCGACGACGCTGTCAGCCCCGACCGTGGTGCGCTCCCGCACGTAGGCCTGGTCGCCGATGATCGAGCCCTCGCCCACCGAGCTGCCCGTGAAGACGACGGCGCCGGTCGAGACGACGACACCCGCCGCCAGCGTCAGCGGCGGCAGCGGATCCTCACTCGCGGTCGAGGACCGCGAGCTGAGCGACGGCGGCTTGCCGAGCACGGCGTGGTCGCCGATCGTGCAGCCGTCGCCGATCACGACACCGTCGTGGATCACCACGTGCGCCCCGAACTCCACGTCCGCGCCGATCTGCGCGGAGGGGCTGAGCACCAGCCCGGGAGCGGGGTAGTCGGCCGCGTCGCCCATCTGCGGGATACCCTAGCTCGCCGTGGGCGCGGTTCCCCAGATATCCGGCGCGGTCATCGGCCTCGGGATGATCGGCCGGCATCACGCGCGCCTGCTGCAGACCGGCGGGTTCGCGCGATTCGCCGGCGCGGTCGACCCGGGCGGTGACCAATACGGCGCGGTGCTCGATTCCGGCCTCGTGCACCCGTCTGTCGACGCGCTGCTCGCAGCCGGCGCGCCGGATTTCGCTGTCGTCGCGGTCCCGACCGCCGAGCACGCCGCTGTCGCGACCCAGCTCGCCAACGCCGGCGTGCACGTCCTCGTCGAGAAGCCGCTGGCGGGGACGTTCACCGAGGCCGAGGCGCTGATCGCCGCGATCGACGCCGCGGGCGTCCGGGGCGCCGTCGGCCATGTCGAGCGCTACAACCCGGCGCTGCTCGGCGTCCGCGAGCACATCGACAAGATCGGCCAGGTCTTCCTCATCGCCACCGAGCGGGTCGGCCCGTTCCCGGACCGGATCCGCGACGTCGGCGTCGTCCTCGACCTCGCCACCCACGATCTCGACCTCGTGCGCTGGCTGGGCGGCTCGGACATCGAGCAGGTCGCGGCGCAGACCGCAATCAAGATGGGCCGCGAGCCGCACGAGGATCTCGTCCTCATGACCGGGCGGCTGGCCAACGGCACGATGTTCAACAGCGTCGTCGACCGCGTCACCCCGACCAAGCGCCGCCGCACCCGCATCCTCGGCGAGCTGGGAATGCTCGAGGCGGACACGCTGACGGGCGACCTCGTGCTGTTCGAGAACGGCTCGGCGCAGTCCTCGGACCCCGTGGCGCAGGCGCTGCGCGGCGTCAGCGAGGGCAACGCGATCCGCTTCGCGCTGGACCGTCCCGAGCCGCTGCGCGTCGAGCTCGAGACCTTCGTGCGCTACGTGGGCGGCGACGACGACGCGGGCGTCGTGACCCTCGCCGAGGGCCTGCACACGGTGAAGGTCGCCGAGGCCGCGCTGCGCAGCGCGCGCAGCGGTGAGACGGTGCGGCCGTGAAGGCCGTCGTGGTCGCTCTCGGGAAGATCGGCCTGCCGATCGCCGCGCAGCTGACGAACACGGGACACACCGTCGTCGGGTGCGACATCGACGCACGCGTCGTGGAGACCGTGAACGCAGGGAAGGCGCCGTTTCCCAACGAGGCCGGGCTCGACGAGGCCCTGGCGCGCGCGGTGGCCGTCGGCCGACTGCGCGCCACGACCGATACGGCCGCGGCCGTCGCCGAAGGTCCCGACCTCGTCATCGCCGTCCCGCCGCTGATCGTCGACGACCACGGGACGCCCGAGTGGAGCGCCGTCGACGCGGTCGTCGCCGACATCGGGCGAGGCCTCGCCGCGGCGCAGCGGCGCGGCATCACCGTCGCGATCGAGACGACGCTGCCGACCGGCACCACCCGCAACCGGATCGCCCCCGCGCTCGAGCGGGCGAGCGGCCTGAAGGCCGAGACCGACTTCCACCTCGTCTTCTCCCCTGAGCGCGTCTACAGCGGCAGGATCCTCGCGGACCTCGCCACCTACCCGAAGCTCGTCGGCGGCCTCTCAGCGGCCGGGGAGGCCCACGGGACGGCGCTCTATGCCCAGTTCCTGCCCGAGGTCGAGGTCTGGCCGATGGGCGGCGCCGAGGCCGCGGAGCTGACGAAGCTCGCCGAGACGACCTACCGCGACATCAACATCGCCTTCGCCAACGAGCTCGCACGCCATTCCGATGCGCTCGGGGTCGACGTCCAGCGGGTGATCGACGCCGCCAACTCCCAGCCCTTCAGCCACATCCATCGTCCCGGCGTCGCGGTCGGCGGCCACTGCATCCCGGTCTACCCGCGCTTCTACCTCGCCGGGGATCCGACCGCACAACTGCCCGCCGCCGCCCGAACCGTCAACGAGGCGATGCCCGCCTACGCGGTCGCAGTCCTGCAGGAGCTCCTCGGCGGGATCGAGGGCGCCCGCGTCCTCATCCTGGGCGTCGCCTACCGGGGTGGGGTCAAGGAGACGGCATTCAGCGGCGCGATGCCACTCCGCGACAACCTGCGGGCCCGCGGCGCGATCGCCGTCGCCGACGACCCGCTCTACGACCACGACGAGCTGCGGTCGCTCGGGTTCGAGCCGTGGGACGGCATGCCGGTCCACGGCGTGATCGTGCAGGCCGACCACGCCGAGTACGCGCAGCTGCGCCCGGCGGACCTCGCCGGCGCCCGCGGCGTCGTCGACGGGCGCGGCGTGCTGGACGCGGCAGCGTTCGCCGCGGCGGGCGTGCCGGTGCGGCGGCTCGGCGACGGTGCCGGCCGGCCGAACTAGGCCGGCGACGCCTCCTCGTAGACGAGGGAGTACGCGGTACGCGCCAGGCCCGGGGCGATCGCGGGCAGCGCCGCGGCGCCCTCTTCGCGCAGCGTGGTGACCAGCGGGAGCTCGACCGCGCCGACGACGGAGAGCGCGCGAAGGCGTGACAGCGGGGTCCGCGGGACGAACGCCTCACCGACCACCTCATGGAGCGCGATGTACAAGGCGGCGAGATCCTCCAGCGACTGGGCGCGCCGCGCGGTCACGCGCGCGCCGACCGCCAGCGACGACAGGACGTAGACCTCAGCCCGGGGAGGTGCCCCGGCGAACATCCGGCACATCTCGGTCAGTGCCAACTCGATCCGGCCGAGCGGGTCCGACGCCTTCGCCGCTCCGCGGGCGAGGGCCGCGAACACGTCGGCGTCGATGCGGTCATAGGCCGCGAGGAAGCAGTCCTCGCGATCGGCGAAGTGCGCGTAGAACGTCCGCTTGGCCGTGCGGGAGCGAGCCGCCAGATCGGCGATCCGCACGGCGGAGTACCCGCTCTCGAAGCAGAGCTGTTCCATCGCGTCGAGCAGCCGGCCCCGCTGCGAGGCCTCGACCTCCTCGCGGGGAATGCCCGAACGCCCCGGAGGCAATGGCTGCGGGGGCGATGAGGACACGCCCAGATGGTACGGGCTTGCCTTCTGAATACATCGGGGTTACGTTTAGGAAACCGCTGGTTCCTAATGCGCTGGCGGTGAGGAGAGAGAGGTCTCTATGTCCCGTTCGCGCCTTCGGCGCGCGTGCGTCGCTGCCGGCATCGCCGGCACGCTGGCGCTCGCCCTGCCGGCCACCAGCAGCGCGCTGCCCGTCACGTACAACGCGATCGCAGCCGGGCAGGCGCTCCTACGCTCGCCCAGCAGCCCGCCACCGGGAGCCAACGACTGGTCGTGCCGGCCCAGTGCGGCCCATCCGCGCCCCGTCGTCCTGGTCCACGCGACGATCGTGAATATGGGCCTGAACTGGAACGCGGTCTCGCCGCTGCTGAAGAACTACGGCTACTGCGTGTTCGCGTTCAACTACGGGATGCGGCCGATCTCGCTCGGCATCATCGGCGGCCTCGACCCGCTTGCGGAGAGCGAGCAGGTCCTCACGGACTTCGTCGACCGGGTGCGCGCGCAGACCGGCGCGGCGAAGGTCGACCTCATCGGGCACTCCCAGGGCGGACTGCTGGTCCGGGCGTACTCACTGCGCGCAGGCAGGGGCAAGGTCGGCAAGATCGTCGCGCTTGCGCCCGTCACGCACGGCACGACGCTCGCCGGCATCGCGAACCTCGGGCGTGTGCTGCAGCCGGTGCTGCCCTGGCTCATCAACCCGATCTACGGCGTGCTCGGCAGCGGCGCGCCCGGGCTCCTCGACCAGCAGAGCTTCTCGCCGTACGTCAAGGGCGTCAACGCACTGGGTGAGACCGCTCCGGGGAGCGACTACACGGTCATCAGCACGAAGTACGACAGCGTTGCAACGCCGTACCAGTCGCAGGCGCTCCAGGCGTCCAATGCGACGAACATCGTCGTGCAGAACGGCTGTGCGCTCGACCTCGTCGACCACGTGGGCATCGCCTTCGACTCGATCGCGCTGCGGCACATGCTCAACGCGCTCGATCCCGCGAACGCCCGCCGGCCCCAGTGCCGGTTCGTGGCGCCGTTCATCGGCGGATAGCCACGGATGCGCGCGGCCATCGTCAGGTGGTCGCGCGCATCCAATCCTGGCTGGTCTCACCGCTCGGCAGCGGCAGGCGGAGCGCCACGAGCGCGATGTCGTCCTGGGGCTGACCCTGGGCGAACGCCACCGCCTCCAGCTCGACGTGGGTGAGCAGCCCGCCGAGCGACCCGCGCGGCGCGCCACGCACCGCCTCGTACAGCCGCGACTCGCCCATCTGCTCACCGTCGCGACGCGCTTCGGAGAGCCCGTCGGTGTAGAGCAGCAGCGTGTCGCCGGCGCGGAGCGTCGCGATGGCGGGGGTGAACTCAGGGTCTTCGAACGGGCCGAGCACGGGGCCGGAGGCGTTCAGGACGGACAGCTGGCGGTCGGCGCCGAGGACGAGCGGGGGCGGATGCCCGGCGACCGCGGCGACCACGCGGCCGGACTGCGGCGGGTCGCCGTCGAGGGTGAGCTCGACGGCCGCAATCGAGCAGAAGAGCTCGTCGTCGTGCTGATCGCGCAGCGCATCGTTGACGGCGCCGATCGCCGCGACGATCCCGTCGGTCGCGGCCCGTGCGCGGAGCGTGTGCCGCACGAGCGCCGTGACCGCGGCCGCGCGCGGGCCCTTGCCGCGCACGTCGCCGACGACCGCGATCCACCCCTCGGCGCCGCGGAACAGGTCGTAGAAGTCGCCGCCCACCATGACCCCCGTCCCGGCCGGCCGGTAGCGCACGCCGACCTCGACGCCCGGCGGCGCGGGAAGCCGCGGAGGCAGCAACGCCTGCTGGAGGGTCGTCGCGATCTCGTGCTCGCTCTCGTACAGCCGCGCGTTGTCGAGCGCCAGGGAGACCCGCTGGGCGAGCTGGGCGCTGAACGCCAGGTCATCGGGGCCGAACCGGCGCCCCCCCTCGCCCTGGAGCGAGAGCGAGAGCGCCCCCGTGATCACGCCCTGTGCCGCCAGCGGCACGATGATCGCGGACCGCAGCCCGAGCTCGCGGCGCGCCACGAGCTCCTCTTCGCTGGCCGAGACCCGCCGCAGCGCGTCGTCGTCGATGTCCTCCACGAGGAGCGGCTCGCCACGTTCGATGACGGCCATCGTCGCCGGATCGGGCGCCGGAACGGGGACCGCTCGCAGGCGCTCGGCGATGTCCGCCCGGCGGGCCGCGAGTCCGGTCCGGCGCACCCGGCCCGAACCATCCAGATGATCGATCACGCAGACGTCGGCAAACCGGGTCGCGAGCAGCTCCGCGAGGGCCTGCATCCGTGCGTCCATCGCCGTGCCCGCGTCGACGGTGGCGCCGACCTCGAGCAGGAGGGCGTCGCGGTCGGCGATGCGCTCGGCCAGATCGCGATCGGCCTCCAGCGACCGTTCCCGCCGGCGGGAGAAGGTGAGGACCGCGCCGGCGAGCAGCGCGAGGATGGTCCCGCCGATCGCGATGACGACGGGGAGCGCGTGGGACGAGGATTCCCCGGGCGCCACGCCCACGGTCCAATCGCGGCCGAACGCCGAGACCTTCCGGCTGGCCGCCGGGCGGGCGGGGCCGGCGACGAGCGTGCGGTCCTCATCAGCCACGCTGAACGTCGCGCCGATGGGCAGCTGCGCAGCGACGAGCTCACGCAGCCGGTCGACCGAAACGGCGCCGATGATCACGCCGCTGAACGCCTTGCGCCGCTGCGCCACGGTGTCGATCGGCTTGCCGGACTCGTACACCGGCTCGATGATCGTCACGCCGGGGCGGCGGGTGCCGGCGAGGACCAGGGGCCGCGTCAGCTGCGGGCGCCCGGTGTCCCGCGCCTTGCGCGCGGCCTCCGCGCGCCGCGACTCGCCGAGCTGGTCGTAGCCGAGGGCGCGCTTCTGCTCGGCACCGAGCGGGGAGACGCGCGAGATCGGGAGGTATTCCGCGGCGTCACCCTGCCGCCTGAGCGTGCCGTCAGGCGCCGGGGCGACGATCGGCCGGCCGAACGAGGAGCGCTCATCCGCGGTGATCAGCGGTGCGAACGCGACGGCCGTCAGGGTCTTCTCGGCGAGCGCGCCGTCGGCGAAGGCCGAAAACCGCTCCGCGGGGATCTCGCCGTCGGCGTCGACAACCGCGTTCGCTCCGCGCATCCCCGCCGCGGAGAGGCGCAGCGTGGATGTCACCGCCGCCGCCGCCTGATCGGCGACGCCACGCGCTGCCTGCCGATCATCGGCCTGCTCGCTCTGCAGGACGAGGAGGCTGGCCAAGGCAGTCGCCACCAGGAGGCCGACGACGAGCCCGACCGACAGCAGGCGTCGACCGTCCATGGGATCCAGGGTAATGCTGCCGTCCGGCGATCGACGCCGGATCAGCGGGTGTCCGAGGCGAGTCGCGCCAGGGCGGCGACGACGCGCGCCCCCGACTCACCATCGCCGTAGAGCTGCGGACGGTCGCTTGGGGGGGTCGCGGCGAGGGCTGCGAGCGCCCGGTCGAGATCGAGGTCCACCAGGGTGTTCCAGCCCGTCTGCACGGTCTCGACCCACTCCGTCGTGTCGCGCATCGTCACGCACGGCACCCCGGCGAGGTAGGCCTCCTTCTGCACGCCGCCCGAGTCCGTCAGGACGGCGCGGGACCGAACGAGGAGCGCAGTGAAGTTCAGGTACCCGAGTGGGGCGGTCAGGGTCACGGCGCCCGCCAGCTCGTCGAGGAGGCCCGCGTTCTGGAGACGCGCACGCGTGCGTGGGTGCAGCGGCAGCACCACGGGGCCGTCCACACCCCGCAGCACGTCGACGAGCCGGCGAAGCCGCGCCGGATCGTCGACGTTGCCCGCCCGGTGGGCGGTCGCGAGGATGAAACCGCTGGCCGGCGCCCCGAGTCGCGCAGGTGCGCCGGTGTCCTCGATCGCGCGCGGCTGGATGAGCATCGCGACGTCGACCATCACGTCGCCGACCTGCTCGACGGCGCCCGCGACGTGCTCGCGCTCGAGGTTCGCGACCGCGGTGTCGCTCGGGGCCAGCAGCAGCGTCGAGAGGTGGTCCGTCAGGACCCGGTTCAGCTCCTCGGGCATGCGGCGGTCGAACGAGCGCATCCCCGCCTCGACGTGGGCGACGGGGATGTTCGCCTGGGCGGCCGCGAGCCCGCCCGCCAGGGTCGAGTTCGTATCGCCGTAGACGAGCACCGCGTCGGGCCGGTGCTCGGCCAGCAGCGGCGCGAGCGCGGCGAGCATGCGGCCGGTCTGCTCCGTGTTCGTGCCGCCGCCGAGGCCGAGCTCGATCTCGGGGCGCGGGATCCCGAGCTCTTCGACGAAGACGGTCGACAGCTCGTCGTCGTAGTGCTGCCCGGTATGGACGAGGACCTCGTCGTGCGCTTCACGCAGGCGACGGCTCACCGCAGCCGCCTTGACGAACTGCGGCCGGTTTCCGATGACGGTGACGACCTTCACAGTGGGCGGGCATGGTAACTACGGTTCCCCCTGTGGACCGCACCGCCCCGCTCGATGGGATCCTCGTCGCCGACTTCTCCCGGATCCTCGCGGGCCCGCTCGCCACGCAGACGCTCGGCGATCTCGGCGCCGACGTCGTGAAGGTCGAGGCGCCCGGCGGCGACGACACGCGCAGCTGGGGACCGCCGTTCACGCCCGACGGGACCGCGACCTACGCGCTCGCCGCCAACCGCAACAAGCGCTCCCTCGTGCTCGACCTGCGAGACGCCGGCGACCGCAAGCTCGCCCGGACCCTCGCGCTGCGCGCCGATGTCGTCGTGGCGAACCTCAAGCCCGGTGCGATGGAGCGCTTCGGACTCGGCTACGAGGATCTCGCCGCCGAGCACCCGCGGCTCGTCTACTGCGCGATCAACGGGTTCGGCAGCGGCGCCGGGGCGGAGCTCCCGGGCTACGACCCGCTCGTCCAGGCCGTCGGCGGGCTGATGAGCGTGACCGGGCCCGACGGCGGAGACCCGGTCAAGGTCGGCGTCGCGCTGGTGGATGTGATCGCCGGGCTGAACGCGGCCGTCGGCATCCTCGCGGCCCTGCGCGAGCGCGACCGCAGCGGGCAGGGCCAGATGCTCGAGATCACCCTGCTGGGCACGGTCCTCGCGGCGCTCGCCAACCAGGCGACCGGCTATCTGAACGCGGCCGCGGTGCCGCGGCCGCTCGGCACCCGCCATCCGAGCATCGAGCCGTTTGCAACCTACGCGTGCGCCGACGGCCCGCTCATGATCTGCGCCGGGAACGACCGGCAGTTCGCCGCGCTGAGCGCCGCGCTCGGGCTGGCGGAGCTCACCGCTGATCCGCGGTTCGCGACCAACGCAGACCGCGTCGTCCATCACGCCGAGCTGCGGCCGCTGCTCGAGAGTGCCCTGTCCGCCGCGACCAGCGCGGAGTGGGCCGAGCGCCTGTCGGCGGCCGGCGTCCCCGCAGGTCCTGTGAACGATCTCGCCGGCGCGTTCGGACTGGCGGAGGATCTCGGCCTGGACATCGTTGACGACCACGCGGGGATCCGGACCCCGGCATCGCCGGTCGGCCTGTACGACACGCCGCCCACCACCCGCCGGCCACCTCCAACGCTCGACGAGCACGGCGACGAGCTGCGCGCCTGGCTTTCCGGCCCGCGCTGAAGGGTCTGCGGTCGAGCCATGGAGCCTCCTCGCAGGCGGCCGGGCCACGCGGAGTTCGAGGCCGTCGACGCGGCCGCAGCGCGGCGGGACCTTCCCGCGCTCCTGACGATGCTCGAGGCGCTCGGCGGCACCGAGGAGGCCCGGGTCGTGCGTGAGGCGCTGACGGGCGGTGTCGCACCGGACGTCGCCCTGGGCGAGGTCGCGCGCGAGGTGACGCGCCGCCTGGAACACCAGCTGCGGGAACGTCCGTAGGCTCGGCCGACGGGAGGGCCGCGGCTCTCAACGGCTGATTTAGTCATGCCACAATTTCGGCTACGCTGTGTCTATCTCGCTGCCTCCCGCCCAGGTCTCAGCGGCGACCGCCGACGTCGCCCTCGACGCGCCGCCGATGCCGGAGGGCCCGGGTGGCCGCGCGCGCCGCCTGCTCGCGCTGCTCGGTCCCGCCTTCGTCGCCTCGGTCGCCTACATCGACCCGGGCAACTTCGCCACGAACATCGCGGGTGGCGCGCAGTACGGCTTCCTCCTCGTCTGGGTCGTCGTCGCCGCGAACCTCATGGCGATGCTCGTGCAGTACCTGTCGGCGAAGGTCGGCATCGCCACGGGCCGCAACCTCGCCGAGCTCTGCCGCGAGCGCTTCCCACGGCCTGTGTCCTGGGGCCTGTGGGTCCAGGCCGAGATCGTCGCGATCGCCACCGACCTCGCGGAGTTCGTCGGCGCCGCGATCGCGCTGAACCTGCTCTTCGGCATCCCGCCGTTCGCCGCCGGCCTGATCACCGCCGTCGTCGCGTTCGGCATCCTCGAGCTCCAGGCCCGCGGCCACCGGCGCTTCGAGCTCGCGATCATCGGCTTCCTCGCGATCGTCTGCCTGGGCTTCTTCTACGACCTGCTGCACGTCTCCGTCGACACCGGCGCACTGGCGCAGGGGTTCATCCCATCGTTCGACGGCACCGACAGCGTGCTGCTGGCGGTCGGCATCCTCGGCGCGACCGTGATGCCGCACGTCGTCTACCTGCACTCGGCGCTGACGCAGCGCCGCTTCGCCCCCCGGGACGAGGAGCATCGCCGTTCGCTCCTGCGGGTCCAGCGGATCGACGTGATCGCCGCGATGGCGCTCGCCGGGGTCGTCAACCTGACGATGCTCGTGGTCGCCGCCTCGCTGTTCCACGACACGGCGTTCGGGAACATCGACACCATCGAGGGCGCGCACGCGGGCCTGGAGCGCCTGATCGGCGGAGGCGCGGCGCTGGCATTCGCCGTCGCGCTGCTGGCGTCGGGCCTCTCGAGCTCGAGCGTCGGCACCTACGCCGGCCAGGTCGTCATGCAGGGCTTCATCAACCGCCGCATCCCGCTGTTCGTGCGCCGCGCGATCACCATGACCCCGGCGCTCGTGGTCCTCGCGCTCGGGCTGAACGCGACGGACACGCTCGTCGCGTCCCAGGTCGTGCTCTCCTTCGGCATCCCGTTCGCGCTGGTGCCGCTCATCATCCTAAGCCGCCGCAGCGACGTGATGGGCGGGCTGGTGAACCGCCGCGCAACGACGGTCGCCGCCTCCACCGTCGCGGCGATCATCATCGGCCTGAACGCATTCCTGCTCCAGCAGACGCTCTTCGCGTAACTCGCCCTGCGCGCACCCACTTCGTGTGCGGCGCACGGGGACGTCAGAGGTCTATGGTGAGCCCTTGTGGAACGGTTGAGCCACTGTCTAGAGGCCCGCGCGATCGCGCCGCGGAGGCCTGGATGACCTTCGCCGCGGCGTCCCGCCACATGACCCGCGCGCACATCCTGATCGTGGACGATGAGCGCGCGAACGTCGTCCTGCTGGAGCGCCTGCTGGAGCGCGCCGGGTACTCGGAGCTCGAATCCACGACGAGCTCCACCACCGTCGTCGACCGGTGCCGGGGACGGCCGCCGGACCTCCTCGTGCTCGACCTGCACATGCCCGATGTCGGCGGTCTCGAGATCCTCCGTGATCTCGCCCCGCTGCGGACGGACCGGCAGCACTTCCCCGTGCTCGTCTGCACGGGCGATTCGGAGCTTGAAACCCGCCGGGCCGCGCTCGGTGCCGGCGCCACCGACTTCGTCGTCAAGCCGTACGACATGCTCGAAGTGACGCTCCGGGTCGGGCATCTCCTCGAAGTCCACCGTCTCCACCGACGGCTGCAGGACGAGAACACGCTGCTCGAGGAGGCGGTCCGCGAGCGGACGGAGGAGCTCGAGAGCGCACGGACCGAAGAGATCCGCCGACTCGCCCTGGCGAGCGAGTACCGCGATGACGTCACCCACGAGCACGCGCAGCGCATCGGGCGCACGTCCGAGCAGCTCGCCCTCGCGATGAACCTCGACCGGGCCGCCGTCGAACTCATCGGCCGCGCAGCCCCCCTGCACGACATCGGCAAGGTTGCGGTGCCGGACAGTGTCCTGCTCAAACCCGGTCCGCTCACGAAGGACGAGTTCCGCGCCATGCAGGCCCATACGACGATCGGACACCAGATCCTGGACAAGAGCCGGTCGCCGCTCCTCCAGCTCGCGGCGGAGATCGCGATCTCGCACCACGAGCACTGGGACGGACGCGGATACCCGCACGGACTGGCCGGCCCGGACATCCCGCTCGCGGGGCGGATCGTCGCGGTCGCGGACGTCTTCGACGCCCTCACCCACGATCGTCCGTACAAGCGTGCGTGGCCGCTCGAGGCGGCGCACGACGAGATCCGTGCCCAGAGCGGGGCGCAGTTCGACCCGGCGGCGGTCCAGGCGTTCGAGCAGCTCGATCACGGCGGGCTCAGCGCGCCCCTCCGAGAAGACCGCGTCGTTGGATGACCGACACCGCATTCGATCAACTGCTCGAGTTCATGCCGGACGCCGCGCTCGTGGTCGCTGCCGACGGCGGGATCCTCATGGCGAACAACGCAGCGGGGCGGCTCTTCGACCACGACCCGCTTGCGCTGGTCGGGGAGCCGGTCGAGGCGCTCATTCCCCAGCGCTTCCACGCCGCCCACCCCGCGCATCGGGCGCATTACCAAGCAGCGCCCCGAACCCGTCCGATGGGCGCGGGGCTCACGCTCTACGGGCGTCGCCGGAACGGAAGCGAGTTTCCCGCGGAGGTCATGCTCTCAGCGGCCACGCTCGACGCCGAGCCAATCGTCGTCGTCGCCGTTCGCGACGTCAGCGACCGCACGGGCCAGCAGGCGCGGGCCCGACTCGCAGCGGTCGTGGAGTCCTCCGCTGACGCCATCCTCGCGAGGGATCGCGACGGCATCATCACCGACTGGAACTCCGCCGCGCAGGCGCTCTACGGCTACACGGCCGACGAGATGATCGGGCGGTCTGCGACGGTCATCGTGCCTCCATCCCGGCTGGACGAGTCCACCGCCGTCGCCGCCCGGGTCCTGGCCGGGGAGGCGATCGCCCCGTACGAGACGAAGCGCGTGACGAAGGGCGGAGAGGAGATCGACGTGTCGGTGAGCACGGCCCCGATCCGCGACGCAGAGGGCCGCGTGGTCGGCGCCTCGACGACGGCGCGGGACATCAGGCGGGACATCCGTGCGGCGAGCGACCGCTCGTACACCGACGCGCTCGTGCAGAACTCCGCCGACGCGATCGTCGGCGTCGACCCCGACGGGGTCATCACGGCATGGAACCCGGCCGCCGAGCGCCTGCTCGGGTACACGGCGGATGAAGCCATCGGGCAGGTCGCCGGGGGTCTCGTCGATCCTCCGGACAGCGAGTCGCAGGCCGACGTCGTCAGCGACGTGATGGCTGGAGCAACGAGGTTCTACGAGGCGCGGCGGATCCGGCGAGACGGGCAGGTCGTCGACCTCTCCGTCGCGCTCGCTCCGATGCTCGGCGCCTCCGGCGAGACCCTGGGGGCGGTGAGCATCGTGCGTGACGTGACGGAGATGCGCACGGCCGAGAACGAGGCCAACGAGGCGCGTGCACGCGAGGCTCGCCTCCTCGACGAGCTCAACCAGACCCGTCGCCTCGAGAGCATCGGCCAGCTGGCCGGCGGGGTGGCGCACGACTTCAACAACCTGCTCGGCGTGATCATGAACTACGCCCAGCTCGTGCTCCCGGAGATCCCGGAGGACTCGCGTGCGCGGGAGGACATCGACGAGATCCGACGGGCAGCCGAGCGCGGTGCCGCACTCACACGGCAGTTGCTGATCTTCAGCCGGCGCGAGGTGGTCCGGCCCGAGGTCTTCGACCTGAACGACCTCGTCCGCGAGCTCGAGAACCTGCTGCGGCGCGCGCTCGGCGAGCGTATCGACCTGCAGACGAGGCTCTCCCAGGGCCTCCGGCATATCCAGGCCGACCGCGGGCAGCTGGAGCAGGTCCTCGTCAACCTCGCCGTCAACGGTCGCGACGCCATGCCCAACGGCGGCGCCCTGCGACTGCAGACCACGAACGTCAGCCTCGACGAGGAGACGTCGGCGCAGCACGCCGACCTCGAGCCCGGCGACTACGTGCTCCTCAAGCTGACGGACTCCGGCGTCGGGATGAGTCCCGAGGTCATGGAGCGCGCTTTCGAGCCGTTCTTCACGACCAAGCCCAAGGGCGACGGGACCGGACTCGGGCTGGCCACGGTCTACGGCATCATCAAGGAGGCGGGGGGCCGGGTGGCGCTGTACTCCGAACTGGGGTTCGGCACGTCGGTTCGGGTCTACCTCCCGGCGACCGACGACGGGGTCCCGCGACCCGCGGCAGAGGTCCCTGCGCCGCAGCGCGGTGCCGGAGAGGTGATCCTCGTCACCGAGGACGAACCTGAAGTCCGCCGGATGACTGAGCGCTTGCTGGTGAACGCCGGCTACGAGGTCGTCTCCGCTGCGGGCGGCGAGGAGGCCCTCGAGGCCTTACGCGAGCACGACATCGACCTCCTGCTCAGTGACGTGATCATGCCCGGAATGGTGGGACCGGAACTCGTCGAGCGGGCGCGCGCGGTCCAACCCGGTCTGCGGGTCATCCTGATGTCCGGATACAGCGATCAGGTCCTCTCACACGAATCGCTGGAGCGACAGCCACGGTCCGGGTTCCTGGAAAAGCCGTTCAGCGCCGTCGACCTCGAGACCATGGTCCGCCAGGTGCTCGACGAGCCAGCGACGTAGGTGAGGGCTGAGGGCCTGTGCGGAATCACGGTGGGATCTGGCTGGCCGTAGGGGTCATGACCGTCCTCGGGCTCGTGGACGTCAGCGCGGGCCCCGACGTGGTCGTCGCGGGGTTGATCACCGTCGGCCCCTGCCTCGCAGCGATCTCCCGCGGCCCGAGAACGGTCGTGGCGGTCGGCGCCTACGCGCTCGTACTGCTCGCCCTGCTGTCCGGGGCCGACAACCTGTGGTGGACGACCCAGCAGCTGATCTACGTCCTCGCACTCGTCGCAGTGACCGTCGTGAGTGCGATCGCGGCTGTCCGGCGCGAGGAACAGGAGGAGCGCCTGCTGGCCACGGAAGCAGCGCGCAGCCAGGCGGCCGCGGCAAACGCCGCGAAGAACGACCTCCTGTCCCGCGTCAGCCATGAGCTGCGCACACCGCTGAACGCGGTGCTCGGGTTCAGCCAGCTCCTCGCGCGTGACGAGCTCTCCCCAGCCCAGACGGAGGCCGTCGGTCAGGTGAGACGTGCCGGCGAGCACCTCCTGGGGCTGGTGGACGATGTCCTCGACGTGACCGCGATCGAGGCCGGCGGGCTCTCGCTCTCCATCGAGGCGACCCCGGTGGCGGAGGCGACGTTCACCGCCGTCGAACTCGTGCAGCGGCAGGCGCGCGAGCAAGGGGTCACGGTGGCGCTCGACCTCGGCGACGCAGAGCAGCGCTACATCCTCGCCGACGCGCGGCGGCTACGGCAGATCCTGGTCAACCTGCTGTCGAACGCAATCAAGTTCAATCGCCCCCAGGGTCTCGTGAACCTGCACGCGTCTCGATCCGGAGACGCGCGCATCGCGATCGCCGTATCCGATACGGGGCGCGGGATCGCGGCCGACGACCTCGCGAAGCTGTTCGTGCCGTTCGAACGGCTGGATGCCGCGTCCACGGGAATCGAGGGCACCGGGATGGGGCTCGCAGTCGCCCGAGGCCTCGCCGACGCGATGAACGGAACCCTGACCGTCGAGAGCACGGTCGGCGAGGGCACCACGTTCAGCCTCATCTTGCCCGAGACCTCCGCGCCACGGACGGTGTCGCCGCCGCAGCAGCACGCGGAGCCTGCCGCGCCCGCCGGAGCCGCCGCATCGGCGCGTCTGCTCTACATCGAGGACAACCCCTCCAACCTCCGCCTCGTGGAGCGGATTCTGGAGCGGCGGCCCGCGTGGGTCATGACCCACGCCGACAGAGCGGCGCCGGGGCTCAAACTGGCGCTCGCCACGCGATTCGACCTGATCCTGCTCGATCAGCACCTGCCCGACGGGGAGGGCGTGTCGATCCTCGAGCCCCTGCGCGCGAGAGACGACCGCGTGGACGTTCCCGTCGTCATGGTCACCGCCGACGCCTCACCCGGTCAGCGCGAGCGGGCGGCCAGCGCGGGGGCGAACGGCTACCTCGTCAAGCCCTTCACGATTCGTGAGCTCCTGTCGGTGCTCGACGCGTGGGCGCCGGACCCGGCATGCCCCCGGAAGGAATCGAACCTTCAACCTTCGGATTAAGAGTCCGCTGCTCTGCCAATTGAGCTACAGGGGCCCGGCAGCCGCATAGACGGCCGCGCGGACGGATCAGAATAGCCGCTCGGAAGCCGAGCCGCAGCTACGGCGCGATGGAGGTCGCGCCCCCACTTTGCTGCTGCGCCTGCTGGGCCTGCGCGGTCAGCGCCTGGGTCTTCGCGCTGTCGAGCTGCTCCTTCAGCGTCTTGCGCTCGTCCTCGGGCGCGAGCGACACGGCCTTCTTCGCCGCAAGGTCGCCCTTGCGCGACTGGCCGGCCGTGTAGGCGAGCACCGCGAGCTGCGCGTAGAGGTTCGAGCTCTCCGGGCGAGCGTCGATGTAGAGCTCCATGGCGTTGACGGCTTCGTCGGGCTTGTCCAGGCCCGCCTGGCCGAAGGCTTGGACCATGTAGAGCGCCACGCCCGTGTCGACCTTCTTGGGCTCCGTCGCGATGTACGCCGCCCACGCGCGCTCGGCCGCGCGCAGCTCGGCGAGGCCCTTCGCCGTGAAGCGGCCCTGCTCGGTGTTGAAGTTCTCCCCGGCACCAGCGATCTGGTAGTGCAGCTTGGCCGTGGCGGCCAGCGCGGCGGCGTCCTTGGGGTTCGCCGCGAGCTTCTTCTCCTGGGCGTCGAGCTGCTCCTGGAACTGCTCGGTCGCCTGGGTCTGGGAGCTGTCCTCGCGGAAGGCGTCGAACAGGCCGCCGCTCGTGGAGCCGCCGATCCCGAAGAACACGAGACCACCGCCCAGCAGGAGGGCGAGGAACAGGTACACCACTTGCACGAGGCGACGCCGGCCACCGGCGCGCAGGTCAAAGAGCATGGGACGGGTCTCCGGGTTCTGCGTCGTCGTCCGGCTCGGGATCTTCGTCGTCCGCATCGAGCGGGCGGATCCGGTCAAGCCAGGCCGCAAGGAGAATACTCAGCTCGAAGAGCACGACGAGCGGCGCCATCGCGAGGAGCATGGTGACGGGGTCCGGCGTCGGCGTGGCGATGGCGGCCAGCAGCGCCACCGCGAGCAGGACGTAGCCGCGGTGCTTGCGCAGCTGCTTGGGCGTGAGGATTCCCAGGCGGGTGATCGCGAGAACCACGAGGGGGATCTGGAACATCAACCCGATCGCCATCAAGAACAGGACGCTGAAGCGGTAGTAGTCCTTGGCCTGGACGAGGATGTCGAAGTTGTCGTCGTTGAAGTTCTGCAGGAACTCGACGGCCCGTTGCAGGACGACGAAGTAGCCGAAGGTCACGCCCGCGGCGAAGAGGACCGGCCCCATGAACATCAGCGGGATCGCGAGCGTGCGCTCGCGCGGCGTGAACGCGGGCAGGATGAACGCGAACAGCTGGTAGAGGATGATCGGCAGCGCGAGGAGCAGCGCGGCGTAGAACGCCACGGTGATCGTCGAGGTGAACGGCTCGGCGACCCCGAGCGTCACGGGCTTGCGCGCGATGTTCGTCGGCGTCGCGAGGGCAGCCTGCGCAGTCTGCTTCTGGGCGGCGAGCAGCTCCCTGGTCAGTTGGCGCAGCTGGCGCCGCTCCGCCGCGGGGATGTCGGAGCTGGCCGACAGCGCGAGCGCGCTCGCGGCGCTGGTGTCCAGGACGGGCTCGAGGCTGCGCAGCTGCTGGCCGAGCTCGCGCTGGAAGCGCGCGGTCTGCTCGAGCGGGTCCTTGCTCTTGCCGTTGCGGTCGAGCCGCTGCGTCGTCTCGATCGGGCGGTTGAGGATGTCGAGGATCGCGTCGACCTGCCAGAAGCAGAAGCCGAAGCAGACGCTCAGCGCGACGATGCAGACGACCAGCCGCGTCCGCAGCTCGTCGAGATGGTCGACGAGGCTGAGCTGGTCCTCATGGGAGATGGGCCGGAGCGTCGTGGCCATGGAGCCCTGCGAGAACTACTGGCTGTCCGACGGCGTGCGCGCGGGTTCCTCGCGCACGACCGGCTCCTGCGCCGACGCCTGCGCGGCGGCCGTGAGCTGCTGCGGACCATCGTCGTCGTCGTCCTTGTCGTGCTTGGACGTGATCGAGTCCTTGAACTCCCGCATGCCGGAACCCAGCTGCTTGCCGAGTCCGGGCAGGCGCTTCGGGCCGAAGATCAGCAGCACGATGACCAGGACGATGGCGAGTTCGAGGGGACCGATTGAGGGCATGCAGGTGACCGGGTTGCGGACGGGCTATCAAGCGTACCGGCCCATGAAAGCGGGCGGTTCAAATGTTCACCAGTTCACATGCGCCTATCCGCCTCAAGGTCCCGTCTCACTCGACCGATGAAGCGGATGGGTCAAGCAATGAGCAATCGTCCTGAACACAGCCACTACGTCCGCCGCGTCGTCCTCCCTTCGGGCAAGACGATCGAGGTTGTCTACTTTGACGACAACCCCTCCGGCACCCAGCCGCGCAGCCACCAAGAGCAGCAGCGCGAGCGGACCGACCTTCACGTCTGTGGGGGGTGTGGTTCGGACCTGGTGTATCCCGTCGAGTGGGACGAGGCCGGTGCGACGCACTGGGAGGTCAGCCTCCGGTGCCCGAACTGCGAGTGGGCCGGGACGGGGATCTTCGAGCAGGACGTCGTCGACCGGTTCGACGAGGAGCTCGACCGCGGGACCGAATCGCTGGTGCGTGATCTGCGCCGCCTCATCCACGCGAACATGGAAGAGGACATCGAGCGGTTCGTCGACGCGCTGCAGGCTGGGCACATCGTGCCCGAAGACTTCTAGGCGCAGCGTTCCCGCCGCGCGCGGGTGCCTCTGAGAATCGGGACCTATCGGAAGCAGCCGAGGCTGCGGATGACCCGATGCTGCCGGCGGTCACTGCCGAGCGCGGCCCCGGGCACGTTGCGAGCCACAGCGACGGTCGTCGCGACCACGCGCCCTCTCACGAAAAGCTCGACCTTCAGTCGCTGCCCCGATTGCGGCTGCTGGATCGACCGGACCCGGGGGTTGTCGCTCGCGAAGACTCTCTGGGAGTAGCACGGCTGTTCACGAGCGACCGTGCGGAAACGCTCCGAGCCGTATGCGCCGTCCAGCCGGAGCTCGGCTCGGGGACCTCGGGGCGTCCGCGGTACCCATCGATCAAGGCGGGCGACGACCACGAACCCTGCGTCCTCCTCACGCCCGTTGAAGTCGACGGCCACGTCGACGAAGCGGTACTGGGCGCCCGGGGGCGCCCGGTCCACGGTGGGTGTCGAGGCCACGGTGACCGGCTCGTCGCCGCCTCCACAGCCCGAGACGCCCGCCATCGCGAGGCAGAGGCCTCCCAACCAGGCGGCGCCGCGCGCCGCACTGAGTCCACGTCCCACGCTCAGCTGTAGCGGTCGACGACCGAGTCCGCGACGAGTTCCAGCACTCGTCGCTGCGCCACATCCGGCAGCCCCGCCTTCGCCTCCGCGACCATCGTGAGCGCCTGCTCGCGTGCCGCGTCGAGCGCACCCGTCGCTGCGATCCGGGCGCAGATCTCCGCGGCCGCGTCGGTCGTCGTGATCGCCCGCAGGTCCTCGGCCGCCAGAGCGGCATCCCGCTCGCGCGCCAGGATCAGCGGCAGCGTCACCGTCCCGTCGAGCAGATCGGTGCCCACCGGCTTGCCGGTGCGCTCCGGCGGGCCGGCGACGTCGAGGACGTCGTCGAGCAGCTGGAAGGCCAGGCCGATCCGGCGACCGAATGCGCCGAGCGCCTCGACATCGCCGCCCCCGTGCAGTGCGCCAAGTTCACAGGCGCTCTGGAAGAGCGTCGCGGTCTTCAGCTCGCAGCGCTGCAGGTAGCGCTCGAGCGGGACCTCGGCGTTCCACGCGTCCGACCGCTGAAGCAGCTCCCCCTCGGCCAGAGCCGAGCTCGCGCGCGAGAGCGCGCGGACGCTCTCCAGCGACCCGGTCTCCGTCAGCTCGGCGAACGCGCGGGAGAACAGCAGGTCGCCGACCGCCGTCGCCATCTCGCGGCCGTGAGTCGCCCAGACCGTTGGATGGCCGCGTCGCAGCGGTGAGGCATCGAGGACGTCGTCGTGCGCCAGCGTCGCGGTGTGGACGAGCTCGACGGCCGCGGCGGCGCGCACCAGGTCGCGGTCACGTTCTGCATCGGGCTCGTCGGTACCCACGCCGGCGGCGAGGAGCACCAGCAGCGGGCGCAGCCGCTTGCCCCCCGCGGCGATGGTGCCGTCGGCGGGCTCTCCGATCGTCGGGCCGTGGCCGATCGCGGCGTCGTGCAGCACGTCCTCGACGCGCGCGAGCAGCTCCGGCACGCGGGGGCCGGCGGCGTCGACGAGGGAGGCGACCTGTGCGGCGGGGTTCGGCGCGGTCACACCCGGGTCCCCACGTGGAGCGCGATGATGCCGCCCGCCGTGAGGATCCACCGGATGTCCTTGAGCCCCGCGCGCTCCATGGAGGCGGCGACGCCGTCCGGGCCGGGGAAGCGCTTCACCGAGTTCGGCAGATACTCGTAGGCATCGGGATCGCCGGCGACCTTGCCGATGACCGGGACGACCCGGTCGAACCACAGGGAGAAGAACGTCGAGAGCGGCGGCTTCTGCGGCGTCGTCATCTCGAGGATGACCACGCGCCCGCCCGGCTTGACGACCCGGGCCATCTCGCCGAGGCCGCCGTCGAGGTCGGAGAAGTTCCGCGCCGCGAAGCCGACGGTTGCCGCGTCGAACGTCGCCGTGGCGTACGGGAGATCGAGGGCGTTGCCCCACTCGAACTGCAGGTTGGGCGCCTTCGCCCGCGCCCGCACCAGCATCTCCTCGCTGAAGTCCGAGCCGATGACCTCACCCGTCGAACCGACGCGGCTGGACATCTCCACCGCCAGGTCGCCCGTGCCGGTCGCGACGTCGAGGACCCGGTCGCCGAGCCCGACGTTTGCGAGATCGGCCGCCCGCGCGCGCCACTGGTGATGCAGACCGGCGGTCATGACCGTGTTGATCAGGTCATAGACCCCGGCGATGCGATCGAACATCGCCCGGACCTGCGGCTCCGGCAGGGTGCCGGGCGATGTGGCCTCCATGAGGAGCTACTCGTCT
Source organism: Solirubrobacteraceae bacterium (assembly GCA_016462625.1). The sequence continues at coordinate 19,057 of JAEMSV010000020.1, read as the reverse complement.
TCGCCCTTGAGCTGGGAGAGGAACCCGACGAGGTTGTTGAACTTCTCGGGGTTCGACTCCTTCAGCCCGGCGTACGAGGGCATCGGGGCCGTCGGGTTCTGCAGCGTCCGCGCGATCGCGTCCGCCGGCAGGCGGGCGCCGATGTCGGTCAGGTGCGGACCCGGGCCGTCGTTGCCGTTCTCGCCGATCTTGTGGCAGGCGAGGCAGCCCGACTGTGCGAGGACCTGCTTGCCCTTCTCGAACTGCTCGACCTGGGCGCCCTGCAGCTTCGCCGGGGCCTCCATGTCGACCTCGTTGGGCGAGCCGGCCGCCGCACCGAGGTACGTCAGGTAGCCCATCGCGATGATGGTGAAGATGCCCGCCGTCGTCGCGATCGGACGACGTTCGGGCCGGCGCTCCGGGCCCCGGTCGTAGAACGGGAGCAGGAACAGCAGGATCATGCAGATCGTCGGGATGCCGATCGTCGCGAGCGGCACCAGCTCCGGCGGCTTGATGACGCGCAGGAGCTCGAAGAGGAAGAAGAAGTACCACTCCGGGCGCGGGACGTAGGTGGTCGTCGTGCCGTCCGCCTTCGGGCCGAGCTCGGCGCCGAGGACCAGCGACATGAGGATGATCGACCCCACGACCACGCAGGCCATGGCGCCGTCCTTCGCGACGGCGTACGGGAAGAACGGCTTGCCCTTGTTCTTGAGGACGGAGTACTCGCGGAGGTACTCCTCCTTCTGGCGATGATTCATCCCGTTACTCCTTCTCGGTCCGGAGTTCCGGGTCCGTCTCGGCCTTCATCCACGGCGGGGCGCTCGTGCCGTGCTTCGTGACCAGGTACAGGTGCGCGCCGATCAGGGCGGCGATGATCCCCGGGACCAACATCATGTGGATCGCGTAGAAGCGCGACAGCGTGGTCGCGGTGAAGTCGGGGCCTGCTCGCAGGAAATCCGAGAGGAAGGGGCCCACCAGCGGGCCGGTGCCGTTGATGTTCACGCCGACGACCGTCGCCCAGTACGACCGCTGGTCGAACGGGAGCAGGTAGCCCGTGAACGACATCGCCATCGTGAGGATCAGCAGGACGACGCCGATGACCCAGTTCAGCTCGCGCGGGTACTTGTACGCGCCGAAGAAGAACGTGCGGGCCATGTGCACGAAGACGAGGATCACCATCACCGACGAGCCCCACTTGTGCATGCCGCGCACGAACTCGCCGAGGAAGGCCTCGTTCGAGATGTAGCGGACCGACTCGTAGGCCGCGATCGGGTTGGGGTCGTAGTACATCGCCAGGAACACGCCGGTGATCGCCTGGTTGAGGAAGGCGAACATCGCGGCCGAGCCCAGCGCGTAGAACCAGTTGGTCCCCTTCGGGACCTTGCGGAACATGAGCCACCGGCCGAAGCCGGACATGCCCATGCGCTCGTCGATCCAGCCGACGGTGCTGATGCCGGCTTCCTTGGCGTGGTCGAGCGCGCCGTGCTGATGCTCGTCAGGACGGCGGGGCTTCGGCTTGAACGCCGGAGGAAGCGGGGGAGCGGGGAGCTTGAGTTTCGGCATGAAGACTTACTGGTTCGGCCCGTTGCGGATGCTGGGACGCGACGGGTACAGGTACTGGCCGATGCCGTCCAGCGGCTCGCCCGGGTCGCGCGGCGAGAAGCGGTCGAACTCGGAGTTCACGCTGAAGCGCGGACCGACCCAGACCTGGCCGTTCTCGACCTTCGTGTAGAAGCGGTCGAGCGGGCGGACCGGCGGGCCGCCGCTGACCTCACCCTGGAAGCCGTACACGCCGCCGTGACACGGGCAGATGAAGCGGTTCGACGCGGCGACGAAGCGCACGGGGCAACCGAGGTGCATGCATCGCGTCGACAGCGCGATGTACTGGCTCCACTCGTCGGGGTCGGGCGGGTCGATCGCCGGGTTGTACTTCCGCAAGTACACGGTCGTCTTACCGCCCTCACCGATGTGCGGATTGATCGTGACGACCTTCGACACGTACGTGTCGTCGGCGAAGTCGTCCGGCACGCCGACGGCGTTCCAGGGCTGATCGACCTTCTCGAAGACGGGGCCGAAGGCGAAACCGGCAGCGGGCAGCACGATCGCCATCGTGGCGACGGCACCGCCCAGATGGGCGCCTCCGGTCATGAAGCGACGCCGGGTGATCGTCTCGCCCTCGAACGCGCCAGGGATCTGGCGGTCCAGCGTGTACTTCGACTTGGTTACGTGTTTGCGCTTGGGTGGCACGGGTCTCCTGCAGCGGCGTCCTTTGCGGCGCCGAACCTTATCGCTGTCCAGGGTACGGCTGTCGGCTCGTCAACGGTCCGCTAGCTCAGCGGCCGGACGCCATCTCGCTCGTGAGCTGGCGCGCGGCACGCCGCAGCGCGCCCGCAGCCCCGGTTTCGCCTGCACGTGCGCGAGCGCGTGCGCCGATCAACTCGGGGCTCGGACCCCATCCTATCCCCGCCGCGCCTGCCTCCCAGGCGGCCTCGGCGAGCTCGGCATCGCCCCGGGCGCGTGCCGCCGCGACGAGCGAGATGACCTCGGCGAGCTCCGCGATCGCCGTCAGATCGCCGACCTGCGCGAGCTCCGACAGGCCGGCCGCGTACTGGGCGTCGCCTTGCAGGAGCTCCAGGTCGGGATCGTCGAACGGCCCGTCACCGTGCCGGCGGGCGCCGTCGCGCACCGCCGTGAGGGCGCGGACGACGGCGTCGGCGTGACCCTCGGCGCGGGGACCCCGCGCGGCGAGCTCTGCGATCGGGTCGGCCATCAGATGGCGGCGAACGCTGCCGCGGCGGCGTCGATCGTGCGCGAGAGGTGGTCGCCGGTGTGTGCGAGCGACGGGAACCACGCCTCGAACTGCGACGCGGGCGGGTAGACGCCGCGGGCGAGCAGGGCGCGGCACCAGGCGCCGTAGGCCTCGGTGTCACAGGCCTGCGCGTCGGCGTAGTCGAGCACGGGCTGCTCGCTGAAGAACAGCGTCACGAGCCCGGTCGTGCTGGCGACCTGCACCGGGCGGCCGCCCGCGGCCTCCTGGAGGCCGGCCGCGAGCGCGTCGGTCGTGGCGGCCAGACGGAGGTACGCGGCCTCGTCCAGCTGCGCCAGGGTCGCCAGACCGGCCGCGACCGCCAGCGGGTTCCCGGAGAGCGTTCCCGCCTGGTAGACGTCGCCGGCGGGCGCGATGCGCTCCATGAGCTCCCGCGAGCCGCCGTAGGCCGCGGCGGGCAGGCCGCCGCCGATGATCTTGCCCATCACCGTGAGGTCCGGGAGGACCCCGGTCAGCTCCTGCGCGCCGCCGGGCGCGACGCGGAAGCCCGTGATGACCTCGTCGAAGACCAGCAGCGCGCCGGTCTCCGTCGCGACCTGCCGCAGCAGCTCGAGGAAGCCCTCTGCCGCCGGGACGAGACCCATGTTCGCCGCGAACGGCTCGCAGAGGATGGCCGCGAACTCGTGCTCCGCGACGGCCGCGCGCACGGCGTCGGCGTCGTTCCAGGGAATGATGATCGTGGCCGCAGCCGCCGCCTCGGTGACGCCCGGGGACGCCGGGATCCCCTGCGTGGCCAGGCCAGAGCCCGCCTCGGCCAGCAGGCCGTCGACGTGCCCGTGGTAGGCCCCGGCGAACTTCAGGAGCTTCTCGCGGCCCGTCGCGGCACGGGCGAGGCGGATCGCGCTCATCGACGCCTCGGTGCCCGACGACGTCATGCGGAGCATCTCCACCGACGGCATGCGCCGGGTGACCTCCTCGGCCAGATCGACCTCGCCGATCGTCGGCGCCCCGAATGAGGTCCCGCGCGCGGCGGCGGCCCGCACGGCCTCCAGGATCGCCTCGTTCGCGTGGCCGCAGATGAGCGGACCCCACGAGCAGACCCAGTCGACGTAGCGATTCCCGTCGACGTCCTGGATCTCGGCGCCGGACGCGCGTTCGACGAACAGCGGATCACGCCCGATCGACCGCATCGCGCGCACCGGCGAGTTGACCCCGCCGGGGAGATACATCACCGCTCGCTCATAGGCCTCGTGCGACTTCGTGTCGCGGAGGGAGACACTCATCCGCCGTGCTCTCGCTCCCAGTTCTTGAAGTCGTCCGTGAAGTACAGCAGACGGATCTTCTTGAACTCGGTCGACGAGTAGAGCGTCGCCCGCTCGGTGATGCCGGTCTGCTCGGCGATCGAGTCGAGGATCGCGTCGCACTCCTCCTTCGAGCGGCCGTGGGCCATGGTGAAGACGGAGTACTTCCAGTCCTCGTAGGTCGGGCGCTCGTAGCAGTGGCTGATCCCGCGGACGGCCGCCATGCGCCGGCCGATGTCGAGGATCTGGTCGTCGGGCACGGCCCAGACGCCCATCCCGTTCGCGCTGAAGCCCGCGCGACGGTGGAAGAGGATCGCCGCGACGCGGCGCAGCAGGCCGCGCTCCTGCATCCCGACGAGGTGCTCGATGAGCTTGTCGACCGTGATGCCCAGCTCGCGGGCGGCATCCACGTACGGCTCGGAGACGACGGGCAGATCGCCCTGCGTCGCGCGGATGACGGCCTTGTCGAACTCGTCGTACGGCTGCGGCTCGAGGTCGACGGGCTCTTCGACGACGCCGACCGCGGACAAGTCCTGCGTGTCGCCCTCCATCTCCAGGTCCATGCGGATCTTGAAGAGCTTGAGGGTGGGCAGCTGACGGATCGATTCGGCGCCAGTCAGCTCCTGCAGGACGTCGAGCGTGCCCTGGAGCCCCAGCTTGGAATCCGGCTCCACCGCGAGCGTGAACCACATGTTGAACTCGTGGTTGCGCAGGTAGTTGTGGCTGACGCCCGGGTGCGCGTTGATGATCTTCGCCGGCCCCCAGGGGTGCTCGGCGTCGACCTTGGCCGCGACGAGCATCGTGCCGTAGCCGAGCGCGCGGGTGTCGAAGATCGGCGTGACCTGGCGGATGATCCGCTCGTTGATGAGGTGCTGCACGCGGCGCAGGACCTCGTCCTCGCTCAGCTCTGCGGCCTTCGCCACCGCGGCGTACGGGCGCGGCTCGATGGGGAAGCGCCCCTGCATGAGATTGAGGAGCTTCTTGTCGGTCTCGTCGAGCGGGACGGCACTGCCGTCCTTGCGTGACCGGACCTTGGGGGTTGCCGTCACTGCTGGATCCACCGTGCTGCGTCCTTCGCGTGGTAGGTGATCACGATGTCCGCTCCCGCCCGGCGGATCGAGGTCAGCGCTTCGAGCACCGCCGCTTCCTCATCGAGGTGACCCGCGGCAGCGGCCGCCTTCACCATCGCATACTCGCCACTGACGTTGTAGGCGGCAACCGGGAGGCCGGTCCGCTCCTTGATGCGCCAGATGACGTCCAGGTACGGCAGCGCGGGCTTGACCATGACCATGTCGGCGCCCTCCTCGACGTCGAGGATCGCCTCGCGGACGGCTTCGTCTCCGTTGGCCGGATCCATCTGGTAGGCCCGGCGATCACCGAAGGCGGGCGTGCTGTCGGCGGCGTCGCGGAACGGGCCGTAGAAGGCGGAAGCGAACTTCGCGCTGTAGGCGAGGATCGGGACGTCGCTGAAGCCCTCGTCGTCGAGCGCGCGGCGGATCGCGCCGACGCGGCCGTCCATCATGTCGCTCGGGGCGATGATGTCGGCGCCCGCGCGCGCGAGGCTCACGGAGGTGCGGGCGTGCAGCTCGAGCGAGCTGTCGTTGTCGACCTCGCCGCTCGGCGTGAGCAGCCCGCAGTGGCCGTGGTCGGTGTACTCACACAGGCACACGTCGCCGATGACGAGCAGGTCCGGGTGGGCCTCTTTGATGGCGCGCGTGGCGAGCTGGACGATGCCCTCGTCGTCGTACGCGCCGGTGCCCTCCGCGTCCTTCTCGGCGGGAATGCCGAAGAGCAGGACGGCGGGAATGCCGAGCGCGTGGACCTGGCCGGCCTCCTCCACCGCCTCCGAGATCGAGAGCCGGTCCACGCCCGGCATGGAGCCGATCGGCGTCCGGCCGCTGAGGCCGGCCTCGACGAACATCGGGTAGACGAAGTCGGCCGGGTCGAGCCGCGTCTCACGGACGAGGCCGCGGATCGCCGGGGTACGGCGGAGCCTGCGCAGGCGGGTGGCCGGGAAGGGCACGGTGTCTTGCAGGGTACCGGCGGTTCGCGAACGGCTAGCCGCGAAGCTCGATCCAGAGCGCCCGGCCGATCGCCACGGGCTCTCCGGCTTCCGTGAACGCGGCGACGCCGGTCGTGCGCTTGCGGCCGTCCTCGCCCAGCGACCACGAGACGATCGGATACGTCTGGCCGGCCTCGAGCTCCGCGAGCGGCCGCACCGCCAGGCGGGCGAGGACCGACGGCGGGCGGGCGCCCTCGAACTCGATCGCCGGGGCACTGCTCGGACAGTCGAGCGCGGCCCAGAGCAGCGGGAGCGTCACGGGCTCGGTGGGTCGGAACACGGTCGCGAAGCGGTGGTCGCCGAGCGGGCCGGAAAACAGGCGCAGCCCGTCGCCGGGCTCACGGTTCGGGCCGCAGACGACGCAGGTCGGAAACGGGTGACGCTCACCGTCGCGGAAGAGGGAGACCTCATCGGCCGCGACGGCATCGTCGAGGGGCGGTGCTGCGGGCGGGTCGAGGTCCAGCTCGACTGGGCGGGCCTCGAGGACGACGTCGTCCCCATTGAGCGCGACGGTCGCGCCGTCACGCTGCTCGATCGCGAGCGGGCGCTCCAGCGGCGGGGGCAGGCGGAGCGTCACCTCGACCGCCGGCGCCTCGACGTGCGCCGCGAGGAGACCCGCGCTGTAGCCGCCGTTGCCGGAGCCCGGCGGGCCGTTGAAGCGGGCGGGGATCTGCATGGACGGCATTGCGGAGGTCAGCCGGTGACGTCGAACTCCGCGGTCAGCGGTGTCGCGATCGGCGTCAGGGTGACCACCAGGCGGTAGCGGCCGGGCACCGTCTCCTGGGGGATCCTCGCCGTCAGCGACAGCGACGCCTGCGGGCGGACGATGTAGGCGATCGCCGGGACGGGGTCGCTCGGCGTGACGTCGACCCAGCCCTCGCCGACGCGCTGCTCGAGCCCATAGCCGGCGCCACCGGTCAGGCAGGTCGTGCCTTCATTCAGGGCCGTGAAACCGAGCGTCCCGCCCGCGGGGACGACCGGCGCCGAGAGCGTCAGCGAGGCCACCGCGGTTCCCACGGGGGGACAGGACGGCGGGTCTTCGGGGAGCGTCGAGGCGCCGGGCACAAGCGTGTCCGGCGCGGGCGCCTCGGTCGCGGTCTTGGTCGTCGAGACCCATGACCGGTAGTGCCGCGCGCCGACGCGCAGCGTGAGCGCGTAGGTCGCGGAGAACTTCCGGGGCACCGTGAGGGTCACCGTTCCACGCTTGATCCGCGCCACGCCGACAACCGTGCTGGTCCTCCCGGTGCGGTCCACCTCGGAGAGCGCGACCCGGACGGTTCGACGCCCGGACGGCTGACGGACCGCGACGAGCAGCTTCGTTCCCGGCATGACCTGGGCGGCGGCGGAGCGGAGCGGCCACGTCACCGACACGCCGAGCGCTCGGAGCTCCCGCGACACCGGGCGGGTGCCGTCCGGCAGTGCGGCCTCTGCAGTTGCCGAGAAGACGCCCGCGAACGCGCACACCAGCAGAATGCATCGACGCATGCCGCGCATTGTGCCAGCGAATGCGCCGCCGCGCTATCCGGCGGCGGCGAGGACCGTCTCTCGCGCCTTGTGCTGCTGCTCGTACAGGCGGACGACCGCCTTCGCCGCGGGATCCGCAACCGTGAGCCGATCGACGACGTCTGCGGCCGTCATCTTGGCGTAGCCCGCCCACGGCTCCTCGACGTGCACCTCCGCGCCGGCGCCCTCGGCCGGGCCGTCGCTCGCGACCAGCCGCGGCGTGTCGTCGATGATCTTCGCGCCGGCCGGATAGAGCGGGGTGACGGACTGCGGCTCGGACGCCCGGGCGAACCGCCGCGCACGCACACGAGGCGCGGGCTGCTCGGTCGTCGCCTCCTCCGCCTCGGCCGGGACATCCGCCGCGGCCGGCACGTCGGCCGGCGGGACGGACTTGGGTGAATGCGGGGTCGCGAGCCGATGGACGACCTCGCGGGCCACCGCACCCGGAATCCACACGGCGGCGTCGATGGTCGCGCCCGCTGCACGGGCGCCGAGTCGGAGCGGGGTGAAGAGATCCATGCTCAGGACGTGCCCGCTCGGCACGTCCTCAAACGGTCAGCCGAAGCGTCGCAGCGCCACGCGGGCGAGCACGGCGTACGCGGCGGTCAGCGCGAGCAGATGCGCCAGCGGCGCCCACAGGTCGCCGTTCTGGTTCAGGGCCGCGTCCATCGCGAGGAGTGCGGGCTTGAAGGGAAACGCGGCGCTCACGATGCGGATCACGTCATAGAGCGTGTCGTTGACCGTGCCGGCCGGCACGAGCGCCAGGAACGCGATCGGCAGCGACAGCAGGAACGCCAGCAGCGACGCGGCGCGCACCTCGCGCGCAACCGCACCGATCGCGACGCCCAGCGCACCGAACGCCAAGCCGCCGGCCAGGATCCCGAGGACCCATTGCGGCGCACGGGCCCAGTCCAGATCGGCGAGCAGCGCGACGACGACGAGCATGATCAGCCCGACCGGCAGCGCGCACAGCGCCGCGAGCGCGATCTTCTCGACGATGAGCTTGGACCGTCCGACCAGGCCGCGCACGAGCCGGCCGTAGGCATGCTCCTCCCGCTCCAGCGCGAGCATGCCCGCCGCCAGCAGGACGCAGACGAACATAAGCGACAGCGCGACCGACGCGGCGACCGCGAACGACTCGAGGCTCGTGCCCGCGCTCCCGCCGACCGGCGTCTGCTTGACCTCGATCGGGTTGCTGATCGACGACAGGATCTCGTCGGAGAAGTCGAGGTTGTCGACGGCCAGCTTCGCGAACCGCGCGACGCGCTCGAGGTCCTCGCGCTCCTGCGAGCCCGCGGGCAGCTGCTCGGCCTGCGCGGTGAGGATCTTCTCCGCCTCGGAGAGACCGAGGATGTCGAAGTCCTGGCCCAGCAGCGAGAACGAGCCGCCCGTGAGCAGGATGTTCAGGTAGCCCGCCGCGACCTCGGTTAGCCGCTCACCGATCGCGACGTTCGCCTCCGCGAGCGTGCTGTCGATGAGCGACTGCACGAGCTGGCCCTGGAGGGGGCCGGACGCGCTGTAGAGGACCTCGACCGTCGGCTTGTTCGCACTGCCCCCGAGCGCCACCGCGCTCTGCAGCTTGCTCGCGGCGTCCTCGGGAATGACGAGCGCACCGAGGACGTCGCCGTCCTCGACCATCTTCAGCGCCTCCTCGCGCGAGTCGACCTGCACGGGGTCGACGCGCTCGAACAGGCGCGAGCTGTAGCCCGCGATGTCGACGCGGTCACCGCCGACGCTGATCACCTGCTGCGTGTCGGGGACCTCGTTGACGAACGCGATCTTCGGCTTGTCCGGCCCGCGCGAGAGCGCGAACCCGATCAGCAGCGAGATCAGGATCGGGTAGATCACGAGCAGGCCGACGAGCATCGGCGAGCGACGCAGGATCTGCAGGTCCTTGAGCAGGAGCCAGCGCACTAGTGACCCTTCGCCTCCAGGAGGGCGACGAACGCGGCCTCGAGATCGTCGGTGCCGCCGGCGGCGCGCAGCTCGTCGCCGGTCCCGACGAAGATCAGCTGGCCGTCGGCGAGGACGAGGATCCGCTCGGCGTGACGCTGCGCCTCGGCGATCTCGTGCGTGGCGAACACGACGGCGGTGCCGGACTTCGCCAGCCCCTCGATGAACTGCCAGAGCACCGCGCGCTGACGCGGGTCAAGCGACGACGACGGCTCGTCGAGCAGGAGGACCGGCGGATCGGCCAGCAGGCCGATCGCGATGTTCACCCGCTGCTGGTTGCCGCCCGAGAGCGTGCCGAGCTCGTCCCGCTCGCGGTCGGCGAGGTCGGTGAGGGCGAGCGCGCGGTCGACCGCGCCGTCGATGTCGTCGACCTTCTCGAGCCGCGCGAAGAGCCGCAGGTTCTCGCGGACCGACAGCCGCCGGTAGACCGCGACCTGCTGCGGCACCCACCCGATCTCCCGGGGTGGCAGCGACACGGTCCCGGACGTCGGGCGCTGCAGGCCCGCGAGCAGCGAGAGCAGCGTCGTCTTGCCCGCGCCGTTGGGTCCGATGAGCGCGACGCGCTCGCCGGCGGCCACATCGAACGTGACGTCGCGCAGGGCCTCCCGGGCGCCGAACGTCTTGGTCAGCCCCTCCGCGCGCAGGGTCGCGGCGCGGTCGGGAGCAGGCGCGGAACTCACGTGCGGCATCCTACGGCGGCGGCGTACGTGACAATGCAGCGCCATGAGCGACGGCGCCGCCACCATCCTCTTCGTCGGCGACGTCGTCGGCTCGATCGGCCGACGTACCCTGCTCGGCTTGCTGCCGACCCTTCGCGAGCGGCTCGAGCCGACGTTCGTGGTGGTCAACGGCGAGAACAGCGCAGGTGGTCTCGGGATCACGCCGAAGATCGCCGACGAGCTGTTCCGCAACGGCGTCGATGTGATCACGCTCGGCAACCACACGTACTTCCGCCGCGAGATCTTCTCCTACCTCGACGAGCACGACGAGATCCTCCGGCCGGCGAACTACCTGAAGAGCCAGCCCGGCCACGGCACATGCGTCGTCGAGCGCGACGGCGTGCGGCTCGGGGTGGTGAACCTCTCCGGCAACGTGTTCCTGCAGGCGGGCCGGCCCGCGTTCCCCGAGGCCGACGCCGCGCTGCACGAGCTGAAGAACAAGTGCGACCACGTGCTCGTCGACTTCCACGCCGAGGCGACGAGCGAGAAGATCGCGCTCGGCTGGCACCTCGACGGCCGCGCGACCGCGGTGGTCGGCACGCACACCCACGTCCCGACGAACGACTTCCGCGTGCTCCCCGGCGGGACCGCCTACATCACCGACGTCGGGATGACCGGCCCGCGCGGTGGCGTCATCGGCGTGAAGAAGGAGCAAGCCGTCGCGGGGTTCGTCACCCACATGAAGCAGCACTTCGACACCAGCGAAGAGGACCCGTGGCTGATGGGCGTCGTGATCCGGTGCTCGGAGCCCGGGCGGGCCGACAGCATCGAGGCGGTGCTCGAGCCGGGGACGCTCAGCCGCTGAGGCAGCCCTAGAGCTTCGGCGGGAGGCCGAACAGCGCGAAGAGCGAGCCGTCGGTCTCCAGGAAGTACGTGATGTCGACCACACGGCCATCCCGCCAGACGGGGACCTGGATCGACCAGGGCGTCTGGCCGCCGTCGCGGTACTGGGCGAAGCCCGCCTGCCCGTTGACGTCGATCGGCACGAGCCGCGAGCCCACGCATTCGGCGCCCGCGCCGGTCATCCACGTCAGCAGCTCGTCGCGGCCGCGCAGCCACATCGGATAGGGCGGCATCGACTGGGTCGCGTCCTCGTGCAGCAGCTCGGCGAGCGCGCCCATGTCGTAGCGCTCGAACGCGTCCATGTACCGGGCCAGCAGCTCCTGGCTCGCGTGATCGATGGAGGCGGTCGAGAGCTCGGCGATCTCGAGATCGCGCGAGGCGAGCGTGGCGCGGGCCCGCTGCAGCGCGCTGTTCACGGCGGCGACGCTGAGGTGCAGCAGGTCGCCGACCTCGCTCGCGCGCCAGCGCAGGACGTCGCGCAGGATGAGGACCGCGCGCTGGCGCGGCGGCAGATGCTGGAGGGCGGCGATGAACGCGAGCCGCACGGACTCGCGCGCCTCGGCCAGCTGCGCCGGGTCGCCGTTGCCGTCGAGCACCATCGCGTCCGGTGCCGGCCCGACCCAGACCGTCTCGCCGAGCGGCGGGTCCAGCGGGCCGGTGGCCGACGCAGCCGGGCCCATGTCGATCGGCATGGCGCGCTTCTGCGACGCAGACAGCGAGTCGAAGCAGACGTTCGTCGCGATCTTGTACAGCCACGTGCGCAGCGCGGCGCGGCCCTCGAAGCGGTCGATGTTGCGCCACGCGCGGGTGAGCGTCTCCTGCACCGCGTCCTCGGCGTCGGGCGCGGAGCCGAGCATCCGGTAGCAGTAGCCCGTGAGCTCGACGCGGTGGCGCTCGAGCTGCTCGTCGACGTCGGCGCGCTGCGGATCGAGGGTCTCGGGGGCCACGTGCGTGAGCCTACCCCCGCAGGCGTGCAGCGCAACCGGGCGATGAGTTTCAGAGGACATTCCGGTCTACCTCTTCGACCACCGACCTGTCCGGAGGGACCATGGCCGCGCAGCCGCGCCTCGTCTTCATCAATCTCCCTGTTGCCGATCTGCGGCGCTCGATGCGCTTCTTCGGCACGCTCGGCCTGGTGTTCGACGAGCAGTTCACCGACGAATCGTGCGCCTGCATGACGCTGTCCGACCAGGCCTCCGTGATGTTCCTCGCCCGGGATCGGTTCGCCGAGTTCACGACCAAGCCCGTCACGGACGTCGCGACCTCGACCGGATCGATCCTGTGCCTGTCCGCAGAGGACCGGGCGGAGGTCGACCGCTTCGCCGACGCCGCGCTGGCCAACGGTGGCGCGCCCGCCCAGGATCCGATCGACCATGGCTTCATGTACGGCCGCAGCTTCCACGATCCGGACGGTCACCACTGGGAGGTCATGTGGATGGATCCGGCCGCTCGGAGCTAGCGCGCTCCTCCAGCATCTCCCGCTCGCGGGCGTTGCCCGTGAGCGCGGCTGCGCGCGCGAACTCCGCGCGCGCCTCCTCGTCACGGCCCAGCCGCTCCAGCAGGTCCCCCCGCACACTCGGCAGCAGGTGGTAGTCCGCAAGCGTGTCCGACGCGACGAGCGCCTCGACGATCTGCAGCCCGGCCTCGGGACCCACCGCGCGCCCGACGGCCACGGCGCGGTTGAGCTCGACGACCGGCGACTGCGTGCGCTGCACGAGCTCCGCGTAGAGCACGGCGATCCGCATCCAGTCGGTGTCCTCAGCGCGGTGGGCCTGCGCGTGACACGCCGCGATCGCGGCCTGCAGCGTGTACGGCCCGCGCTGGGCCTCGAGCGCCTCGGCCCGCGTCAGCGCCTCGAGGCCCAGCCGGATGAGCAGCGGATCCCAGCGCGCGCGGTCCTGCTCGTCGAGGAGGACAGGTGCGCCGTCGGGCGCGGTCCGCGCGCGGGTCCGCGACGCCTGCAGCGCCATGAGCGCGACGAGTCCGTGAACCTCGGCGCGGCGCCAGGCCGGCCAGCACGCGCCCGAGGCGCAGCGCGTCGGCGCACAGCTCGGGCCGCAGCCAGTCATCCCCGGCCGTCGCCGAGTACCCCTCGTTGAAGATCAGGTAGATGACCTCGAGCACCGCGACCGTGCGCGCATCGAGCTCGCCGGGATCGGGAGCCTCGAAGCCGGCGCGCTCCGCCGTGAGCGTGCGCTTGGCGCGGACGATCCGCTGCGCGACCGTCGCCTCGGGGACGAGAAACGCGCGCGCGATCTCGGGCGTCGTCAGGCCTCCGACGAGCTTCAGCGTGAGGGCGACCTGCGCCTCGCGCGAGAGCGACGGATGGCAGCAGGTGAAGATCAGGCGCAACAGGTCCGCGCCCTCCTCCTCGTGGCGCACCGGCGCACTCAGCGTGAGAGTCCGCGCGAGCTCCTCCTCCTTGTCCCGCCCGCGCTGCGAGCGGCGGATGAGGTCGATCGCCCGGTGCTTGGCGGTGGTCATCAGCCACGCGCCGGGGTTGTCGGGGACGCCGTCGCGCGGCCACCGCTCGAGCGCAGCGACCAGGGCGTCCTGGGCGAGGTCCTCGGCGATGCCGACGTCGCGCGTCATGCGCGCGAGGCCGGCGATCAGCCGAGGGGACTCGATCCGCCAGACCGCCTCGACGGCGGCGTGGCTCACTTCTGCGAGACGGTCTGCTCGGGCGGCTCGGAGGAGAGCGCAGCCGCCTGCTGGATCTCCTCGGAGAAGTCCTCCATCTCGAAGACCCGGCGGAGCTCGACGAAGTCGCCCTCGCCCAGCGGCACGCGGGACGCCCACTCCTTGGCTTCCTCCGGCGTCTTGACGTCCAGGATCCAGTAGCCGCCGACGACCTCCTTCGCCTCCGCGAAGGGTCCATCCGTGACGACGTTTGTCCCGTCCACGTTGCGCACACGCGCGCCGGCCGAGGCGGGATGGAGGCCGTCGCCTGCCAGCAGGACACCGGCCTGCACGAGGGACTCGTTGTACTTCTGCATCGCCGAGACGTCCTCCAGCGGGAGGTCCGCGTCCCACTCGTCGTCCTTGAGATTCGGGTACATGAAGAGCATGAAGCGCATGGTGCGTCTCCTTCTGGTCGGAGGTTGCTTTACCCGGGTGACGAACGGGCGACGACGGAATCGACACGGGCATCCGAATCCGCCGTGCTTGGCGCGCTGACGCTCAAGCGGACCAGCAGCGTGAGCAGCGCGCCGACGAGCAGCGCGTTGCGCAGGGCGACCGTCCAGATCACCCAGTCGGCCTCCTGCACGAGGGCGAGATAGCTGTTCGGGAACCACACCGAGGTCAGCGCGATCGCGCCCGCGCACATCGCCGCGACCGCGCGTTCGCCCCACACCCACGCGAGGGCGGCGAACGGCGCGAGCCAGATCATGTACTGCGGCGACAGGACCTTGCCGAGCGCAATGAAGGCGAGGAGCGCAGCGATGCAGCACAGGCCGAGCCAGCGGCCGTCCGGCCGGCGGAACGCGAGGGCCACGGCGGCCACGATCGCCGCGATCTGCAGCAGGGCGAAGAGCGTCCCCACGAGGTGGGCCGAGCCGCCGTCCAACCCGTTGGACTTGAAGCGGTCCGGGCGCAGGTTGGTCCCGGTGACCTCCGAGCCGCCCGACGCGAAGAGGAGCGTCGCGGGCGTCGACTCGATCTGCACGGGCCGCTCGAGGTGGAAGCGGAGCATGTCGATCAGCCCGTCGCCGGCGAACGGGAGCGCGAGGATGAGCACGATCGCCGAGAAGGCGGCCGCGCCGCGCACCGCCGCTCTCGCCTGGCCGCGGCCGACGAGCCACACGACAGCGGCCACGGCGAGGATCGCGGGGAACAGCTTGATCATGGTCCCGATCGCCAGTGCCGCCATCCCCGCCACCGGCCGCTCGCGGACCAGCAGCAGCAGTCCGAAGACCGTGACCGCGACCGGCAGCAGGTCGAAGTGCGTGCGCAGCGAGGCGCCGATGAGCACCGGCTGGGCTGCCATCAGCCACGCGACCGTTGTCTCGGCCCGCTGTCCGGCCGTCTCCCGCGCGAGCGCCGCGGCGGCCCACTGGCCGGCCAGCGCACACACGAGCATCGACCCGCCGAAGAGCCAGTCGAACCCGCCGCCCGTCCCCCCGTCGCCGTGTCCGGCAAGGCTCGCCACCGCGATGGGGACGATCCCGAGCGGCGGGTACTCAAATCCGAAGTCGAGGTACGGCAGCTGTCCGTCGTGCAGCAGCTGCGCGTACTGCCCGTAGAGGTACAGATCGCTGACGCGCGTGTCCGAGAGCGGGCCGAGGATCGTCGCTAGCAGCGCGAAGCCGACGGTCAGTGCGGCGTACGGCGCGAGGCGACTCAGCGCCATTCGGGCTCACCATCCCGGCCGAGCAGCGCGATCATCACGAGCGGGACCCACCAGACGACGTACAGGAAGAACCAGTAGCCGAGCCCGAGCTGCAGCGCGACGAGCACGGCGGCCGACAGCGCGGCGAGCCCGACGACGTCCTGCCGTCTTGGGAGGAACGCGACGGCCACGCCCAGCGCGACGCCCAGCACCTGGACGACGGTCTGCACGGAGTCCAGCCCCTCATACAGGCCCCACGGCGTAAACGGCGACTTGCGCCCGGCCTGGAACCCGAGGCTTGCGTCGTAGAAGTCGCGCAGCGACCCGCCGTGCAGGAGCGCGATGGCCGCCGACAGGACCAGCGTGATGAACAGGCCGAGCGTGAAGAGCAGGATCGTGCGTGGACGATCACCCTTCCAGCGGTAGGTCGCGAACAGGGGGATCAGCGCGAGCGGCGCGAGCTTCGTCATCCCCGCCATGCCGATGAGCACGCCGCGCCCGCCGGGACTCGTCGCGGCGACGATGGCGGCGAGCACGAGCGCGGCGGGCAGGGCGTCGTTCGCGTTCGTACTCGTGGCGAAGGTCGTGAAGGGGAACGCGACCCACGCGTACGCGAGAGCCATCCCCATCGCCTTGCCGCGCAGCTGGCGCCCGACCTGGAACACCAGCCCGACGCACAGGAGGTCGAAGAACAGCGCCGCCCCGTGCGCCGCGGGGAGGTCGTCCCACTTCCCGCTCCACCCGAGGATCTGCTCGAACGGCACGTACAGCAGGTAGCTGATCGGGCCGTACGTGTCCCCGCTCGCGTTGTCCGACGGGAAGTGCCCGTACAGCGGCAAGCCGTTCGCGAGCTTGTTCGCCCCGATCACGCCCGAGTAGCCGACGTCGATGACGTTCGAGCTCATGAGGTTCAGACCCAGCCGGAACCCCAGCAGGAAGACCGCGGCGACCCCCAGCCAGAGGGCGGGGACCAGCAGCGGCAGGGGCCGGTCGGGTGGCCGGTCGGTGTCCTTCGGGCGCAGCCCGATCCAGAGCATGCGGAACAGCACGTACGCGAGCAGCGGCGTCGTCAGCGGCGTCGCCGTATCGATGTCCCCGACGTTGAACTCGTGGTACGCGAGGCTGAACCCCGTGAGCACCAGCAGGTCGAGGTGCAGCATCCGGAACGGCCGGCGCCAGTCCAAGAAGGGCAGGACGAAGAGGATCGCCAGCGGAATCCAGACCCACGGCGAGTTGACCTTCCGCCCAAACGCGCCGTCGTAGCCGCGGGCCATCGTCCACGGGACCTTGTACCGCGTCCACGTCTCGAGGACCGCGCCGGTCGCGTCGTCGATCTGGACCTGGGCGATCTCGCCCTTGCCGTCCTTGGCGCTGTCGTAGTAGCTGACCTGCCAACGGTTGACCGGCTTGAGGAACGCGCTGCGGGTGGAGCGCTTGACCTCCCGGCGCGCGTCCTGGACCGCGGGAAGTGCGTCGGCGATCTTGAGGACCTGGCGCTCGGTGCGCTGATACCCCGGCGCGCGTTCGTCGAGGCCAGGCGGCGAGCGGAGGTCGTTCGCGGCCGCGGGGGTCGCCGCGAATCCCAGGAGGGCGACGACCACGGCCGCGAAGAACGCGGCCGCCCGGCTCACCTGGCGAAACTCCAGAGCTTGTTGCCGATGAAGCTCAGGGGCGTGGCGGCGACGATCGCGGCCGCCTGCGCGGGGACCTCCGGGACGCCGGCGTGGTCGACGAACAGCCACAGCACCAGCAGGTTGAACGCGAACGCCAGGACGCTGACCGACAGGAAGCGCGCCGCCTGCGTGTTGCGATGGCCGTCGCGCGCCCGGAACGTCCAGCGGCGGTTCCACAGGAAGTTGTTCGTGACCGCGACGAGGAACGCCCCCGTCGCAGCCAGGCGGTAGTCGAGCCCGGCGCTGTGGACCAGGATCGCGAACGTCAGCAGGTTCACGATGTAGCCCGACGCGCCGACCGCGGCGAACCGGACGAGCTGCAACCAGTTATGCGGCTTGCTCATGCCCGCGCGGACGCGGAGGTGGACCGGCGTGGTGGTGGTCGGGGCCGCCATCAGAGTCCGGGAAGGCTACCTTGCGCCGAAGTGGGCAACGACGATCGGGGCGATGTCCGTGATCGACCAGGCCCCGTCGTCCTCGCGCGCGGACAGCACGCCGCCGGCGTTGACGCCGCTGTAGAGCAGCGCGCCCTCGCTGTCGACGCGGTGCAGCGATCCGTGGCTGCCGCCACCGACGTGCGCCTGTCCGCCCCAGTCGGGGAACTCCCAGCCGGGGGAGGCACTGAGCAGCACGTCGCCGCTCGTCGGGCAGGTCAGCGCCGCCCACACGCGGCTGAGCGCGTCGGGGTAGACGCGGTTCTCGATCCGGCCACCGGCGATCTCGGACTGCAGCGCCCCGGGCTCGCCGTGGAGCGTCCACGAGCGGCCCCGCTCGTCGGTCACGTCGTCGCCGGGCGCGAAGCGGAGCTCGCCGCCTTCGCCGGCGATCACGGCCTCCTCGCCGTCGCGCCACATGACGAGGTCGACGCCGTCGGGCTCGCGTGCGGCGGCGATCAGCCCGGGCAGCGCCTCGTCGCGTGCGCCCGGCTGCAGGAGGTAGAGCATCGCCGAGCGCGACGCGGGGCAGACCGCGACCTCGGCATCGGCCGAGCGCGCGCCAGATGGGCGGAGCACCTCCCAGTTCGCGGCGACCGGCCCGGCGAGGTCGATCGTCGCCTCCACGGGCGCGTGGGAATGGTCGGCGACGACGATCACCGCGTGCTGGTCGAGGAACGCGTCGGTCCCACCGGCGGCGTGGAAGAGGCGCTCCAGCTGCCGATCGGCCGCCGCGATCGACTGCACCTGGGCGTGCGGCCCATGCTTGTGCGAGTGCGCGTCGTTGTCGGGGAGGCTGAACAGCATGAAGTCGAACAGGTCGTGCTCTGCGAGGTACGCGCCGACGCAGCCCGTGTGCTGGTCGCGCACGCCCGGCATCCCCATCTGGCTGAAGCAGCCCGTCACCTGGCTGGCGAACAGGTCGGCGTAGAAGAACTCACGCGGGCCGAGGATCGGCTTGCGGAAGAAGGTCGACGTCGCGACCCGGCTCAGCGCGAACTCCTTGCTCGGCCGGTGCTCGTGCCGCCCGCGGTACATCAGGTACGTCGTGCCGGCCGTGCGGACGTCCTGGTCGTCGAGCGCCTCGAAGACGGTGAGCGCCTTCGGGTTCAGGTGCTCGGCGTTCATGTTGTAGACGGTGTCGGTGAGCTGCTTCCCGAGCCCGAACTTCCACGACGCGGCGAAGCTCGAGCCGTACTCGACGTAGCGCCCCTCACGGCGCGAGTACCAGTTCATCGACGGGATGTGGTGGACGTCCTGGAGCGTCCCGGTGGCGATCGCCGCGGCGCATACGGGCGTGACGCTGGGGAACGCGGCGACGCACGCGTCGACATTCGTGCCGCGCTGGGCGATGGCGGCGAGCGCGGGCGCCCGGCCGGTGTCGATCGCCCGCCGCAGCATCGAGGGCTTGCACCCATCGATGACCGCGAGGACGAGTTTCTTCGTCACTTGTTCAGGATGCGCAGGCCGGCGTACTTCTGCCCCTCGCGCTT